>CAZDRM010000174.1:0-5193 GCA_964507745.1 uncultured Lachnospiraceae bacterium
TCCAGACTTCCCATTACCGCAATCCCACCGCCTGCAGCTCTCTGAAATGTTCCAATAAGGATACTTCTCCCGATCAAAGGTTTTTATAATTGTAAATAATGTATACGATTTTTTTGATTCTGTCAAGTATTTTATACTTTACAATTTCCTCTTTTTAGCATAATATACATGGGCAGATTTATTGAGCATCCTATTGTCTATTGTAATAATTGATTCCATCGTCCGGTTTAAAATATGTTCGTATATAACCTTTAGTAGATACAATAACAAATTCATTGGTGCGTTCTAAGTAATAAACATCATCTCCGTCTTCCGCTTCCAATTTGTGTAAAACACCTTCTGCGAAAATCACATTATTTGCGCCCTCTAAATATTCCTCAGGAGAATTATAGCCAAATTCAGCACCATGTTTATCATAATGCTCCTGTAAAGATCTTTCGTCACGGAATTCATAATTAACAGCCGTTTCTTCCTCAGCATCCGGGGTTACCTCATTTGAAATCGGTTTCTCATCATAAGGAATAACCGTTTCTTCCCTGGTAGTATCCGGGTTTATTCCATTTGAAACAGGTTTCTCATTATCTGAATTTAATGGACTTATATAAAATACCAGCCATAATATCAGACAGATACCGATAAATCCAAAACGAAACCTATTTTTTCCGGATATGCCGCCTATATTTCTGTTTTTTTGACTGTTACTATTATTTCCCAGGGATTTATTATTTAATTTCCGACATTCCTTGCACCTTTTAGGCAAAGACAGATTTTTATCCTGATAAAATTTGATTTCTCCGTCTTCTATCTCGAATTGTTTCCCGCACTGTTTACAGGTTCTGGTAATCATAGCGTTTCTCCTTTTTAGAATCTCTACCACATTGATATTTCATGTCCTATCAGATATTTGTCTCCCTGCAATTGCTCCACCTGAAGGCTCATATTGCAGGAGGTTGCGTTTAAGGTCGTCATGGCAGCTTCCAGGTAGCCCTGTTTATAGTTTTCCGTCTGATATTCCCGGTACCATTCATCAAATAGCTGCTGCCCCTCCAGCACATTATAAAAGGTATAATTGCCCATTCCCTTCTGAACAATCTGGCTGTAGCAATCATCATAATATGCCTGCATGCCGGTAATGACCTGATTTTCTCCTATGCCCGTATCCGCCAGATTCCTCATGCCGCTTTCCCACGAATCCGGCTCCAGATTACGGTATGCCTGCCCGTTGCAGGCAGGAAGATTGACTGACATATCCTGTCTTAAGTGGCTGTCCGCATAGTCTGCATCCGTTTTATTAAAAAAATCATAACTTCCGTTTGCCTCATCATCCCAAGTAACATCCACGTGATAATATCCGTCATCTAACTCCACAATATTCCATGCATGTCTTTCCTCCGCATAACCGGTACAATAATAACAGGGAATTCCCAGCTGCTGCAAAAGATATTGAAAAGCCCTTGCATATCCGGCGCATACCGTCTCCCCGTTAACCATGGCACTATAGGCGCTCTGGTTCATTTCCGCTGATGCATTATAGAAGATTTTGTCTATCAAAGCATCATGCACATATTTTTCTTTTTCATAGTCATTTGGCAGTTTCCGCGCTTCTTCTAATATGTATCCGGCATTTTTGTCAAAAGCCGCCTTAGCACTGTCCAAATTCTGCATTGTACGGTTAAACTGCAGGTCTATTTCCACGCAGGTTCCTGCTGTAGTATATTTGCAGGCATATGCGGTATCCATCCAGAAAAGCTCGGGATGATCATTGTATACGGCGGAGAAAACATTTTTCAGTTGCTCCGGGCTGACTGACTCCACCGGAGCAAATTCTCCCTTTCCTGCGTTCGCATTGGCATAAATCTGCCGGTAAAGATGCTGTTCCTTGGCATTTAACATGGCATAATAAGGATAGTAAACAGAGTCAAACTTCAGACCGTCTCCCGTACTTCCTTCTCCCAGCAGGTTTCGAAGCTGTCTGGCCGTCTCCTCATCAATCTGTTCTTCTTTATCCTGTATTTCCTGATAGCCGTTTCTTCCCGAAATTATTTCCCGCGAAAGTGAAGAATTTTGCTGAGATACGGGTATATCCACAATCCTCTTTTCTGTAGTTTTTTGATTTTCCTTAATATCTGCCGTATTTTGTTTTTCTTCGATGTCCGCAGGAAGCTTTGCAGTCACATCCGTTTCAAAACCATTCTGTACATCTTCCATGGCGGGCTGATTGCGGCCGGCATATAAAAATGCGGCAATGTTTCCTGCCATTTCCGGTTTAAAGGCACATGCTATGATCAGTGCACAAAAAACGATAAGCATACCTGCCAGAAAATAAAATAATTTTTTAAAAATCTTCATACTTGTCTTTCCATTTACTTCCGCAAATAATATCCTGAAAAGCACAAATCTGACATGCAGACAGATTTATGCAGGATACTGCTCGCTACAGAATAATTAATTCAGCGTGTAAAATTAGTCAGAACCTTTTGGTTTTCAGGATGCTCTAAACCGTTTTCCTTACCGAGTTCGATACATTTTAACATCCATGCCATGTTTTTCCCGATATTGTACATGGTCATCAATCCTTCTTTATCCTCTGCCACATCTTCAGGCTGCGCACCGTAAACATGATTCCAGTAAGTCGAGGATACCACAGGCATGGAGCAGATGGTAAAATATTTATTTATGACATCAAAAGATGCCGTTGTCCCTGCTCTTCTGGCGCTTAGTACTGCCGCTGCCGGTTTAAAAGAAAAATGTTTTCCCCCGGAGTAAAATGCACGGTCCATAAATGTCAGCAGTCTTCCGCTGGGATGGGCATAATAAACGGGCGAACCAAACACAAATCCATCAGCGGTCTTTGCCTTTTCCACAAATTCATTTACCGCATCATTAAATACACAGGCACCTGTTTCCCTGCATTTTCCACAGGCGATACAATCGGGCAGAGCCTCATTGCCGATAAAAATCATTTCTGTTTCAATTCCTTCTTCCGAAAGCGCCCGTGCCACCTCTGTAAGAGCTTCGTTGGTACAGCCGTTTCTCCGGGAACTTCCATTGACCAATAACACTTTCATTCCAAATACCTCCCATATTTTTAATAATACAATTATAACAGCAAATAATAGCTGTCGGTTAATTATATGAAAGAAAAGTAACTGTTCTATCTTTTCCTTCATATTTTATTATATAGCAAATAAGGAGAATAATAAAGTTTATGGCTATCGGTTATTTAATCATACAGGCCCGGACCGCCCAGGAGGCAGTTCCTTTAAGCGGCGTACAGATCAGGATTCTCAATCAAGAGGGACGGAGTGTCTATGAACTTACCACCGATGAAAGCGGCGAAACGGAAGCAATCCCTTTGGAAACATTGAGCAGGGATTTTTCACAAAACCAATATTATGCCGGAACACCTTACTTAAGCTATGATGTATATGCCCGGGCGGCGGGCTTTAATTCCACGTATGTTTCGGATATTCCCATTTTTGAAGGGGAAACGGCTGTTTTGCCCCTGACTCTTTTGCCTATGCTGGAAACCCAGAGAAGTCCCTTGCAGGCGGAAATCTCCGTCGGAAAGCCCGCTGTGGCAATGCGAGAGGCGAGACAGCAGGAAGGAACCACGGTGACAAATCCCCGCATACTACGTCAGGTAGTCATTCCCAATCCTATAACGGTGCATCTGGGAACTCCTTCATCTTCCGCTTCCAATGTCCAGGTATCTTTTCCCGATTATGTAAAAAATGTTGCCAGCAGCGAGATTTATCCCACCTGGCCTGACGCAGCGCTGCGGGCAAATATCTATGCAATTATTACATTTGCTTTAAACAGGGTCTATACCGAATGGTACAGAAGCCGCGGCTATAATTTTGACATTACCAACAGCACCGCCTATGACCAGTATTTTGTATACGGCCGCCCGATTTATGATTCCATCAGCAGAATCGTAGATGAAATATTTAATGAATATGTCCGCAGAAGCGGTCAGGAATCTCCCTATTTTACTTCCTTCTGCAACGGAACAACCACTACCTGCCAGGGGCTGTCCCAGTGGGGAACCGTTACACTGGCTGATCAGGGACTGTCGCCTTTGCAGATTCTGCGTTCTTATTATCCTAAAGATGTGGAAATTGCGGAAACAAACATTATTACCGGGGTTCTGTCATCCTATCCGGGTACATCTTTAAAAGTGGGGAGCAGAGGGCTTAACGTCCAGACCATACAGACTTATTTAAACAGAATCCGAAAAAATTATCCCGCTATTCCTGCCATAACCGACGAAGCGGGCGTTTTCGGAAACAGCACAAAAGCCGCAGTAGCCAAATTCCAAAGCATTTTCAATCTGGGTGCAGACGGCATTGTAGGAAAATCCACCTGGTACAAAATTTCAAGCATTTATGCCGGAATAACCAGGCTGGCGGAATTGGACAGCGAAGGAACCTCCTTGGGAATCGGAACCGTTCCCCCGGACAGCGTACTCCGCCAGGGCTCCACCGGACCGGATGTCATTACCCTTCAGTATCTTTTAAACGTGATTTCCGAGTATTACCCCGGCATTCCCGCTCCGTCCCAGAACGGAACCTTTGACAACAGCACCAGGCAGTCCGTTATTGCCTTTCAGCAGATGTCAGGACTTGGCTCCGACGGCATTGTGGGTCCTCTTACATGGAACGCATTATACGGAACCTATCTGGGCATAGAGCAAAATGTTCCTTCCCCCGCCCCCGATCCCGGTACGGATACCATCGAATATGTTGTACGTTCCGGAGATACGCTGTGGCTGCTTTCTCAGAGATATGGCACCACTGTGGATGCTATTAAACGACTTAACGGACTTACCAGTGACCTTTTGAATATCGGGCAGGTATTAAAAATCCCTTCCCCACAGGTAAACCCTTATTTTGAATACACGGTTCGTTCCGGGGATACCCTGTGGCTGATCTCCAGAAGATACGGCACTACAGTGGATGCTATTAAGAAACTAAACGGATTATCAGGCGATAATCTGAACATCGGGCAGGTATTGAGAATTCCCGCTTAATGATATAACTACGCCGTCCTGAGGCATATGCGCTATTCAGGACGGCGATTTCTTTAGTTTATCATAAAATTTATGACATGACTGATTCGATTTACGACATAACCAGTTCAATTTCTGACTGCTCTTTCAGCAATTCTGCGGGAATATAGTTTCCTTCCATT
>CAZDRM010000175.1:0-5144 GCA_964507745.1 uncultured Lachnospiraceae bacterium
CCCGGTTTACAGTAATCGATTATAAAAACAGAAAGGTTTTCCCGTCGGCGCTCCGCCCCGGCCTTACTTTGCCCGAACAACGCGCCCCGTCTCTTCCTTAAAAAAACTTCTCCTTCTCTCCTAAATCCTGTATCAGCTTCTCCATCTCATGCTTGGAAGACACATTCCGCGCCTTTTGTATAACCTGCGCCCGTTCCTCCTCACTCATCCTTGCGAAGTTATTCATCGCCTTTTCATTTGAAGACATGGAAAAAGTAAATCCCATCGGCATATTCATATTTCCCATAAAATACCATTCCTCCTTATTTATAGTCGGTAATATAGTCGGTAACAGTATTTACAATAAATGGGAAAAATATACCTCTTTACGAAAACAACGTCCTATCCTCCAGCTGAATGTCCACAATCATCTGAAGCACCTCCTCATAGGCATCCTTCAGTCTGTTAATTTCGTTTTCTCCCGGCATCGTTTTTGCCTTCAGGATATCAGATATAGGCTTCAACGCCTCATTAAGGGATTTTAATGCCAGATTAGCCGTTACACCCTTCATGGAATGTGCTACCTTAAATGCCTCCTCTACCTTCTCTTCTTCCAGAAGGTCAAACAATTCGCAAAACCCCTTTTCCGCGGGAAAGCGAAATAAAAATTTCTTGAACAGCTCGTCATTCTTCATAAATCTTTCTGCTGCGTCTTCCAAATCAATGTAATTACTAATTTCCACTTCTCTCTCTCCATTTCCTTTTATTTTTATGCCCTCAATTTTACCGTTTTACTATTTCTGCCTGTCTGCCAGCTCCTCAAAATCCTTACGCACATTTTCAAAGCATTTCATCAGCTTGGGAGAAAACGTACCGCATTCCCCATCCTGAATCATTTGGAATGCCTTATCCTTGGAAAAGGCGCTCTTATAAACCCTTTCTGTTACCAGCGCGTCATATACGTCCGCAACAGAAACAAGCTGGGCCGAAATAGGAATTTCATCCCCTTTCAGTCCGTCAGGATAGCCTCTTCCGTCATGCCTCTCATGATGATGACGGCAGATTTCATAGCTGACTCTTCCATACTCTTCATCCCATGCGCCCTCTATGCTGTTTAATAATTCACAACCCGCTGTAGTATGGGATTTCATAACATCAAATTCATCCTTGGTCAGCTTTCCCGGTTTCAGCAGGATATTGTCCGGTATTACAATTTTGCCGATATCGTGAAGAGCCGCCGCGGAAGATATCATTTCCACATCCTCCATCTTCAATCCGTATTCGGGATATTCCTTCATCATTTCCTCTGCCAGAATCTTCGTAAATCCCTTTACCCTGTTAATATGCTCTCCGCTTTCCATATTGCGGTATTCCACCACGGTGCCCAGGATATCGATTATCTTAAATTTATGTTCACGAAGCTCCTCCGCCTGCTTATGTAAAAGCTTATACTGCTTCCTCAAAACCTCCGTCTGCTCTTCAATTTTATCCTCAAGATGATTTTTATATAAAAACAGCTCTACAATATTTCTTACTCTCTGCCTTACCAGATTATTGTCAAAGGGCTTTCTGATAAAATCGGATATACCATAATCAAAGCATCTGGCCTCGGTCTCCACGGAGGATTCCCCGCTGATGATCAAAACCGCCATATTATCCATCCATCTGTTTTTCTTTAAGACCTCTAACACCTCATAACCATCCTTCTTCGGCATAATCAAGTCTAAAAGAACAACGGCAATCTCCTCCTGATTCTGCCGGATTATTTCAAGGGCATCTTCTCCATCCACCGCCTGCATAATCTTATATTCATCCTGCAGAATCTCTTTCAAAATCTCCCTGTTAATTTCCACATCATCCACAATTAAAACTTTGTCTCTCATACTTCTCCTTTCCGAAGCTTTAACCTTACATCCCCTTATTTTATCCGGCCGCCTAAGAAAATCATCAGTATTGTCCATAAAACGCCTACTTTATACTAAATTATATGCAATCATGTTTTTAATGTCAATTTATTGTTACAGAAAACTTGTTCATGACACCATTCCGAGCATCATGCCGCACCAGTAAATCAGTCCCAGAAGCCAGCTTGTAAATATGCCGTAAAGAATGACCGGCCCCGCGATGGTAAATATCTTCACACCTACGCCGAAAACCTGTCCCTCTGCCTGGAATTCAATAGCCGGCGCACATACGGAATTGGCAAATCCCGTAATGGGCACAAGGGCACCCGCCCCGCCGAAATTGGCAATGGGCTGATAAAGGCTTAAGCCCGTAAGAATCACGCTTAACAAAATCAACAGGAGGGAGCACCATGTTCCCGCCATATCCTTGTCAAGCCCCATGGATTTTGCAGCTTCCAGAATCCCCTGTCCTATTGTACAGATGATTCCTCCTGTAAGAAATGCCTTGCACATCTGCAGCAAAAGACTGTTTTGAGGCGTTACCTGTTTTACCAATTTATCATATTCCTTCTGTTTTTCCTGCTCTAACTCTTTCTTTGTCATCGTTTTCATTCCTTTCTTAAACTCATTCTATTCCCTGTAAAAAATACAGCAGCGCGCCTGCCATTTTTCCCAGCGCCACCATAAATATAGCTATGCCGATTCCCCATTTCAGCCGTACCCTTCGGGCAAAAATCGGAATGGAGTCCAGCATTTCCGCAATGGATAATGCAAGGCATCCTACAAAGCACCCTGTAAAAAATCCCATAATGCTTTCCGCAGCATACTCAACATGCTCCAATACCATACTGCTGTAAAAATGCAGCTCTTCAAAAATGCTGAAAAGCATGCCCGTAATCGTCCCAAAAACCACGCAGCTTTCATAAAAAAATATATGGGACGCCGTATGGGTTTTTCCCGCAAATCTGGGAATCAGTCCCACCGCCACCAGAACCGTAAAAACACCGGCTGCGGCCAGAGCGCCAAAGGATACCCCGGCAACTGCCAGCAACACATATTTAAGGAGCATCAATTGTTTTTCCCTCCCTGTCCCATGTTTCTGCCAGGGTATTATTTACATCATCCTCATACTTGCGCATGGACACCTCTATAGGCGTCGGATCATGAGTAAGCCTGCGCTTACCGATGTGGTTGAAGAATATAATAATTCCTCCCGCAAGTCCCAGAGCATATGCAACCTCTATGGTCATGGTTCCCTTACTGCTTTCTCCTGTTATAAGGGAGGAAATCTGCTCAAAAACCTCTCTGATTCCGATATCGTTATGAAAAGCCATAATGGTAAATCCCGTTCCGAAAAAGCTGACGCAGGCAATAAAAATAACCCTTAAAATCTCCCATGCCTTATTGTGTTTAGGATTGGAGGAATATTCCAAAATGGTTTCCAAAGCTCCCACAGGTATGACAGCCGCCGAAGGACAGGCCTTTTCAATACAGCTGATAACCTTTAACTGACTGATAATCCGGCGGGTATGGTCCTCCGAAAATTCATAGACCTGGGTTTTTCTTGCCTTTTCCACCACTTCCTGATTTCTTCCGGTTATTTCAGCCACATCCTCTGCCGCAACAACGCTTTTGGTGCATTGCATCTTGGGGCTTAAATTCAGATAAATAATGTCCACTGTTTTTCCATCTCCAGATTTTTTTCTAATAGTTTTCCAAAGATTTGAAATACTATGCATAGAAAATTTCCATTACCAAATCTCTTTACAATAAAGTAATAAAAAAAGAATTTTGAAATTCCCCTTTCCTCCACCGGAATAGGGATTCAAAATCCTTTTTTATTTATAATATTCCTTCAAGCACAAGCACTCCTTTTAGCATAAATACGCTTATCGATTGCTTCACATAAATCAATCCAGAAATTTGGTCAATTCATCAATCAGCTTATTGACATCAATGGGCTTTGAAATATGGGCGTTCATTCCGCACTCCATGCTATGCTGTATATCCTCTGAAAAAGCGTCGGCAGTCATTGCGATAATGGGCAGCTTCGCATCAGGTCTGTCCAGCCCGCGAATTGCCTTTGCCGCATCATAGCCGTTCATAACAGGCATTCTGATATCCATCAGAATCACATCATAGGTTTCTTCTTCAGAAGCCTCAAACTTTTCTACGCAAATCTTTCCGTTTTCCGCACGCTCCAGCTTAAATCCTGCGGCTGAAAGAATCTCATTTGCAATTTCCCAGTTCAGGTCGTTATCCTCTGCAAGAAGAATCCTTCTGCCGGTAAAATCTTTAACAACTTCCTCTTTTGAAACCGGCGCAGCGTCTTTACCATCCGCAAAACTGCTTAATCCCAGATACAAATTGGATTTAAACAAAGGCTTGGATATAAATCCGCTGGCTCCCGCTTCAACAGCCTCATCCTTTATATCGCTCCAATCATAAGCGGATATGATCAGAACGGGAACCTCTTTCCCTAAATACTTCCTGATTTCTTTGGTTGTTGCAAGCCCGTCCACCTCCGGCATCTTCCAGTCAACGAGAACAAGCTGGTAATCGTCCTGCCTGTCATGGCGCTCCTTTACCATTTCAACAGCTTCCCTGCCGCTTAATGCACATTCCGCATTTATGCCCATTTCTTTCAGGACATCCGCCGCGCTGCGGCACAGGTCTTCATTATTATCCACCACCAGGGCATTCCACGGAGGCAGCAAAATATCCTCCATCTTTTCAGGCGCTTTTTCCAGATCCAGCGTAATGTGGAATTCGCTTCCCTTTCCGGATTCACTTTGCAGCTCTATGGTGCCGTTCATGGCTTCCACAATACATTTGGTAATGGCCATGCCAAGCCCCGCGCCTTCAGTTTTATTTACAGGGGTTACCTTCTCTCTTGTGAAGGTATCAAAAATCGTTTTCTGGAATTCCTCGGACATTCCGATACCGTTATCCTTTACCCTGAAATGGCACCGCACATAATCGCTGCCCAAAGGAGAGTCCTCCTGGGAAAGGTATACATTAATTCTTCCCTCTTCCTGCGTGTACTTAACGGCATTGGATAAGAGGTTTATCAATACCTGGTTCAGACGCACGCTGTCACAATAAATGTTCTCCGTTTCGATTTTCCGGATAAAGATATCAAAGTGCTGCCTTTTTGCTTTAACCTGAGGCTGCACAATATTGACAATACTGTCCATGGCATCTCTCAGGGAGACAATATCCATATTGAGGGTCAGCTTGCCGCTCTCAATTTTGGACATA
>CAZDRM010000176.1:0-5139 GCA_964507745.1 uncultured Lachnospiraceae bacterium
GTACCTGTCATACCGGCTTTTTTCTCAAATTTATTAAAGAAGTTCTGGAACGTAATATTGGCTAAGGTTTTGCTTTCACGTTTTACCTTAACATGCTCTTTGGCCTCAATTGCCTGATGCAGTCCGTCTGAATAACGGCGGCCCGGCATAATACGTCCCGTAAACTCATCAACGATCAATACCTGGTCGTCCTTTACCACATAGTCCTGATCTCTTGTCATCAGGTTATGGGCACGAAGGGCTAAAATGGTGTTGTGCTGAATTTCCAGATTTTCCGGATCCGCAAGATTCTCAATATTGAAGAAACGCTCAACCTTGGTAACACCTTCCGCAGTCAGGTTGACGGCCTTGTCCTTCTCATTGACAATAAAATCTCCGGTCTCCTCCTGCTCGATACCCATAATGATATCCATCTTGGACTGCTCTTCCAGATCCTTACCACGCTTTAGCTGCAGTGCAAGCAGATTGCAGGCTTCATAAATACGTGTGGACTTGCCGCTTTGGCCGGAAATAATAAGAGGTGTACGGGCTTCATCAATTAAAACCGAGTCAACCTCATCGATGATGGCATAGTGCAAATCACGTAACACCAACTGTTCTTTATATATAACCATGTTGTCACGCAGATAATCAAATCCCAGTTCATTGTTGGTAACATAGGTAATGTCACAGGCATATGCCTCCCTGCGCTCGTCGGATTTCATGGCATTTAATACAACGCCTACCTTTAATCCCAAAAATTCATGAACCTGTCCCATCCATTCCGCGTCACGCTTTGCCAGATAGTCGTTGACCGTTACAACGCAAACGCCCTTGCCCTCTAAAGCATTGAGGTATGCGGGAAGGGTGGATACAAGTGTTTTACCTTCACCGGTACGCATCTCTGCAATACGCCCCTGATGGAGAATAATGCCGCCAATCAGCTGGACTCTGTAGTGCTCCATATCCAGAACTCTTCTGGCTGCCTCCCTGACGGTTGCAAATGCCTCCGGAAGCAGGTCATCCAAAGTCTCGCCTTCGGAAAATCTGTTTTTATATTCCTTCGTCTTATTTTTCAATTCTTCATCAGACAAAGCCATCATGGAATCTCTCAATGATTCAATCTTGTCCACAATGGGATAAATCCGTTTCAGCTCTCTTTCGCTGTGAGTGCCGAATACCTTTTCTACAACATTCATTTCTGTCGCTCCTATAATTTCGGGAAGAAAAAAAACTTCCCTTTTTAAACCCTAAAGCTTATTGTAACAGATTTAATTACGGGATTCAACTAAAAGCCCTGTGACCATTCCATGAAATTTTTATGAACAACTTGCAAAGGCAAAACCAATCCACAGCAACCCAATGATTATCGCCACAGCAATCTTATAACATCTGGGGCTTATCCCAATACGCTTTTCCTTCTTCTGTTCCCCGGTTTCATACCACTCTCTGTTAGGTATTTTTTCCAGCAAAGCATCTGCCCCGGCGGCGAACTTTGCAACGCCACCCCATTTGGAGACAACTTCCAGCTGGCGAAAAGCCGCTTCATACTTGCCAAGCTCATAAAAACAGCTTCCCATCTTATAGCTACAGTACATCTGTTCATAAACGCTTCGTTTCTCCATTGCAACTAACAGTCGCAACGCATCCTTCCACTCTTCTTCTATAAGACATCTCCGCAGTTCTATGGCGTCCTGATACTGTTTTTTTCGTCTGCCCCTTATGCGCTTACATTTTTTCAGCATTTCCTTGGCAGTTTCTACATCCTCTTCCGGAGAGGAAGATGAATATTCCCCCATTGCATACTTGTAATCCATGGACAACAGATGAAGTCTTAATCTCTGCTCCCTATTCATACGGCTGTCCAAGCTGTGCAGTATTTCTATCTCTTCCCTGCTTTCCTCATACTTTTCCAGCACGATACTGGTAAAAAGCAATTCCAGATGCAATAATACCCAATTTTTTCTCTTACCAAGCCTTCTCTTTAAATATACCTCATAGGTTTCAATTTCGCACTTATCCTGTACTATCCACCTTTTCAGTTCGATTCCCATAAACGTGATAAGTATTATCCATGCGAGACACACTACACAAATAGTATCCCCCACATCTCCAATGATATTTTTACTGACCAGATGCATCAGAACACGGGCACTGACTCCAAAAAGCACTATGCTAATTAACGTCATGTTCTGTATTACTGAAATTTTATTGGGCTTTTCTCTTTTATCCACGTTTCATCCTCCGCATTTTGTTCCTTTCTATTCATCTGCAGTCTTCGACACTGGCAAACACTCTGTATCCACTATACCATACCGCCCGCCCATTTTGCATTACAATTACCTACGAAAATTTCAAAGTTTCAACAACCCCTGCCATTTTCCATTATAAATATCCGTATTTTTTTAGGAACAAAATGTCTCCCTCGTTGATTTTTACCCACAATAGTGATATGATTTTAACGGATGCGGTATGTCCGCATACCCATGATTAAATATGAAGAAAGAGGTAGGATAAAATGACAAAGAGTTTTGATGAGTTAATTGCCAAATTAGACGGTTGCCCGCTGAAAAAAGTGTCCGTTGCCGTTGCTCAGGATGCTCCTGTTTTGGAAGCGATCAAGGTTGCAAAAGAGCGCAATATTGCTGATGCTATTTTAGTAGGCGATGAAGATAAGATTAGAGAAATCGCCGCATCCATCCAGATGGATTTATCAGGCTATGAAATCATCGACGAAAAAGATATTACCGAGGCTGCAAGAAAAGCTGTTTCACTTATCCATGATGGGAAAGCGGATATGTATATGAAAGGTATGATTGATACCAAAGGCTTCTTAAAGAGTGTTCTGGATAAAGAGGTAGGTCTCCGTACCGGCCAGCCCTTATCCCATGTCTGCGTATTTGATGTGGAAGGTATAGATCAGCTGCTGTTCTTGTCCGACGTTGCATTTATCCCCTATCCTACACTTGAGGATAAAGTTGCCATTATCAACAACACTGTGGAAATCTGTCACGCATGCGGCATTCCCAATCCCAAGGTTGCACCCCTTGCGGCAGTTGAGGTTGTAAATCCCAAAATGCCCGCTACCGTTGAAGCTGCAGAGCTTACCAAGATGAATGAAGAAGGCAAGATTACCGGATGTATCGTTGACGGTCCTCTTTCCTTTGATCTGGCAACCTGTCCCGAAGCAGCACAGCACAAGGCAGGGGCTTCCGACAGGAAAATCGTAGGAGATGCAGACGTTTTACTGTTCCCCGACATCCATGCAGGAAATCTCGTATACAAAGCTATGGTACATACGGCAAAGATGGTAAACGGCAATATGCTGACCGGCACAAAAGCTCCGGTTCTTCTCACAAGCCGTTCCGACTCTGTTGAAGTTAAAGTCAACTCTCTGGCTTTAGGCGCTGTTGTATCTGAATTCATGAAAAATAAATAAAAGGAGAACGAATATGTCTATTAAAAGCTTGATTATCAATCCCGGCTCCACCTCCACCAAAATCGGTGTATTTGAAGACGAGACCTTATTATTTGAAGAAACCTTGAGACACTCCACAGAAGAAATCGCAAGCTACGCTTCCATCGTAGACCAGAAGGATTTCCGCAAGGACATTATTTTAAATTTATTGGATTCCAAAAATTTTGATATTAAATCCTTAAATGTTGTAGTGGGACGCGGCGGCATGTTAAAGCCCATTCCCGGCGGCACTTACGCAGTAAGCGATTCCTTACTGGAGGATTTAAAGGCAGGCGTACAGGGCCAGCACGCTTCCAACTTAGGCGGTATTCTGGCAAGGGAAATCGGAGATTCCATCGGCGTTCCCTCTTATATCGTTGACCCGGTTGTTGTAGACGAACTGGAAGACATTGCAAGATACTCCGGCGTACCGGAACTGCCCCGCACCAGCGTTTTCCATGCTTTAAACCAGAAGGCTGTTGCAAAACGTTACGCAAAGGAAAACGGCAAATCCTATGATTCCTTAAATCTTGTAGTAGTACATATGGGCGGCGGCGTTTCCGTAGGCGCTCACAAACAGGGCAAGGTTGTAGATGTATTTAACGCTTTGGACGGCGACGGCGCATTCTCTCCCGAACGGGCAGGCGCAGTTCCTTCCGGCGCTTTGATCAAAATGTGCTTCTCCGGTAAATATACCGAGAAGGAAGTTTACAAAAAAATCGTAGGAAACGGCGGATTCAATGCATACCTCGGCACCAACGACATGCGCGATGTGGAGAAGATGGCTTCTGAAGGAAATGAAGAGGCTGCTAAGCTGCGGAAAGCATTTATCCAGCAGGTTGCCAAAGATATCGGCTCCATGGCATGTGTCTTAAACGGCAAGGTTGACCAGATTATCGCAACCGGAGGTATCGCTTACGATAAGGGCGTTATCGCAGGCTTAAAGGAAAAATGCGAATGGATGGCTCCTTTCACTGTTTATCCCGGCGAGGATGAGCTGTTAGCTTTAGCTCAGGGCGCAATCCGCGTATTAAACGGCGAAGAGGCTGCAAAAGAATATTAAGATATTTTAAAGAAAATAAAAATACTAAACGGCACCGATTCCATAAACGGTGCCGTTTTTATTATTCTGTTTAATCAGTTAAACAGCCAACCAACTTGTCATTCATTCTCTGTACCGGTTGAAACGTTTCCATAATTTATTTCTTTTGAATTAGGAAGCCTCAGATACCACAATATAATTCCTAAAAAAATAAAAATGAAACTATTTTCTTCTTGTAAATTCAGATATAAAATTACCCCTAATTTACCCAGCAAAAAGAAACTCCCGGACTCGGTAAACACAAATGACAGCCATGGGTAAACTGATAACAAATCAATATGAAACCAGCTTGAAGCACAGAATCTTATGGTAGGCGGCAATACATTCAGAAAACATATTATAAGAAAAACCGTCAGGATAATCAAAAGCGCTTTTGAAACGGTTTTCCGGTTCTTTGAAATTTTACATGTAAAGGGATAGGAAAAAAATGATTTATTTAATCCATTGATAAACAGCCAGCCACTGCAAAGATACAATAACGGTCTTACATATCCCCATATGATAAAAATCCAAACCGCCTCAAAATTCTGACTTAGATAATTGCGGGCAAACCGGCTTAAATAATTACTTAAAATAAATAAAGCAATTGAAAGTATAAAAT
>CAZDRM010000177.1:0-5103 GCA_964507745.1 uncultured Lachnospiraceae bacterium
TGAAATCATCATCAAAGGTACAGGGTTTTCCTGTGGAGAAACAGGTTTCGCAAGCCCTGCAGCCGCCAATTTTTTTCATAGCGGCATCAAACCGTGTCACTGTGTGTCCTTTTGCTTCCGCCGCTTTGATAAAAGCATCCGTCATGGCAAAGCTGTTTCCGTTTTTTCTGGGACTTCCTGTAATTACTACAATTTTCTTACTCATAAAAATGCTCCTCCTTATTCTGTGGATTGACTTTCTATATATTTGATACTATAATCATATCGTAAATAAGAACTAAATCAAGTACGCACATTAAAGTGCGATACTTACAATGAGGTTGCATACTTACCTAAAGGAAAGTATAAAGCTGTTTGATATATGGAGTAAAGGTCAAATGAACATGCAAGCATGTTCGCTTGACCCATGGAGGGCAAAATGGGTAAACGATGCATAGCTACAGAATGTCTGGGAACAACAGGCTTCAGTTATACTTTATCGCTGATTAACGGGAAATACAAAATGACAATTCTCTATACGCTTATGGAGTTTGGGGTTGTGCGATTTAATGAAATGAAAAAATATATCGGGGAAATCTCTTATAAGACATTGAGCGCCACGTTAAAGGAGCTGGAAGCGGATCAGCTTGTTCACAGGGAAGAATATCCGCAGATTCCGCCAAAGGTGGAATACAGCCTGACAGAGCGGGGTAAATCCCTGATTCCCATATTGGACGGAATGTGTGAATGGGGAGATAAAAACAGAATATAAAACAGATATAAAAATAAATATAGAAATAAAGATAAATATAGAAATAAAAACAGGTGGTAATCCAGAAGGCTCCACCTGTTTTTATATGACTTATTTAAAATAATCAACAAGCCGGCTTATGTAAAAGTTTGCGTGTTATAAAATCAGCTATTGGCTAAAGCGCAAAGCTCATCCAGCATTTTGGGTAGGCCTTCCGCCATTGTTTCATCAGTAAACTGGCAGGTACCAACCTTTTTGTGTCCGCCGCCGCCGTATTTTAACATAAGGCTTCCTACATTTACGTCGCTGGTACGATTGAGAATACTGTAGCCTACTGCAGCAGAGCATCCTATGCCGCCCTTACCGTTTACAATCCATGCGGATATATTCTGCTCAGGGTACATGCTGTAAATCATAAAGCGGTTTCCGGTATAGATGGGGTCTACGCCTCTTAAATCAGAAATGATGACATTGCCCCTAACTTCGGTGTGGGCTTTAACCATTTCCTTGAACTTGTCAGTCTGTTCATTGTAGACTTCAATACGCTCTTTGATATCAGATAAATTGAGAATTTCATCAGTTGTCATAGTGCGGCAGGCGTCAATTAATTCTTCCATTAACTGATAGTTGGGAATGGTAAAATTGCGGAAGCGTCCCAGACCTGTACGGGGATCCATTAAAAATCCTACCAAAATCCATCCTGTGGGATTCTGGATTTCATCAATGGTCAGGTTGCCGGAATCCACTTTGTCAACCGCTTCCATCATGTCGTCAAACTGAGGGAACCTTTCTTTGCCGCCGTAATATTCATAAATGATTCTGGCACAGGAAGGAGTGATACGGCTTTCTCCTTTATATTTGCCTTCTAACTGTAATCTTTCGTGTTCGCTGGAATGGTGGTCAAACCAAAGTCCGCAGCCTTCTACAAAGGGGACATTGGCCAGACAGTCGTTTTCAGTTACTTCTACAAGTCCATCCTGTAAATCCTTGGGATGAGCAAACTTCCAATTGTCAATAATGCCTGCTTCTTTTAATAATGCGCCGCATGCAAGCCCGTCGAAATCTGAACGTGTAATTAACCTCATAATAAACTCCTTCCGTTTGTAACTATACTAAATTACATTATAGACAATTTTTTCTGGTTTTTCAATATTGGCTTGCAAATAAAGAGGAAAAGCCATAGACTGAAATAAAAACATCCTGAGCAGAAAACAGGGGGACAAAATGGATAAGAGTGTTATGGAATATGAAACAGTGGATTTGGACGATAACGACAGCAGTGTGGTAATTATTGATCAGACAAAACTGCCTGGAACCGTTGAAATCATAAAGCTTTATACTGCACAGGAAATATGGGATGCTATTTATCTCTTAAAGGTCCGCGGTGCGCCGGCTATTGGAGTGGCAGCGGCCTTTGGCATTTATGTGCTGGCAAAGAGAATATCAGAAGAGGATTCTATAAAGGGTGTAGATGGAAATACAGATTTTGGAGCCTTTTACCGGAAATTTAAAGAGCAAAAGGACTATCTGAATTCCTCACGTCCTACGGCAGTCAATCTCTCCTGGGCGTTAAACAGGATGGAAGCTGTCTGCTTAAAGGCCGGAAGGGAAGAAAAGAAACCCGTGGAAGAAGTAGTTGAAATTCTTCACAGGGAAGCAGCTGCTATCAAAGAAGAAGACATTCAGGTGTGCAAGGCCATAGGGGAGTTTGGCTTAAGTCTGGTAAAGCCGGGGGATGGTATTTTAACCCACTGCAATGCAGGACAGCTTGCCACCAGCAAATACGGCACCGCTACGGCGCCTATTTATCTGGGTCAGGAAAGGAGCTATCACTTCCGTGTTTTTGCCGATGAAACAAGACCTCTTTTACAGGGAGCCAGGCTGACAGCTTATGAGCTTCATGCATCCGGGGTGGATGTGACCCTGATTTGTGACAATATGTCCGCCACGGTAATGAAAAACGGCTGGGTAAACGCTGTATTTGTGGGCTGTGACAGGGTGGCGGCGAATGGAGATGCAGCCAATAAGATCGGTACTTCGGTAGTTGCTGCGGTGGCAAAGAGATATGGCGTGCCCTTTTATGTGTGTGCCCCTACTTCCACTATTGATTATGATACCCCCACAGGGGATGAAATTAAAATTGAAGAACGCCCTGCAGAGGAAATAACGAAGATGTGGTATAAGGAGCCCATGGCGCCGGAAGGAATCAAGGTATTCAATCCTGCTTTTGATGTGACGGACAATGAATTGATTACTGCCATTGTTACGGAATATGGTATTGCCAGAGCGCCTTTTAGGGAATCTTTAGAAGAAATCAGAAGGAAAAAAGAAGAGGGAAGAAAGTAAGTATGGGAGAAAAATCTAATAATAAGCCGGGGAAAAATGAAAGGCAGCAGAATAATAAAAAACAGACTTCTTATATGTCGGAGAAGGCTGCAAAAAAAGCGATTATTGACATCGGACAGCGAATGTATGTGAAAAATTTTGTGGCGGCCAATGACGGCAATATCTCTATAAAAACAGGAGATAACGAAGTCTGGGCAACTCCTACGGGAGTTTCCAAAGGCTTTATGAAGAAGAAAATGTTGGTTAAGGTGGACCTGGATGGTAATATACTGGAGGGTACATACAAACCTTCTTCAGAGCTCAAAATGCATCTACGTGCTTATAAAGAAAACCCAAAAATCAAATCCGTCTGCCATGCCCATCCGCCCATCTGCACCTGTTTTGCCATTGCGGGAATCCCTTTGGATACCCCTATACTGGCGGAAGCAGTCATTACACTTGGGAATGTGCCGGTTGCGCCATATGCGGAGCTGGGCTCTGAAGAAGTGCCGGAAGCCATTGCACCTTATTGTCATACCCACAGTGGCATTCTGCTTGCAAACCACGGAGCGGTTACCTGGGCAGGGGATGCTTATGGTGCATATTACCGTTTGGAATCCATGGAATATTATGCAAATATTCTGATGATTACGGAAAAGATTATCGGAAAGCAGAATACTTTGACAGATGAGCAGATTGAGAGACTTATTGCTATGAGGGAAAAATTTGGAATGCAGTAAAAACCTTCAGCTGCCTTTGGATAAGGAAACGGAAATATACGAAAATGGAGTTAAAGATTAGGATGAAGCAGAAATTACATTTGAAAGCCCCGGGCAACTGGATCAATGACCCAAATGGATTTATATATTACAAAGGAAAATATCATCTATTTTATCAGTATTTTCCTTACGAACCCCGGTGGGGAACCATGCACTGGGGGCATGCAGTCAGCGATGATTTAGTAACATGGAAGCATAAGGGAATCGCCCTTTTTCCCAGCAAATATGCGGACCAGAACGGATGCTTTTCCGGAAGTGCAGTGGAAGCGGACGGACGTATGCACCTGTTTTATACAGGAGTCCATTATCAAGAAACAAATCCCGAGGATATTCATGTTTGCTTAAATGACCGATTTGAATCAGCGCAGCTTATGATTAGTTCGGAGGATGGTTTTCATTTTGATAATGCCGGCGAAAAGAAAGTAATTATCTCGCCCCTTGAGAATCCGGAAATCGGAGATAGGACCCACACCAGGGATCCTAAGGTATGGAGAGGGAAGGACGCCTGGTATATGGTTTTGGGAAGCATGAGTAAAGAGCGGAAGGGAAAGCTCCTTATTTACCGGAGCAAAAACCTGATGGACTGGGAATATAAAAACAGTGTGACCAAAGAAAAGGGCTTCGGCTGGATGTGGGAATGCCCGGATTACTTTGAAGCAAATAATGAAAAAGTGCTTATTTTTTCTCCTATGGGAATCCTGAAAGAAAAAGGTGCGTATGAAAGTCAGGCGATTTGTACACTTGTTGATTTTGAAGAGGACAGCTGTGAGATGACCATACCTGATACCTACCAGTTCTTGGATTACGGACAGGATTTGTATGCGCCCCAAAGCACATTGGATCAGGACGGCAAGAGAGTTGTTGTAGCCTGGCTTAGGATGCCCAAGCCAGTAAATGGAGAATGGATTGGGATGTTCTGCCTGCCGCGGGTAGTGGAGGTTCGTGAGGGACATATTTATTTCCGTCCTCATCCGACAGTAAAGAAGGCGTATGGCAAAAGGATAAACTTGCCGGCAGAGGCTCATGACAGCGGATACCGTATCAGCATGGATTTGGAAGACGGAGAAATGATTGATGTGGGAGGCTATAAGATTTTCAGAAAAGACGACTGCATTCATACGGACAGAAGTGCAGTCCTTGAGGAATGCAGGGACTGCCCCACAAAGTTTCAGACGCCTGAGTTAAAGGATGGATGCAATGTGGATATTTACGTAGATGCCAATCTGGTGGAAGTATTTGTAAATGATGGCGAATATGTCATCAGCAATG
>CAZDRM010000178.1:0-4981 GCA_964507745.1 uncultured Lachnospiraceae bacterium
CCCTTGAAAGCGAGGGCTTTTTTGTGAAGCCCTATCATTTACAGGTCCCGGCTTTCGGAGATTGGGGATTTCATCTTGCATCAAATAGAGAATTTGGGGATACTTATAATATTACCGTGGAAACGAAATATTTAAGTGAGGATAATGTGGATGCTTTATTTTCCTTCGGAAAGGATGAGGTTGCGGAGGATGTGGAGATTAACAGCCTGTCAAGACCTGTATTGATCCAGTATTATTCGGAAGCGGTAAAGAATTGGGAATAGTGGGGGGATTTTTGGTCGGTAAAAAGACACAGGTATATGAGGAAAATTTTTATAGTGAAACTCCGTGATTTGTGTTATGATTATAACAAGATATGAATGTAAAAACCTGTGTGTCCCATAAGCGGCTGTGACAGGCTCTACATTCGTATTAAGAGAAGAAGAAAATCAGATAAAGGGGGCCGGCATATGGAAAAAACGAAACAAAGCAACTTTATGGTAAGTCCGGAGTTTCAGGCATTTTTTGACGTGCTTCTGGAGGCGCCTGTTGAGAAAAAAATGTGTTTTGAGGCCATTGAGCGTGCAATTGCTCTTCTGGAAAAGGAACTGCCTATAGGCAGACTGGATGTAAAGGTTTATGCCTCGGCCACCCGTATACAGCCGGAGGGGGAGCGAATCAGGGCAACTTTGTATCAAAAGGGAAAGAAGGAGAAAAGGGCGTCCCTTCATTTTGCTTTTAAATCAGAAGTGGGCGGCAGGACTGCCTTTGATATTTATGCGCCCTTTGAATATGTATACAGCGAAGAGGAGAAACAGAATCTGGAGTTTATTGCCAAACAGCTTTTTGTGTTTATTGGCCGTGCCAGGGCGGTTTCTCTTTTTGAGCGCACTTTAGTTGAGGACGGACTGACGGGTATTCCCAATCTGACCACCTTTTATGCCCATGGAAGCAGACTTATAACCAAAGGAAAGCTTTCCAGATATGATGCGCTGCATTTTAATGTTAAAAATTTTAAGTATATCAATAAAAGAGTCAATTATCAGGGCGGCGACCAAATCATGGTTCAATATGCCCATGCTGTCTGCGGTTTTCTGATTGAGGACGAAATGATTGCCAGACTGGGCGGGGACAATTATGTGGCGCTGATCAGAAGAGACCGAACAAAGGATTTTCTGAAATATCTTCAGGATATTACTGTAGAGTTAGAAACCTCCGGCGGAGTCCAGGAGGTCAGTCTGGGAGCGGTCAGCGGTATTTATGAGATAGAAGACCATGTGAAACGGATGGGAGATGTGATGAACGCCATTTCCACAGCAATGCAGGCTGCAAAACAGGTTTACAAGAAGGAATATGTTTATTATACCCCCGAATTGTCCCAGAGCATTTTGTATGAAAAAGAGATGGCTCAGGAATTTGTGGAAAGTATGGCTGACGGTAAGTTCATTACCTATTTGCAGCCCAAGATAAATTTAAAGGACAACACCATTTGCGGGGCGGAGGCTCTGGCAAGATGGAAATATCAGGGACATGTTGTGAAACCGGACCAGTTTGTTCCCATGCTGGAAAAGGACGGGGCTGTCTGTATGCTGGATTTTGAAATACTCAGGCAGGCGTGCAGTCTTATCAGCAACTGGAAAAAGAGGGGAAAGAAGCCGGTAAGGCTTTCCGTCAATCTTTCAAACTGGAATCTCCACAGCAAAACTCTTGTAGAAAATATTATGGAAATTTTGAATGAATATGAGGTGGAGCCGGAATATATTGAAATTGAACTGTCAGAAACCACAGATTACGGGGAATATTCCATTATGGCAGAGTTGTACAGAGAATTGAAAAAACAGGGGATTACCACATCTCTGGACAATTTTGGGTTGGGATTTTCTTCTCTCAGCATGCTAAAGAATCTGGAAGTGGATGTGCTGAAGCTGGATAAGGAGATTATTGCGGACATAGAAGATGATGAGGAAGGGTACAAAAACCAGGTCATGATTAGAAACATCATTGACATGGCGAAGAAAATGAATATGAAGGTTCTGGCGGAAGGGGTGGAAACTACCAGACAGAGAGACTTCCTGATTCAGGCGGACTGCGATATTGCACAGGGCTTTTTATATGCCAAGCCTCTGCAGATAGAGGAGTTTGAAAGAAGAATTTACAAGTAAATGATAGAAGTGACTCTTGTAAGCTTGTAATAAAGCTGATTTGGGTATAATATTCCGGTGGAAAATAATTTCATTTTTTTCCATAAATAATCTTCGCCGGAAACGTATCTATCATATATGAAAAATATGCAAGGCATATAAAAAGGGAGGAATAGATATGAAAAAAGGCGGAAATAAAAGAAACAGACTGCTTGTACTGGCAATGGCGGCAGTTCTTATGACAGGGTGCGGTTCCAGTGGTAAAGCATACTTGATGAACGAGGCCGCTTATGATGGCGGATATTATGACGAGTCATTCGGCGGCTATGCCACAGACGACATTTACAGCTATGATGCCACGGCAGCGTCGGAAGAAATGATGGAAATGGAATATGCAGAGCCTGCCGAAGCCGGCGGTGTAAACGGGTCTTCAGAAAGTCCCCGGGTCCAGGATACCAACCGCAAGCTGATTAAAAATGTCAATATGGAAGTTGAGACAGAAGAATTTGACACCTTGCTGGCCAAGGTGGAACAAAAGGTCAGCGGCCTGGGCGGTTATGTGGAAGGCAGCCATACCTATAACGGAAGCAGCTATTACGGTTCAAATAACAGAAATGCCAGTATGACGATCCGTATTCCTGCAGAAAAGCTGGATGACTTTTTATCAGAGGTAGCGGAGAATTCCAATGTCATCAGCAGAAATGACAGCGTGACGGACGTTACCCTACAGTATGTAGATATGGAAAGCCACAAAAAAGTGCTTATTGCGGAACAGGACAGGCTGTTAGAGCTGATGGAACAGGTGGAGTCCATTGAGGATATCATTACGCTGGAAAACCGTCTTTCCGAGGTGCGCTACCAGATTGAAAGCATGGAAGCCCAGCTTCGCACTTATGACAATCAGATTTCCTACAGCACCATATACCTTAATATCGACGAAGTGACCAAGCTGACTCCCGTTAAGGAACAGACCACATGGGAGAAGATCAGCACCGGCTTTGTAGAGAGCCTTTACGGTGTGGGAACGGGCATTTTAAATCTTATTATCAGATTTATCATTAACCTGCCTTATCTGGTTGTATGGGCAATTGTTATCTTTGTTATTGTTCTGATTATTAAATTAATCAGAAAATCCATGAAGAAGCGGAAAGAGAAAAAGCGGCAGCTTCAGGCTTCCTATATGGCACAGCCTATGCAGCCACAGTTCCAGATGCAGGAGCCACAGTTCCAGGCACAGGAGGCACAGTCTCAGATACAGGAGACATCGGAAGAATCTGCGAAAGAAAAAGAAGCGGAAAAGAAGCCTGATAAAAAATAACGGGAAAATATAAAAATGGTAGTGGAGAGCAAGGATTTATATTTATTGGAGCATTATGAATACGGCGAAGCTTTTTTCGGCAGTGTGGGCGGTATGAATTACCGTATAAACCGCAATCCCATGAAGCATGTGAAGTTTGCGCCGCCGGAAGAAAAAATGAATGCAACTCTCATTGCCTATGTGTGGCCGGGGCCTAAATGCTTTGCCAAAACCGCTCCTGAGAAAATCCTGTCTGAAGAATTTCCCTATTCCGATGAAGGAAAAGCGGAAGCGGCCGCATGGATTTCGGAACAGTATGAAAGCAGAAAGGCAGAATGGGATGAGGTGGCTGACAAAGGGCTGCTGGGATAAAAGAGTCCCGCGTCTGCGCCACAAAAAACAAACGGGACGGAAACAGGCATGAACATCATTACCGTAGATGAAATCACAAAAGCATACGGAGAAAGAAAAATATTTGACAGGGCCTCTTTCTTTTTGCAGGAAGGCGAAAAGGCGGGAGTCCTTGGCATCAACGGAACAGGAAAGTCCACATTGTTAAAGATGATTGTGGGAATTGATGAGCCGGATACGGGAAATATTATCCGTTCAAAGGGGAAGGTAATTTCTTACCTTCCCCAAAATCCTGTTTTTGGAGAAAATGATAATTTGTTGGAAGCCGTATTGAAGGATTCGGGGCATGAGGAAAGCGACGCCAAGACAATGCTGACAAAACTGGGGGTTACGGATTTTGAACAGGCCTGCGGGCAGTTATCCGGCGGAGAGCGGAAAAGGCTTGCCTTAGTTAAGGCACTGCTTGCCCCTGCGGATATTCTGATATTGGATGAGCCCACCAATCATCTGGATCAGGAGATGGCAGACTGGTTAGAGGAGACTTTAAGGAAATTTAAAGGCTCCATTCTTATGATTACCCATGACAGATATTTTCTGGACAGTATCTGTAACCGGATCATTGAAGTGGATAAAGGAAAAATCTATTCTTATGAAGCTAATTATCAGGGCTTTCTTGCATTAAAAACAGAGCGTGAGGAAATGGAAGAGGCGTCGGAGCGGAAGCGTCATTCCATTTTGCGGACGGAGTTGGAATGGGTAAAGAGAGGCGCCAGAGCACGCTCTACCAAGCAGAAAGCAAGGCTTATGCGGTTTGAGCAGCTAAGCCGTGTAAGGGACAGGGAGAAGGACGGCGCAGTAGAGCTTTCCAGCGTTAAAAGCAGATTGGGAAAAACTACGGTGGAGCTTCATGACATCAGCAAGGCTTATGGAGATAAGGTTTTATTAAAGGATTTTACCTATCTGTTTTTAAGGAGCGACCGTATCGGTTTTATGGGGAAAAACGGCTGCGGCAAGTCAACCCTTATGAAGATTATTATGGGAGAAATAAAGCCGGATGAAGGTTTCGTGGAAATTGGCCAGACGGTAAAAATCGGTTATTTTGCTCAGGAAGTAAATGACGAAGAAATGAAGCCCGGACAGAGGGTCATAGACTATATACGCGATGTGGCGGAATATGTGGAGACGGAGGAAGGCAGTATTTCCGCCGCCAGAC
>CAZDRM010000179.1:0-4954 GCA_964507745.1 uncultured Lachnospiraceae bacterium
CGCGATGTGGCGGAATATGTGGAGACGGAGGAAGGCAGTATTTCCGCCGCCAGACTTTTGGAAAAGTTTCTGTTTGCGGGAGAGGATCAGTACGGACCGGTAGGTAAATTATCGGGAGGACAGAAAAGACGGCTGTATCTTTGCAAGGTTTTAATGGGAGCGCCCAATGTTCTCATACTGGATGAGCCCACCAACGACTTAGACATTACCACTTTACGGATTTTAGAGGATTATCTGGATAATTTTCCGGGGATTGTGATTGTGGTTTCCCATGACAGGTATTTTCTGGACCGTGTAGTGGGGCGGATGTTCATTTTTGAAGAAAACGGCAGGCTGCGCCAGTCGGAAGGCGGTTATACGGATTACCGGAACAGGCTTCTTCTGGAAGAGCAATCCATGGAAGGCGGAGATAACCGGATTCCCGGAAACGAGTCTGCAGGAAATAAACGCTCCCGAATGGAGTTAGCACATGGTAACGATATTTCCGGAGGGCAGGCGGCAGGAAAGAAAGATGCTGCCAAGGGAGAGAAAGTAAAATGGAATGCCGGAAGGGAAAAGAAGTTAAAGTTTACTTTTAAGGAGCAGAAGGATTATGAAACCATTGAAGCCGACATTGGAGCTTTGGAAGAAAAGATAGAAAAGCTGGATGCGGATATGCTGCAGTTTGCAAGGGATTTTGTAAAGCTCAGGGAACTTTCTGAAGAAAAGGAAAAGGCGGAGCAGGCTTTGGAAGAGAAAATGGAACGGTGGATGTATTTAGAGGAACTGGCGGCGAAGATTAAGGAACTGGCGGCGAAGATTAAGGAACAGTAGAAATAAAATATTATGATTTATATACTTTTTGTATGCCACGACAGGTCGGTTTTACTATAATCTATATCTTTGTAAACTATGGCATAATAGGACAAAATATGGCGAGAAGCCTTGATATTATTACGTCCCTATTATGAGTAAGGAGGTAAAAAAGGAGATTATAGTAATCAAGCCCTTTCCCATGATTTCGCAGGTGCGAATCACGCTTTTAAATCCTTTTTTTCTTATCTATAAACAGACATTTTTCCAAAAGAATTTCACGGCAGCCAGAAAAGCCAGGCAAGTAGGCGAACATCTCGTATCGGGATCAAAGCGTGTCATGTTCGCTGACATAGCGCTCAATCTGCGGTCGTACTTCCATCGACAAATCTGTTTTATCCAGTTCGCTGGAATACTTGTCAGATTTTCGGATAATTGCCCGATACTCTCTGTCACTGTTCATGATGCCATTTATGCATATGTCTATCAACTGATATAATGCAGATTTTCCCATACAATCCTTCCTCTTGTGGTGTTATATCTTGCTTATGAATCGGAAATCCGGCAATCGGAAGAGGGGATATAAGTGATGAATTCAGTAGATTTTTGATACAGTCTATGGTAGTATAAAAAATGGTCAACGATCCATTGTCTGATGGTGCTAATAGGTTATTGCCGGACCAAAATCAATAAGTGAGATGGCATGAATGCCAAGGAGGACTTTAATATGGACAAAACTATTTGCGAACTCTTTGCAGGAGTTGGCGGTTTTCGTTTGGGATTTGAGAAGTTGAATTCCGGATGGGAAACTACTTGGTTTTCGCAGTGGGAACCAGGTGCAAAAACACAATGGGCCCATGAATGTTATGTGTCACATTTCGGTGATTCTGAAGATTTGAAGGGTGAATTTCATACAGGTGAAGACATAAGCCTTATGGAGAAAAAAAACATCCCTGATCACAATTTATTAGTCGGCGGATTTCCTTGTCAAGATTACAGCGTTGCTCATACCCTTGCTTCTTCAAAAGGAATCGAAGGGAAGAAGGGGGTTTTGTGGTGGCAAATCAGAGATACCATTATTGCTAAAGAGCCTGCCTTTTGTATATTTGAGAATGTTGATAGATTATTGAAATCGCCTGCATCACAAAGGGGAAGAGATTTTGGAATCATTCTTGCTTGTTTAGCAGAATTGAACTATTCAGCTGAATGGAGGGTTGTAAATGCAGCCACATATGGAGCATCACAACGCCGAAGAAGAACGTTTATTTTTGCGTATAAGAACTCCACTGATTATGGAAGAAAGATGAAAAATACAAAGTCCGATAAACTTATAATGTCAGAAGGGTTTATGGCAAAGTCATTTCCAATTGTAGCAATGGATGGGATGGCAGTTACAGAACTTTCTAAAGATATTATTGATGTTTCCAATAACTTCTCATTTTCTTTTATGAATGCAGGATATATGACGAATGGCGTTGTATATACATTTAATATAACAGAAAAAGAAGAACAACCGATTCTTTTAAAAGAAATTTTGCAATCAGATGTTGATAGGGATTTTTATATTTCTGAGGAAAAGATGCCTAAATGGGTTTATCTTAAAGGGGCAAAGAAGATACCAAGGAAATCGGCTAATGGGCATGAGTACATTTTTTCGGAAGGTCCGGTTGCTTTTCCAGATCCATGGGATAGACCAGGACGTACAATGCTAACAAGTGAGTCAACATTAAATCGTAGTACCCATGTTGTTACGGATCCAGGAAGCGGGAAACTGAGAATACTTACACCCGTTGAAGCAGAACGCTTACAAGGTTTTGATGATGATTGGACGAATAGCGGTATGCCACAGAGAATGAGATTCTTTTGTATGGGTAATGCATTAGTTGTTCCGATGGTTACACGAATGGGAAAAGTTTTAGATGGTATTTTTGCAGAGGAGGGTAATGAAATGTCGGAACATATTTACGATAAGGCTGATTTGATCGATAGGTTTGAAAGTATTCTCGGACTGACTTTGGAGAAAATCGACAACAAAAATTTTTTTGATCGAATAAAGGAATATTCCTTACAAAAGGGTGTTGCAGGATCTTTGATTGAACAATGTGTTCTAGGGTATGAGCCGGACAGCAAACAAGAAGCAGATTTGATTGTTTGTGATGGAGAAAGTGAGATTCGGACAGAATTAAAAACGACAGGAATGGTTATTTCAAAGAAACCGGCCGAACATTTTGTCGCAAAGGAGCCGATGTCAATCACTGCTGTCGGAATATATGATATTGCAGAACAAACTTTTGAGACTTCTCATTTTTGGGAGAAATTAGAGCATATGTTGATAGTGTACTATCAGTATATGGCAAATCGTCCGGTAAAGGCATATGATTATAGAGTGTTTCCAATAAGAGGATATGAATTTCATGAATTCGATGAATTGGAAGTAGAGGCTCTAAGACAAGATTGGGAAAATGTTAGATCTTTGGTAGAACGAATCGTAAGTCATCATCCAGGAGAAAGAAATAAAGAATGGAAAAAAAGTGTTAAGCAAGAATATATTGATACACACGGAGAACTAAGAAGAGTTTTAAATTATATTGATTTAGCGCCTAAGTTTCCGCCCAGATTCCGTTTAAAACAGCCAATTGTTTCTTCAATTATTGCAAAACATTTTGGATACGAACTGGAACAACTGCCGGGCAGATATTCTACGATTTCTGATATTGATAAAAAATGTAAAGAATTGACAGAATGGTATTCAGGAGAAACAATAGGAAGTTTAGCAAGAGGATTTGATATATCAATTGTTTCAGAAAAAGGTAAAGATAGAAAAGGCGTGGCTGAAAACATTGTGACGGCTATGTTTGGTGGAACTTCAAAGAAATTAAATCAAATAGAAATATTTGAAAAATTTGGGCTTATTGCCAAAACGATAGTTATGACATCGGAGGGCGGAAGAACAGAGGATATGAAACTGTTTCATGTGAATTTTGATGAGATTGTTCTACAAGAATTTATAGAAGATGATGGTACTGTTAGAGAGTTTGTATTTGAGGATTCGGAATTTTATTCGTATTTTGCAGATCATGAAATGCTCTGTATTGTATTTCAAGAGCCGGATTTGACTATAATGGAATCACCTCAAAAAGATTATTGTATAAGACCTAACTCTTTATCGGCAAATAAATTTCTTGGTTTCAAACGACTT
Organism: uncultured Lachnospiraceae bacterium; assembly: GCA_964507745.1. Taxonomy (GTDB): domain Bacteria; phylum Bacillota; class Clostridia; order Lachnospirales; family Lachnospiraceae; genus UBA2882. Next base: position 3,992 of record CAZDRM010000179.1, read on the forward strand.
CTTTTTAGTGATGATTTTATTGACAAAACTGTAAGGAGGTTGTGGGAAGATTTAAGGGACAAGGTTATAAATAATAAGTTGGTTGACGTTGTTCAGCGAGATTCAGACGGATCTCCTAAAGTAAATAAAAGTGGAAATATTAGTTCTGCTCCTAACTTTATGAAATCAAAGGATAACGGTGTATTTATGCGTGGATCGGGTGTTGATTCTGCGATGGTACATAAAACTGAGTGTGTAAATGGAATTAGAATGTTACCGCAGTATGTATGGATTAAAGGGACCGCTATTATTGATGAATTGAATAATACGGAATATATATGATTTTGTGAAAAGGAATAATATAATGAAACATCAACAGTTAAAAACCACTCCGGAAGTTTCTAAGAGAATGGCAAATGTTCATTTGAAACGTGGAGAGGCAGAATGTATTCTTGCAAAAAGGCTTTGGGCATTGGGATATCGTTACCGTTTGAATTACAAAATACTTCCCGGTTCTCCAGATATAGCACTTACTAAATATAGGATTGCAATATTTGTTGATGGAGAATTTTGGCATGGTCATAATTGGGAAATAAGAAAAAGTGGGTTAAAACGCAATAGAGAATATGATTCAGAATGCTTTTTTGTTATTGTAAAATTTTTTTAATCATATACATACAGTTGAAAATAATCCGGTAACAGTACATAATGAACTGAACAAGATTTTTAAGTACATATCTGTTCATTCATGTGTCGGAATGGAAAACAGAGTGTTAAATGAAACAGTTATAAATTCTCCATCAGGGCTGGTGGTGCTGCCTTAAGCTTTTTAAGGTAATGCGATTTCATATTGTGTGTATTAACTAATGATTTAGTTCTGGAAAGGATAGATGTTAAAATGGAACTCATATTGAAAAGCGGACGGCCGGAAAATGCGGAGGGAAGGCTGGAAAAGGAAATAGCGGTATATGATTTATTGGATTC
>CAZDRM010000180.1:0-1628 GCA_964507745.1 uncultured Lachnospiraceae bacterium
TATGGGAGACAACCGGATTATGCAGGTCGTATCCTGCGGCGTATTGATGTTTATACCCATTCCTACGGTTCTTTATCTGGATACGGCTTTCGGATTCCGTTATAAATTTGTGGTGCCCACCACATGTCTGATGTCTTCAGCCCTGTTTGTGATATGCTGGGGGCTGCATTTCACAGGCATTGCGGATATTCATGAGACCCTTACCTTGAGCCATATTGTGTTGATCGTTACTGCAGTTATTATGCTCTATACGATTATACGCAATTCTATTGTGGTTACCAAAAAGAAGAGCCGCAATGTTTACCGTATACTGCGTACAATTGGCTTAAGCGGAATTTCTATTGCAACAGTTGCGGATGTTATCGGTTATTACATTGGAAACAATACGGACAGCGCTATGTTTGTGCGAATTGGTTTGCTGGTGTTTATTGTCTGCTTCGGAAGTTCCAGTCTGGAAAAGACAATTAATGCGGTAAAACTGGGCGTGCAGTCGGAATTTGTGGCACAGCTGGCTTATCTGGACGGTCTTACACGGATTGGTAACCGTACATCCTTTCAGGAGCATCTGGTGGATTTGGAAAAGATTAAGGATGAAGTGCCTGCAGTGGGCATTGTTATGTTTGATGTCAACGATTTGAAATTTGTCAATGACCATATGGGTCATCATCAGGGAGACGCCATGTTAGTCAAGAGCGCTGATATTATCAAAGAGGCATTCGAAAATAAGAACAGTATGTGCTTCCGCATCGGCGGCGACGAGTTTGCGGTTCTCATAAGCGGAGAGCAGGTGCAGGAACAGTACGAAGAAGGCATTGCGCGTTTCCGTGAAAAAATGGAGCAGTATAATATGCTGGCGGATAAAAAATTCCGTCTCAGTATTGCCAGCGGGTTTGCAGTATATAATGAAAACTGTAAGGGCGACAAGCTGATGGATATTTACCAGAAGGCGGATGAGCAGATGTATGCCAATAAGAAAGAGATAAAAAGGAAACAGGTTTCGCCGGAAGAGTTTTACAAATTAAAGGCGGTTTAATTGGAAATAAAAGCGGAATAACGAAACGGGAAGCTCATAGCAGATGCTTCCCGTTTTATAATAGGCAGTCTGTTTAAAGACCGAATCCTACATTTTCGATTTACATATCCATATTCACACATTTCTCCAGCTTTTGGATTCCGAAGTACAGGCCATATGCAATCATACATAAAATGATGATAGAAGAAATAACCATATCCAGTTTAAATACCTGGGTCCCGTAAATGATCAAATAACCCAGTCCCCGTCTTGCGGCAAGAAATTCCCCAATAACAACTCCTACAAGGGAAAGTCCGATATTGACCTTCATGGAATTGATCAATGTGGGCACGGAAAAGGGAATGACAATTTTTCTGTATACATCCCACTTGTTTCCCCCAAGGGTTAATATCAGCTTTTCCATTTCGGGATTTGTCTGATGGAACTGTGTATACAGACTGATGATTGAGCCAAAGATTGCCACGGAAATCCCGGCTACAATAATGGTTTTCATACCGGTTCCCAGCCATACAATGAATAAAGGGGCCAACGCGGATTTAGGCAGGCTGTTTAAAATAACAAGGGTCGGTTCAAATATGGCCGCCATGGACTTTGA
>CAZDRM010000180.1:1728-4918 GCA_964507745.1 uncultured Lachnospiraceae bacterium
ACAACTCTGGAAGGTCTGCCTGACAGTACAATGATTTTGTCGGAAAGGCTGATTGCTTCGGAAAGGTCGTGGGTAACTAAAATAGCGGTTTTATTTTCTTTTCGTATGATTTTACCGATGTCGTCCGCCACTAAAAGTCTGGTCTGATAGTCTAAGGCGCTGAAGGGTTCGTCTAAAAGAAGAGTGTCGGGATTTAAGGCCAGGGTACGGATTAATGCGGCGCGCTGGCGCATGCCGCCGGACAGCTGGCCGGGAAATTTATCCTTAAACTGGGATAATCCGTATTTATATAATAATTCCTCAAGCCTTTTTCTGGTTCCGGAATTTAAAGATTTATGAATGGCAGGGCCTAAGGCAATATTTTTCCAGATCGTGTTATAGGGAAGCAGTAAGTCCTGCTGAAACATGTAGCCGAAGGTAACATCTCCGTTTATGGTAATGGTGCCGGCTTCAGCTGTATTCAGGCCTGCCAGAATGGACAGAATGGTGGATTTGCCGCATCCGCTGGGACCTACCAGGGATACAAATTCGCCCTTTGAAACGGCAAAGGAAATATCGGAAAGCGCTTCGATTTCTCCATCGGGACGATGATAGGAAAAGGAAACGCCTTGTAATGAAATATAGGGTTCCATGAATTATTTGACCTCTTTTTTACTAATGTATGTAGAAAAAAAGACTTTGTGCGGGGTTTTTGTATGGTATTTCTTGAAAAAACGCGGTCAATATGGTATTATCAAGGGTAGCTTTAACTTTAAATCTGGAGGATGAAAATCATGGCACAGCTATGGGGAGGACGTTTTACAAAAGATACGGATGAGCTTGTTTATCGCTTTAATGCATCCATTTCTTTTGACAGCAAATTCTTGGCACAGGATATTGAAGGCAGTATTGCACATGTAGTCATGCTCCATAAACAGGGTATTCTGAAAACGGAAGAAAAAGATGCCATTGTGAAAGGCCTGACGGGCATCCGCCAGGATGTGGAAAACGGCAAGCTTGAGATTACTGAAGAGTATGAAGATATCCATAGCTTTGTGGAGGCAAACCTCATTGAAAGGATTGGCGATACGGGCAAGAAGCTTCATACAGGCCGCAGCCGCAACGACCAGGTGGCGCTGGATATGAAGCTGTATATCCGCAGTGAGATTGTCAATATAGATGATCTGCTAAAGGAACTGCTGACCACGCTTCTCGGTATTATGGAAGAAAACACGGAGACCTATATGCCGGGCTTTACCCACTTACAGAAGGCCCAGCCGGTTACGCTGGCCCATCATATGGGAGCCTACTTTGAGATGTTTAAGCGTGACAGGCTGCGTATGAGGGATATTTACCGCAGGATGAATTACTGTCCTTTAGGCGCCGGTGCCCTTGCGGGGACAACCTATCCCCTTGACCGTGTATATACGGCATCCCTTCTGGGGTTTGAAGGCCCTACATTAAACAGTATGGATTCTGTGGCTGACAGGGATTATCTCATAGAACTGTTAAGCGCCGTGTCCACCGTTATGATGCATTTAAGCCGCTTTTGCGAGGAAATCATTATCTGGAATTCCAACGAGTACCGTTTTGTGGAAATCGATGACGCCTATTCTACGGGAAGCAGCATTATGCCCCAAAAGAAAAATCCCGATATTGCGGAGCTGATCAGAGGGAAAACAGGACGGGTCTACGGTGCGCTTATGTCAATGCTCACTGTTTTAAAAGGAATTCCCCTTGCCTACAATAAGGATATGCAGGAGGACAAGGAAATGACCTTTGATGCCATTGATACGGTAAAGGGATGTCTTGCACTGTTTAACGGCATGATTTCTACTATGAAATTCCGGAAGGATGTTATGGAGAACAGCGCCATAAACGGATTTACCAATGCCACCGATGCGGCGGATTATCTGGTAAACCACGGAGTGCCTTTCAGGGATGCCCACAGTATCATTGGTAAGCTGGTGCTAACCTGCATCGAGAAGAACAAGGGAATTCTGGATTTGTCCATGGAGGAGTTTAAAGAAATCAGTGAAGTTTTTGAACCGGACATTTATGATGCCGTCAGCTTAAAGACCTGCGTGGAAAAGAGACTTACCATGGGTGCGCCGGGAAAGGGCGCAATGGAAAAGGTCATTGCCATGGAGAAGGAATACCTTCAGAGCGACTGGAAAGACAGGGGTCAGATTTATTAAAAGGTATAAGTCAATATCTTGCAGCAAGCAGTGGGATATTGATTCATATATAGTTACAAAACGAGTGAGGAGAATGAAAAAATGAGTGAGAAATTAAAAGTCGGTATTTTAGGCGGAACAGGTATGGTAGGACAGAGGTTTATTTCCCTGTTAGAGAACCATCCCTGGTTTGAGGTAACAACTGTTGCAGCGAGCCCGAGGTCTGCAGGAAAGACCTATGAAGAGGCTGTCGGCGGAAGATGGAAAATGGATACCCCCATGCCGGAAGCAGTTAAAAATATAATTGTAAAAAATGTCAATGAAGTGGAAAAGGTTGCGGCAGAGGTTGATTTTGTTTTTTCCGCCGTTGACATGACAAAAGAAGAAATCAGGGCAATCGAGGATGCCTATGCGAAGACGGAAACACCTGTTGTTTCCAACAACTCCGCTCATAGATGGACGCCCGATGTGCCTATGATCATTCCGGAGATCAATCCCGGACATACAGAGGTTATTGAAGCCCAGAAGAAACGTTTAGGCACTACGAAGGGATTTGTGGCTGTAAAGCCCAACTGTTCTATCCAAAGTTATGCGCCTGTTCTTTATGCATGGCGTGAATTTGAGCCTTATGAAGTGATTGCAACTACTTATCAGGCAATTTCCGGAGCAGGAAAGACTTTTAAGGACTGGCCGGAGATGGTAGAAAATATTATCCCTTATATCGGCGGCGAAGAGGAGAAGAGCGAAAAGGAGCCTTTGAGAATTTATGGAAAGGTGGAAAACGGACAGATTGTTCCTGCAGCGGAGCCCAAGATTTCCTGTCAGTGCATCCGTGTTCCCGTATTAAACGGACATACGGCAGCCGTATTCGTAAAATTCAGAAAGAAACCTTCCAAAGAACAGCTGATTGAAAAGCTCACAGCGTTCAAAGGCGTTCCCCAGGAGTTAGACCTGCCTTCTGCACCGAAGCAGTTTATCCAGTATATGGAAGAGGATAACAGACCTCAGGTAAAGGCTGATGTGGATTATGAAAA
>CAZDRM010000181.1:0-4838 GCA_964507745.1 uncultured Lachnospiraceae bacterium
GCGTTGTCTGGGATGCTGTTACCGATCCTGTTGTGGGATATTTAATAGATAATACAAAGGGAAGATACGGAAAAAGAAGGCCCTGGATGCTGGGCTCTGCAATTCCTTTGGGAGCGGCCATGATTCTGATGTTTTTGAAGGTGGACCTTCCCCAGACGCAAAAGGTTGCTTATTACCTCATTATGGTTTTTGTGTTCTGGCTGTCCTATACGGCATTTAACATTGCGTATTATTCCTTTGGGTCTGTCATTACCGAAGACGACAGCGAAAGAGTAAAGGTACAGGCATACAGGAATGTATTAAGCTATGTGGGCCTTTTCTGCGCCAGCTCGGTGCCTACCTTTGGAGTGGCAAAGCTAGTGGAAAAAGGATTTACAGATGGAGATGCATGGTCCATTATGGCGGTGGTGGCAGCTATTATCTCCGTTGTATCAATCATCCTGATGTGGAAATTTACAAGAGGAAAGGAATCGGCGGAAGAAGTAAGTAATAACCGTGAAAAAATGAACGTGGGCGGATTTTTTAAAGACATTGTGTGCCTGATGAAAATGAAGCCGTATCTGCTTATCATTGTGTGTGCGCTTTTGGCAAATGTTTATATGACGCTTTTCAACTCCAGTCTCCTTTATTATGTCTGCTACAACATGGGATTGAGCGAGGCTCAGGCTTCCATGATGTTTACTACCAGTAATATTGTAGCCATCCTGTTCAGTCCTGTTATCGCAAAGCTGGTAGAAAGATTTAATAAAACTAATGTTTTTGTAGGGACAATGGTCTTCAGCGGTCTGGTAATGATCATCGCAAAGTTTACAGGCATTCCGTCTATAGCTGTAGGATGTGTGTATGTAGCTCTTACCGGTCTTGGAACCTGTGCATACTGGCTGTGTATTTTCAACTTCCTGTTTGATGTGGTGGATTATAACGAGTTTAAGACGGGAACCCGCCGGGATGGAATCATTATGTCATACTATTCCTTCCTGTTAAAATTGGGTGGAGCTGCGGCAGCGGCAGTTCAGGGCATCCTTTTGGAAAAGAGCGGATTTAATGTGGAATTGGCTGTACAGAACGAATCCGCATTGGGTATGATCGAAACCATGTTTACGATTTTGCCGGGCATTATCATGATAGGCTCTGGACTTGTAATGCTTTTAACACCATTGAAGGACAAAGAAATGGATCTTCTTAGAGTTGAATTGGATAAAAAGCGTGCAGGGGAAGAGTATTCCGCGGAAAAATTTGCCTCTATTATGAAGTAATAAATAAAAAGGTGTGGCAGGAAAATGGGATGACGAAATAAAGCGGCAAACCGTAAGATGCGATAAAACTGAATAGATATAGTAGAGTAAAATAAAACGTTAAACGAGACAGTAACAATAAATGAAATTTTAAAGCAGGAGGAATAAAAATGAACCAAAACAAAGCAGCGGTGGTTATGCAGACGGATTTCGGAAAAGGAATTGCTGTATGTACCATGCAGGGAGTATGCACCATGGTTGATAAGGAATTAAGAGTATTTGATTGTTCCCATGATATTAATAATTTTGACACATATCAGGCATCCATTTCTCTGGATTACATTGTGGATTTCTGGCCGACAGGAACCGTATTTATTTCTGTTGTAGACCCGGGTGTAGGGACAAGCCGCCGTGCCAGCGTGGCAAAACTGAAAAACGGAAGCTATGTGGTTACGCCTGATAACGGTACATTGACACATTTAAAGGAACGAATCGGTATTGAGGAAATCCGCATTATAGACGAAAAAGTCAACCGTTTGAAAAATACGGAGAAATGCAATATTTTCCACGGAAGAGATTTATTTGCATATTGCGGGGCCAGGCTGGCATCGGGAATTATTACATTTGAAGAAGTGGGGCCTGCTTATGATGTAAATGAAATTGTAACCCATGAACTTCTTCCCTATAAGGTAGAGGAATCCGTAATAACAGGTATGATTGCCAATGCGGATTATCATTTCGGCTTAATTTGTTCCAATATACCGGCGGAAGTTTTTGAAACGGAAAATATCCGATATGGGAATTATGTCCATGTAACCATTCAAAAGAAAGGACAGGATGCTCCTGCATTTGAGGGGGAAGTTCCTTTTTGCCAGTCATTCGGCTTTGTGAAAGAAGGAGAACCCTTGCTGATGGTAAGCGAATCGTTACACATCCAAGCAGCGCTAAACTGCGATAATATGGCGGAAAAATATGATTTACATGCAGGAAGCGACTGGACAATGAAAATAGAAAAACCTTAAGGAGGATGAATATGAGACCTATTATTGTAATGCAGTCCGATTTTGGGACAGATTCCGGTTTGGTGTCGTGTATGCATGGAATTTGCAAAATTGTGGACCCTCAGTTACAGATATTTGATATTACACATGTTTTACCCGCTTTTGATATTGAAGCTGCTTCTTTCTGCCTTCAGTATACGGTTCCATGCTGGCCCGAGGGAACGGTATTTGTTTCGGTAGTAGATCCCGGAGTCGGAACTGACAGGCGTGCCAGTGTGGCAAAATTGAAAAACGGAAGCTATGTGGTAACACCGGACAACGGAGCCCTTACTTATTTGCATCAGATGATCGGCGTAGAAGAAATAAGGGAAATAGACGAGACAGTAAACCGTTATCCGAAAACTATGGAAATCAGTGTTTTTCACGGCCGGGATTTGTTTTCCTACTGTGCGGCAAGGCTTGCGTCGGGTCTGATTACTTTTGAAGAGGTGGGGCATGAATACCCTGTAGAAGAAATCGTATTGCATAAAACCTATGCATCCCACAAAAAAGATAATGGCGTGGAAGGAAGCATATTATGGTTTGATCCCTTTGGCAGCGCAGGTACATCTATTAAAAATGCTGACCTTGCACAGTGCGGCTTCAAAATCGGCGATAAAGCAATAGTAAAAATATATGATGAATCCACACTGTTGTTTGAAGGAAGCATTCCATATGAAAAGTCCTTCGGATACGTTAAAAAGGGAAATCCGGTAATCTTTAACGGACTCACATCTTTTGTGACCATTGCCGTAAATGAAGGGAGTTTTGCAGACCGGTATCGATTAAATAAGGACAAAGTATATAGAGTAGAAATTATAGAAAGAGGTAAAAATGTGGACACATAATATTCCTAAAGTAGAACTTCATTGTCATCTGGACGGTTCTATTCCTCTGTCCGTTATTAAAAGACTGTGCCGGAAAGAAAAAATTACCATACCCGGAAGTGAAAAGGCGTTTCGCAAACTGGTGGAAGCCAATGAAAATTGCGAAAGCTTATGTGAATATTTAGAGGCTTTTAAACTTCCCCTGCTCTGTCTGGCAACAGAAGAGTCCTTTTATGAGGCGGCCTTTGGGGAGGCCGTGGAAGCATCAAAAGAAGGTGTGCTTTATCAGGAACTTCGTTTTTCTCCCCTTTTATCAGAAAAGCCGGGACTTTCTTCAGAAAGCATCATAGAAGCCGCCATAGAAGGACTTGTCAGGGCAAAAGCGGAATGTGGAATACATGTGGAACTGATTTTGTGCGGAATGCGCCACTTCACGGAGGCACAGAATTTGCGGATTCTGGAATTAACAAAAAAATATCTGTCTCGGGGCGTATGTGGTGCAGACCTTGCAGGAGATGAGGCGGCATTTTCAAACGAAAAATTTCTTTTTTATTTTAAACGTGCATCCGCAATGGATATTCCTTTTACGGTGCATGCAGGAGAGTGCAGAAGAGCAAAGAATATTGAAATTGCAGTTTTGCAGGAAGCCCGCAGAATAGGTCATGGAATTGCAATGAGTGGAAATGAACAGCTTTTGGAAATGCTTTGTAAAAAGAATATCGGGGTAGAATTGTGTCCCAATAGCAATCTGCAGACAAAAGCAGTTTCTTCATGGCAGGATTATCCCTTCCGGGAATTTCTGGTACGGGGAATCAAAATATCCATTAACACAGATAACAGCACTGTTACCAATACAACCATTACAAATGAGTTAAATGTGTTAAAAGAGAAATTTGGTTTGACAAAAGAGGAGGCGGCAGCTATTATGAAACAGGCCATGGAAACGTCTTTTGCAGAAGAAAGCCTGAAACAGGACATTATCAAAAAACTATCGTCTGATTGATCTTATGAATGAAATAGAATAGTTTTGTAATAATGCAGAAATAATAAACCGATTTAGAATAGCGCTCCGGGCAGCATAAAGAATGGCTGTCAGGAGCGTTTTACTTTGTTGTTTTTGCTAAAAGTAAATCGCATAAGAGGAAAGACGGTATTAGGTTTTAGAGAAAGAGTTTAAATTTTTCTTTAATATTTCAATTTCTTCTTTTAGTTGTTTTAACTGAATATCCTTTTCTTCAAGTTGAGACTTGCTCTCTTCCAGCTGAAGCCTGCTCTCTTCCAACTCGTGCGTACTCTCCTCCAGTTCCTTTTTCTTCCGGTTTATCTCCTCCTGCATCTCATCTATCATATACCGGGTCGTATTCCTGTCCATCTCCAGCAGTTCCTTTGAAAATAATCCCATAACATCCTCCACATTCCGACAGATTTCGTAAATCTGCCCATACAGCTCCCCAAACTCAGGGTATTTCTCTATCAGTTCCAGTATGACCGAAGGGGCATCCATAGATAAAAATGCAAGCCACCCTTCAAGTTTACTTTTGATAGAATTATTATATACGTTTTTGCGAAATATATCAAGCGGAATAAAGATATATTTCTGCAGCAGTTCGATCTGAAGGCCGGAATCTGATTTCTGCTCAAACCGATGGATATATGTATCTGGAAACTCTTGGAATTTACCGGGACTTTTGTCGAATATGACAATGGTATAGACATTCTTGATCTGATTATAGACG
>CAZDRM010000182.1:0-1942 GCA_964507745.1 uncultured Lachnospiraceae bacterium
TATGTCAGAATTGAATGAATTGGGATTTTCGGCTTATATGGTAAGAAATATGGTAGCACATGGTCAGTTGATAAAACTGAATAAATCTACCTATGAAAATGTTAATTATGATGGTGAAGAATCTGATTATATTTATGCGTATGCTTATGTACCGGATGGAATCATATGTCTCCTTAGTGCAGCAGTTATTTATGGTCTCAGCACGTATAGACCGGATGATATAGATGTAGCTGTGGCACAGAAAAGAAATGTATCTACACTTCCGAATTGGCCGACTATCAAGCTGTGGTATTTTGAGGACATGCGGTTAGAAACAGGTGTTACAGATATGGAAATTTGTAATCAGAAAATAAAGATTTATGATATTGAGAAAACGGTAGTAGATATTGTTTATTACAGGAACAAACTTGGGATTGAGGAGACGAAAGAAGTATTAATAAATTATTTGAAACGATCAGACCGGGATATTAATAAGTTGTGCAGATATGCAGAGCGGCTAAGATGCAAAGAAATTATGGATACCTATTTGGAGGTGCTTTTATGATAAATGCTGCGTCAATAAAAGACAGGTTAAAAAATCGTGCAAAAGAGAGTGGACATACTTTACAAAATGAGTTGACAATGTACGGTCTTGAAAGAACAATATATAGAATATCCATATCGCCCCATGCGGCGAAATTTATTTTAAAGGGTGGCATATTTTTGTATGCATTATTTGATGGCGATTTTGCAAGGGCGACCACAGATATTGATTTGCTTGCAAAAGATATAAGTAATAATACAGAGGCAATAAAGAAAATTTTTGTGGAAATTCTTCAGATACCTGTGGATGATGCTTTAAGATATGACATGGAAACATTAGAAGTAATTAATATAACAGAGTTTAAGGAATATCACGGAGTAAAAGTAACTGTTAAAGCATACTTGGAGAAAACAAGAATTGATGTGTCGCTTGATATAGGGTTTGGCGATATTATTTATCCGAATCGCACCATGATGGAGTTTCCGGTTTTGTTAGATATGGAAGTGCCAATGATTTATACATATTCTATAGAGTCTGTTGTTGCCGAGAAATTTGAGGCGATTGTTCAATTAGGCTATGGAAACAGTAGATATAAGGATTTTTATGATATATACATATTAGCTTCAACATATGATTTTGACGGAAATATATTAAGACAGGCTGTGGTAGAAACCTTTGACCATAGAAGCACTGGCTATCATGATATTGTAGCTTTTGAATCAGACTTTGCAAATGATGCTATTCGCCAAAGCAGATGGAGAGCATTTATAAAGAAAAAGAAAGCAATGGTTACAGTTGAATTTGGGGAAGCATTGGAACTGTTTCGGATATTTTTAGAGCCAATCGTTGAGGCAATTATTATGGGAGAAGGTTTTGAATTGAAATGGGATTGTAAAAGCAAATGTTGGAAATAAAATCTATCATACTTTCTCCCATTTCTTACAAATCTGTCACTTTAAAGTCATGAACCTGTCATCATGGAAAGTGTATATTGTAAACAAATACACGAAAGAGAGGATACAATATGGAGATTTTAAAGGTTGATAATTTATGTAAGAAGTTTGGAAACGGAGAAAATGAAGTATGGGCGTTAAAGGGCGTATCCTTTACGGTAAATAAGGGAGAGTTTGTGGCCATTGTAGGAAAATCCGGTTCGGGAAAATCCACCCTTTTGCATATGTTAGGGGGTGTGGATATTCCCACATCGGGAAAGATCTTTGTGGATGGCAGCGAAATCTTTCAAAAGAATCAGGAGCAGCTGGCGATTTTCAGGCGCAGGCAGGTGGGACTGATTTATCAGTTTTATAATTTAATTCCTGTATTAAATGTGGAAGAAAATATGATTATGCCCCTAAAGCTTGATGGGCGGAAGGTTAATAAGGAGCATTTGGAGGAACTGTTGGAAGTACTGGATTTAAA
>CAZDRM010000182.1:2042-4803 GCA_964507745.1 uncultured Lachnospiraceae bacterium
ATTATCAGGCTGGAAGACGGAAAAATTGTATCCGATGAAGTGCTTGCACCGGCAAAGGAGGTGTAGGCTATGTGGAAAAATTATTCTGTGAAATACTTTAAAAACAACAGAGCTATGATGATTTTTATTATGACCGTTGCCTTTTTCGCAGGGGCTCTGATTTCTTTTATCAGTCATTTTTATTACAATCTCTGGGAGGATTATGTGTACAGAAGTTATTTAAAAACAGGTACGCAGGAGGTTGCAATCAGTACGGCTCTTGTAATTTATACGGTTGTTATGGTGTTAACGGTTATTTCCCTGACGCTTATGATCTACAACACCTTTGCCGTGTCCATGAGCAGCAGAATTCATCAGCTGGGAGTGCTTAAAAGTGTAGGCGCAACGCCCAGACAGTTAAAAAGCATTCTGATACAGGAAACTTTGGGCATCTGTTGTCTGCCGGTGTTGTTTGGCAATTTACTGGGAGTGGGAATGGCATACTTGATCATATCCATTATAATAGATGCCGGAGAACTGGTCAGGACCTATGATTTGAGCTTTGTGTTCAGCCCGTGGGTGTTACTGCTGACTATTGCTATATCCCTTTTTACAATTGGAGTGTCCGCATGGATTCCAGCAAGGAAAATCAGCAGGATTTCCGTAATGGACGCCATTTTTAACAGGGAAAGTAATATGCCGTATAAAATGAAAAAGTTCCGGCTTTTTTCCGCATTGTTCGGCATAGAAGGAGAGCTTGCGAGAAAGTCTCTTTATACGAGAAGAAAGAGTCTGCGGATTGCCGGTGCAGCCTTGTTTTTTGCGGTAATGGGCTTTTATGTATTTATGAATACAGAAAAAGTTTCCGCTTTAAGCATGCAGGAAACCTACTTTAAACGGTATAGGGATGTATGGGATTATATGATTACTTTCCAGGGGGAAGTAAGGTCAAAACAGTTTGTATTGGAAAAAGCAAAAGAAACAGAAGGCGTTAGCAGTTGTATTTTGCACGGAAGAGGCAATATTTATGTTTCTGTGGTAAAAGGGGATTTTAGTAAAGAACTTATGGAATTAGGCGGACCCGAAAGTCTTTCAGGAAGCGTGGTACAACAGGAAGGAGAAAATTATCTGCTGGAACTCCCGGTCATTGTATTGGATGATGACAGCTTTAGAGATTATGTGGCAAATATGCTCGATGGAAAACAGGGGATTATCCTGATGAACCGAATCTGGGACAGCCAGAACAGCAGCCGCTTTGAAAGAAAAGTTCTTCCTTTTTTGGAGCAGGAAGAAGAAAAAATTTTAGAGCTTTCCATGAGTATCCAGACAGAAGCAGGAGCAGAGGAAATAATAACCGAAAAGACAGCAGTAAAAATTATTGGATGTACGGAGGAGGGACCCGCATTGAGGGAGGAGCTTTCATGGGATCGCCCGACAGTCGTTATGAGCATCAGTTATTATGAAGGTTTGCATATGCCCTTTGTAAATGAAGAAAGTTTTTTAACGATCATGACGGATTCCAGAGAGGAAAATGCCGAAGTGGAAAATAGTTTGAAGCCTTTTCTTTCGGAAGGAGATAAGTGGGAAGGGCGCATTGATGCGGAGCGTTCCGATGAGGCTATGAGAAGCGGTCTACAGTTGATTGTGGGAATTGTGGCATCTGTTTTGGCATGTGTGGGATTAAGTAATGTTTTTTCCGTGGCGCTGGGGCAGATTCAGCAGAGAAAACGGGAGTTTGCCAGATACTTGTCCATTGGTCTTTCACCAAAGGGAATGAAGAAAATCTTATATATAGAAGCATTGGAAATCAGCTTAAAGCCCATACTTATAAGCCTTTTTCTGAATATTCCGTTTGTATTATGGGCTTTGAAGCAAAGCGGTATATCCATGGAGGTCTATTTGCAGAATATGCCTTTTTATCTTATTTTTCTTTTTTCTTTCGGGATTGTTTTTATTGTCTGCCTGACTTATTATATTGGTGGAAAGAAAATTTTAAGCAATAATTTAGTCGAGGTATTGAAGGACGAAAGGATTTGCGGATAAAGAAAGGGGTGCAGCATATCATGCAGCAAAAAGCATTTCAATTGCAAAACGGTGTTTTATTGCCTGCCGTTGGATTTGGTACTTACAAAATTACAGATGGAAACGGAAAGCAGGGCATAGCAGACGCCTTGGAAACAGGTTATCGTTATCTTGATACCGCATCTTTTTATGATAATGAAAGGGAAATAGGAGAGGTTGTAAAGGAAAGCGGAATTCCCAGGGAAGAATTGTTTCTTGCCAGCAAGGTCTGGAAGACGGAAATGGGATATGAAGAAACAAAAGCTGCCTTTGAAAGAAGCTGTGAGAGACTGCAGACAGATTATTTGGATTTATATTTGGTCCATTGGCCCAAAAGAGCGCCGGAGGATAAAGACTGGAAGGTATGCTTAAAAGATACCTGGCGCGCTATGGAAGAGTTTTATGAGGCAGGACGCATCCGGGCAATCGGCGCCAGTAACTGTCTACCCCACCATTTGGAAGTAATCATGGAGGATGCGAAAGTAAAACCTATGGTAAATCAGCTGGAGCTTCATGTGGGATATTTGCAGATTGTAGCAGTTAATTATTGCAGGGAGCATGATATAGTAGTGCAGGCGTGGAGTCCTCTGGGTAGAAGAAAAGTTTTAAAGGAGCCGGTTGTATTGTCCTTTGCAGAAAAATATCAGGTTACGCCGGCGCAGTTTTTATTGGGATTTTTGTATCAGGAAGGATTTTCGGTTATTCCCAAGGCATCTGCCAA
>CAZDRM010000183.1:0-4801 GCA_964507745.1 uncultured Lachnospiraceae bacterium
CATGGCATCCGTAGGATAAAGTAATTTATTCTACGGATTATCTGAAGTAAATATAGGATTATTTATTGTGTTGCAATCCTTTTATTACAGCCATAACTGTATCTAACTGTACGTCATCCAGTTTATTTAATTCATTGATTATATCATTTATTTTTATCGGGGCATGGTTATTATCATCAAAAAATTCCTTAGGGGAAATCTGAAAATATTCGCAGATATAAAAGAAAGCCTGCATGGATGGAAAGGTCTGTTTATTTTCAATGCGGTTAATATAACTTTCGTTCTGACCTATCGCAAGGCTCATTTCCCTTGCGGATACGTTTTTCTGGTTCCGTAATTCAGTTATTCTTTCAACAAAGAAATCTTCAAACATAATCTCACCGCCTACTTATCTGTTTATGAAATTATAAAATATAGTGTAAGTAAAAATGAGATAAATATTAACTTAATATATCTTGTAATAGGACATTAAATATCTTATAATAATATGGAAATATATAAATTTTCAGTAATATACAATATTAGTGAATCTGGTATAAGTATTAAATATTTAAGCGAAGGAGGAATAGGGTTTTTGGCTTTGTGTAAATGTTTATTTTCAAAATTTACGGAAGGAGATGGGAAATAGGTTGGTGGAAAACGAACGAAAAAGGTTTTATATACCGTAGTAGAAATGAAAATAAAAATGGGAGAAAATGATATGGGATTACTGGGAGAAATTTTTGGAATTGTTTTTGAAAACGTGAAGGGCAAAGTCTCTGATTATCAAAAGAATTTTGATGAAAGTTACTACAGCAGTAGTGAGTGTTATGAAAATATGTCTGATGAGAGGTTAAGTAGAGAAATTCAGCGCTTAAAAAACATGAGCGGATATGATGCGAAGCGAATGGGAAGAATAGCGGCCATGAAAGCAGAACTTGATAGCCGACGGGATTAAAGGAGAAGAATATGGGAGTAAATTCAAAAGATTTAGATGAAAACGGATATGCACTTTGTAGTGTATGTAGGAAAAAGTTTTTTTTAAATGATTTAGAAAATAAATGCGAATTTTGCGGTAAATGGTTTTGCCATGATTGTGCGAGACCAACGCCGCCGGGGCATGGACATGGAAAAATTTGCAAAAGATGCTATACAAAATTAAAAAAATAGAGTAGTTTGGGGAGAATCCAAAAAGGGTTCTCCCTTAAATTTTGCCTAAAGAAAAGGAGGAAGAATTTATGGCAGCAAACGTAGAAACAATGGTGCGCCCAGATAGGGCATGACGTAAAGTAACGTAAGGTATTACTCCGTAAGATAACGCGGAAAACAACCTGCCTAACCGAAAGACGAAAGTTGAAACGGGAACAGAGCACGGCAGGAAAGCGGTAAGTTGGCTAAAGGCAATAAGTCAAGACTGAACCGCAATGTTAAACAGATATGAGGATAAAACTGTGGATGTTGAATATGAGCTTTGAGTCTCCGTTTCGACCGGATATGGGAAAATTGTCTGGAACCCATATGGCAGTTACGGGTATATAAACATTGGCTATACCCGGTTATCACTGAAAACTGCCAGACACGCAGGAGATCCTGTAGTCAAGGAGCAAAAGTATATCCGGCAATCTGTACACCTAGACGTTATGTTAACTGGGGATACCCTAAAGGCCAGTGCTGGTAACAGACAGCTATAGCCGCAGGGCTTGAAAATGACCCATGGGTACGGAGCGCCCGTAGTAGTCTGGGAGTGTTAATGGCACTTACGCGGCAAAGGGGCGCAGTTGTTGTGTACTTAAATTAAAATTGATTAGGGAGGAAAGCCTCAATGAAACCAACAATGGAAATTTTAGAAAGATTGAATGGGATTGCAAAAGACAACCATGAAGAAGTATTTACAAGGTTATACCGGTATTTACTGCGGCCAGATATTTATTATGAGGCATACCGTCGCCTCTATGCGAATAAAGGCGCGGCAACGAAAGGAATCGGCAATGATACCGCGGATGGATTTAGTGAAAAGAAAATAAACAAGATAATCCAGACATTAAGGGAAGAAACTTTTGAACCAACACCAGTACGGCGTACCTACATAGAAAAGAAAAACAGTGGAGGGAAAAAGAGGCCGTTAGGCATACCGACTTTCACGGATAAACTGGTACAGGAAGCTTTGAAACTGGTATTGGAATCCATATACGAACCAGTGTTTTTAGAATGTTCCCATGGGTTCAGACCCAACAGGGGCTGCCATACTGCGTTGAAGCAGGCGAAAAATCAATTTATGGGAAGCAGATGGTTTATTGAAGGGGATATAAAAGGCTGTTTTGACAATATAAACCATGAAGCACTCATCGGGTTTATGAAACAAAAAATAGCGGATGCAAGGATTATCAAGCTGGTTTATAAATTCTTAAAAGCAGGATATATGGAAAACTGGCAGTATCATAACACGTATAGCGGTACACCACAGGGAGGCATTATATCGCCCCTATTGGCAAATATATATCTGCATGAACTGGATAAATTTGTAATGAACCTAAAGGAAAAATATGACACGGTAAGAGCAGACAGCAGAGAGACCAAAGAATACCGGAGAGCCAGACACCATTCTGCTTTACTAAAGAAAAAGATTGAGGGTTCGATAGGAAAAGAAAGGGAATACCTGCTTGCAGAATACAAAAGTGCACGGGCTGAACAGATAAAAATACCATTTACAAAACAGACCGACAAAAAAATCCAATATGTAAGATATGCCGATGACTTCATTATAGGGGTAAAAGGGAGCCATGAGGACTGTGAAAAAATAAAATATGAACTGGCGCAGTTTATAAGTGATTCGCTGAAAATGGAATTGAGCAGGGAAAAGACACTGATAACCCACAGCAGTAACTACGCCCTCTTCCTAGGTTACAACATACGTGTCCTGCGGACATCACAAATCAGACGCGGGGGAATTACGCACTGTAAAATGCGTACCCTGAATAACAAAAGTGAACTTTCCATACCGTTTGGGAAAATCGAGAAATTCCTGTTCAATAAAAAGGTCATGGAACAAAAAGCGGACGGTCGCTTAGTTCCAACCCACCGACCAGAATTAGTGGGATGTACAGACCTTGAAATCGTCACCACATATAATGCTGAATTAAGGGGTATATGCAATTATTATAACCTTGCGAGTAATTTCAGCCATTTGAATTACTTTTCCTACATGATGGAATACAGCTGTCTAAAAACACTTGCTAATAAACACAAATGCAGTATATCCAAGGTGAAAGGGATGTTCAAAGATGGACAGGGAAAATGGGGCATACCCTATGAAACAAAAAATGGAAAAAGGAGATGTTATTTCGCGAAATATCAGGATTGCAGGCAATCGGTAAATGTATCAGATACAGTTGACAACAGTGGGCTTATATTCCGGCATTCGGTGAACAGTTTTGAAAAGAAACTGACTGCAAAGGTATGTGAGCTCTGTGGCACAACGGAAAGTGCGGAATATGAAATTCATCACGTAAATAAGTTAAAGAATCTAAAAGGCAAGGAAGCATGGGAAAAGGCAATGATAGCAAAGAGAAGAAAAACCATGGTTCTGTGCAAGGACTGCCACAACAAGATACACAATCAATCCCACTAAATGGAACAACAATGGAAAGCCGGATACATTGAGAGGTGTAAGTCCGGTTTGGGGAGAGGACTGGGCAGACCTGCTGTGGAAACACAGTAAGGCGGCTCTTTCCTACTCTACTTTTACACAAGAGAAAAACCGTGGCATGGTTTAGGCACAATGGTAGAAGAAGCCCCATCATCAGCGGATGCACTGAGGCTTGCGGGTCTTGACTGGAAGGTAGTCCAAAAACCCATTTATACGGACACGGGAGACATAATCCCCGGCTACAAGGCCAACATCCGTGATAGCGACCGTAAAGCATTAGGCGTGGTGACAGACCGTTACAAAATCATCCAGAACAGTGAGGCTTTTGCATTTACCGATACCCTTCTTGGTAAGGGAGTCCGTTATGAGACCGCAGGTTCCCTGCAGGACGGAAGAAGGGTATGGATTCTTGCAAGGCTTCCACATGAGTATATCATCTCAGGCGAGAGGATTTCACCGTATCTGGTGTTTTCCAACACCCATGACGGAAGCGGTGCGGTAAGGGTGGCTCTTACACCTGTCAGGGTGGTATGTAACAATACGCTTAACCTTGCACTGAACACCGCAAGCCGTTCATGGTCAATGATACATACCGGAAACATAAAGGATAAGATAAGCGAAGCGGAGAACGCCCTTTTCATGGCGGAAAATTACATGGACAGCTTAGGCAGAGAATTTGAAAATCTCCGTAAGCAGAAACTTACGGATGCACAGGTAAATGAGTATATAGAGCAGCTTATGCCAATGGAAGGTGATGCAACTCCCATACAGGAAAAGAACATAATTAAACTGCGTAGTGATTTAAAGAGACGTTATTATGACGCGCCGGATTTACATGACGTTGGGAATAATGCGTACCGCTTTATCAATGCGGTATCGGACTTTGCAACACATTCAAAGCCGCTGCGCAGGACGGAGAGGTATAACGAGAACCTCTTTAGCCGCACAATGGACGGCAACCCGATGATTGATAAGGCATATATGCTTGTGAAAGCTGCATGATAATAAACGGACACAGCAGATGTTCCGGATATTACCCTTATTAATATCAGAAAACAGAATAATACACTTTTTCAGGGGATATCCGCAGATGGGTATCCTCAATACTTTTCTGGAACCCCGTATTTATAAATCACAGGATATATCTGTATTCCACAACTTTTGGTCTCAGACTGT
>CAZDRM010000184.1:0-4783 GCA_964507745.1 uncultured Lachnospiraceae bacterium
CCTTCTGCTCCCCTGACCAGATAAGCATTTGCCTGTCCGCAGGAAAGTTTCTCTATTTTGTTTGTCATAAGCTCTGCCTCTTTGCTGTTATCCTCTGCTATCACTTTTTCTTCCCGTCTCCCCATAATACCGAATTTCCACAGCCATTACAATGGCCTTACTCCACTCATTATCAGATTTTTATCAATATATTCCAAAAACGGTTTCTTTTTCACACACTCCTGATTCTCTATGTACCACTCAAAAGACTCCCTGAGTCCTTCAGCAAGAGGTTTTGTTTCAGGCATCAATGCTGCTTGCTTTTCCACATCCAGATAATACTCATAGGAATAGAAACTAAAATAATTTCTTTGCTCTATTTCTTCTGATACATTTTGAAATCTTAGGGTTTTCCCAGCAATACCATAACACAATGACACCCAGTCTTTAATTGAAACCGACTCCCTGTTTCCCACATTAAATATCCGCTGCTCTGGCATGTTTTCCATCAGAATATCCATAAATCTGCAAAGGTCGTTTACATGGAAAAACTGCAGGTTCATTTTACCGTCCCCGGGCAGGAAAAAAGAACGTTCCACCATGGCACAATCGAATACGAAAGCCTCTCTGTATACATTATTTAACGGACCATACAAATAAGGCGGACGGAGAATATATGCTTTATCATCCCTTTCCCGCAATGCTTTTTCCGCTTCTATTTTATCGGTTCCATAACGTCCCCAGAATTTATTTTCTCCTACAGAGGTTTCTTCTGTAAAAGGCTGTTTCCCATATTCAGGATAAACAGCGCTGGAGCTTATCATAATATACAAGTCATAGCTTCCCATTGCATCAAGCAAAAAGTAGATATCCTCTGCCGTATATGCCGTAATGTCAAAAACCACATCAAAGTGATATTTGCGAAGCTTATTCCCGATCTGATGCCGGTCTGCCTCTATGAGCCTTACGCCCTCCGGCTGCCTCCTGCTATTCCGGTTTAAAACATATACCTCATATCCCTTTTTCACATAATATTCTGCCACATATCTGCTGACAAATACCGTACCACCGGTAACAAGCGCCTTTTTCATGATTTTATCCGACCTTTCCGGGCAAACATTCTTCTTATTTAACTCTTCTGGCAACAATTTTGTTGGAAGCATGTAAATGCTTTGGAACATTGGGATGCTCGTCTTCAAATATATAGGATTTAAACTGCAGAATTTCCCAGTCCTCATCCTCATACAATTCCTTAATTTCTTCATCCTTTGCCAGACCGACTGCAAAAGGAGCAATATCAGCTGAAGCAGGCACTTTATCCGTAAATATCTGCATAATATGGATGCCGCCCACATTGGTATTTTCCTTTGCCCGATTAATAAACTGTTTCCACAAATCCTTTTTGACAAAGTGCAGGGTCCCGAAGGACATAATCAAATCATAATTTTTATCAAACCTGTAAGTTGTCAAATCATCCACAAAAGCATGCAGTTCCACCGAATGGATGCCGCAGAGTTTTTTCAGTTTCAGAATGCCGTTTTCCGACAAATCAAAGGCATCAATATTTTGATAACCTTGTTTTGCCAGATATAACACATTCTGCCCTTCCCCGCAACCGGCTTCTAAAATCTCCGACTCTTTATGAAGCAGATTTTCAAATTCCTTTACCGTACCATTTGGTTCATTGGAAAAGGTTATATTATCAAAATTCTGATATGCCTCTTCCCAGAATGGAACTTCTTTTTCCGCCATTTTATCTGCCTCCTGTTGTATAATCTTCTATGATGCCCTATAACCTTTCCAAATTTCCAAAATGCTTTATGTGATATGATTCCTGCAATTCAGGATTTGCCAAAAATTCTAAACCTTTTTCATAATTATCCTCAAACTTATCGGTTATTGGCAGGACATATTCTTTTATTTTTTCCTTCAGTTCCATCAATACCTTCTCTAACTTCTCTTCATCGGATATATCATACCAGTATTCTTTTTCCGGTCGGAAGGAATAACAGCCGATAGCACTCTTTACACTACAGCATTTGTCAAACTTCCTGCACCATATATTAAAATCACAATTTATTTCAACAGATTCATAAGAGCAGTTATATTTTGAAGCATAAAACTGAATCTCAAAAATCATGTCTTTTATCTGCATTTTCAAACATTGCTGGCTCTTCAAAAACTTCCACCCTGTATATACAGTCAGAGAATCATAAATATGTCGCTTGGCTTCTTCTACCGATAACTTTTTTGCCAAAATCCTATATTGGTCTTTTTTCTTATGATTAATCGCTTCATATTCCTTTTTATCCATAATGATAATACTTTCCCCGAAAATCGACTTTTTTCTGACCCATATAGTCTGCCCGTTATTAATGTCCATCAGGTCGGGATATATCTCATCATCCTGTGGATGCCAGTGCGTCAAATTCTGCTCTCTGCCATTTTTTAAATAATATGTACCAATATAACCTTCCCGAAAAGAGGTTCCCCTCTTGGATCTTATATCATTAACAAAGATTTTCAGGATAATACTGTTGGGCAGTTTCCAAATCAGGCATTCTCCCTCTTTTGATAATGTACCCTGTAAATTTTCGGTTTTCAGTTTTTCATATAAATCATCTATATCCTTAGGGATAAATGTTTCATAATCCATCTTTTTTCCCTTTCCGATTAACTGTCTGTTTTAATATGCCTTTTCCTATTATGAAACACAGCGGGACCGGTTAAACCAGTCCTGCTGTGTTAAAGTCCATACCCTTACGGGAATCAAAATCTTAATCATTTAACTTTCTGATTTCACGATGAAAGCATGATATCATGCTCACTGTAAATCCACATATACCTGTACACAAAAACATGACCGCCATACCGTTGCCGGTACCTTGCCCGACAATCTTCTCCATCATAGTTGCAAATCCGGTCCCAGAATGCATAAACGGTTCAAATACATAATCGGCCAGATAGCCTCCAAGAATAATTCCCACCGGTATGGTGCCGTGCTGAATTGCATTTCGGACAGCAAATACTCTTCCCTGCATACTTTCCGGAACCTTCTGATACAGTATGGTATTCTGGTTAGCCATAATAAACGGAATCGGTATGCTGGCGGCAATCGCAGCCGCAGACCACCAGAAAGCATTTCTTCCCGCCGCCATAATCAAATCCCCAAACAGAAATGATAATGCAGCCGATACATAAATAGCGCTGGCCTTATAACGGCTCTCTTTTTTGACGGAAACAATAATCCCACCGACAATCCCGCCTATTCCCATGCAGGCATTTACAATCCCTAAGACCATGCTGTTACCGTCGCTCCTCGACAAAATCATAGGCGATAAAATATTTTCATAGGTCAGCCTAGAAAAGAAATTTATCAACGCCATGGTTAACATAATATACAAAATACCTCTTTCTTTTCTCAGAAACAAAAATCCTTCTGTCAATCCCGCAAAGGGAGATGTATGATCCTTTTTCTCAATTTCCTCCGGTATGTGAATCAGAAACAGCAGGACACAAAAAGCTATCGTGAAACTTGCCAGATCAACCACAAGTATAAACGGAAGTCCTCCCATTGCAAACAACGCCGCTGCCAGCATGGGACTGAATACCACAATCAAATTACCGGAAAAAGAATTCATTCCGCTTACATTTGATATTTTATCCTTGGGCACAAGCCTCCCCACCGCCACCGCTGACGCCGGCTGCTGGAAAGCAGTTGTAACTCCGATTACAGCATTGATAATATAGATATTCCAGACTGACAAATGCTTTGTAACCAAAAGCAACAAAACCGCCAGGGAACCAACTGCCGCAACACTGTCAGAAACCAGCATGACCGATTTCTTTTTGTGCTCATCTATAAACGAACCCACAAACATACTTACCAGGATATACGGCACATAATTGCAAAATGACAGCATGGAAACCGATAATGCAGAACGGCTCTGGTCATATGCCCATAATACAAGTGCAAATGCAGTCATGGAGCTTCCCAGCTGCGATATGCTCTGGCTTATCCATAAAATAATATATTTCTTAAAATTTTCCATTGAATTTTCTCCAATCTATTCCTTTATCAAACTTTTAGTTTATTAGAATAAATAAGTACAAAATCCAATGTGGGACGAATCTTTATCTCTGTACAAACCTCGTCCCCGTCATCAGACTTTGTACAGAGAATCTAACTTAAATCAGTTATCATATGGCATAGCATATGTTTCACCTCGCCATCCTTTACGTCATAAATGGTATTCATTAAAAGTATAACATATCTCTAATATAATAACATAAAAATCGCTGGCTCGCTTCGTAAAACTTAAACGTTTTTCTCCTTATGAGCTGTAATAATAGTATAACTATAGGCATTTACCGTTATAATACAACCATCTACATTCACATACCAGTTTTTTCCTTTTCTGGTAATGACAGCATGATCCGAATTTATTTTCGTTTTGCACCATAAAACCACATCATCTGTATCTAAGGACAGATTTCTCTTTATTCGTATTTTACCTAATTCAGTGGTATGTAATTTATCCAGATTTTTTAACAACTCAATATCCGTACTCTTCTGCATATTTCTCCGCCTCACTCTGCGATAATGTGCACTTCTCCATCATCTTTGTAACCGCTTCCTCTTTTGTGCAGCCAAATTCTTTATAGGTTTCTACTAATGCTTTCATTCCCTGGCGTATTCCCTGACTTATTCCCTGACTTATTCCTTGAGCTATTCCTTCCTGCACCCCTTCTTCTCTGATATCCCAAATTGCAGTACCTACATCCATATCCTTTTCCTCCTTGT
>CAZDRM010000185.1:0-4777 GCA_964507745.1 uncultured Lachnospiraceae bacterium
TCTACCATCTGGTCCGGTCTTACGATCAGATGTCCCTCTGAAATGGTAAACTGACGCACCCTTGTAAGACCGTGCATCTCGCCGGAATCTTCATTTCGGAATAACGTGGAAGTCTCGCCGTAGCGCAGGGGCAGATCCCTGTAGGAATGCTGTGTCGCTTTATAAACATAATACTGGAAAGGACATGTCATGGGACGGAGGGCAAACACCTCTTTATCCGTCTTCTCATCTCCCAGCACAAACATACCGTCCGTATAGTGGTCCCAGTGTCCGGAAATCTTGTATAAATCGGACTTTGCCATAAGGGGAGTTTTTGTTCTGATATATCCCCATTCTTTATCTTCCAGGTCCTCGATCCATCTCTGCATTTTCTGAATCATCTTAGCGCCCTTAGGCATTAACAGAGGAAGTCCCTGTCCGATAACATCTACCGTGGTAAAAAGCTCCATTTCACGTCCCAGCTTATTGTGGTCGCGCTTTTTAATATCTTCTAAATGCTCCAGATAAGCCGCCAGCTCCTCCTTCTTATTGAAGGCCGTTCCGTAAATACGCTGAAGCTGGGCTTTGTTGGAATCCCCTCTCCAATATGCCATAGAGGAGGAAATCAGCTTAAATGCCTTAATCCCCTTAGTGCTCATTAAATGAGGCCCCGCGCATAAATCCACAAAACCGCCCTGGTCATAGAAAGAAATCTCACTGCCTTCCGGCAAATCCTGAATCAATTCCACCTTATATGGCTCATTTCTTTCTTCCATAAAGCGGATAGCCTCTTCCCTTGGAAGGGTAAAGCGTTCCAGCTTATGCCCCTCTTTGATGATCTTCTTCATTTCCTTCTCCAGATTATCCAAATCCTCCCTGGAGAAAGGCGCATGGTCAAAATCATAATAAAATCCTTCGTCGATGGAAGGACCAATGGTTACCTTGGCATCCGGGAACAAGCTTTTTACCGCCTGGGCAAGTACATGTGAACAGGTGTGTCTAATGGTCCGCAATCCCGCCTCGTCATTTGCTGTCAGAATATTCAACTGGCAGTCCCTGTCAATAACGGTTCTTAAATCAACCACTTCCCCGTCAACCTCTCCCGCACATGCTGCACGGGCAAGTCCTTCACTGATATCCATGGCAATCTCATATACGCTCATTGCATTGTCGTAATCTTTGCTGCTTCCGTCTTTTAATGTAATCTTCATTTCCGTATCTGTCCTTTCATCTCTCTTAGTTTACATAACTACCCATTAATTTTCCGGCACAATCACTTTTGCACCCTGCACAATCCATGGATTATGCTTCGTCTTCCCAGTCTTCCCAATCGTCATCAAGGGGATTAATATTATTGCTGCCGTTATTGCTGGCAATTGTTATATGCTTCTTGGGAGAGAAAATCATCCCTAAAACCAGTCCCAGCAAAAATGCCACTGCCACGGTCAGACATATCTCTCTGGTGGTAATTTCTCCATCATCTGTAAATAACGCTTCTAATTCATCCCATTTTTCTTTCATTTCTACAACCTCCTGATTTTATATTGTTTTTGCTGCCTATGAATATTAAAAAAGCCCCTCACACTGCTAATGCAATGTAAGGGACGTATAAACGCGGTTCCACCCTGCTTATCTTACCGCCTTTCAAAATACAGAATAGAAAAATTCTGTTTCCGAAATGACGCATTACAAGATCACTCATTAGATGATAACGGAATCACCGGACCGGATTGGGGCCACTCAAAGGTAGTTTTCAGATGTTTCCTGCCAAGGCGCTTTCAGCCGCGGCGCCTCTCTCTGATGCATTCCTTCATCCTACTCTTCTCGTCAACGTGTTGTCATAATCAATATCTTTTCCTGATGCTATTATTTTATGCTCAAAAATTTATCCTGTAAAGTCTTTTTCATAAAATTCTTTAACCAGAGTCTTTTCCACAATTTCAGCTGCACATCGCACAAATTTTACACAAGGTCTTTTTGCATAATATTCTACTGTACGTTTACTGGGCATGGCGCTTTTTTCCCGTCCCAGGATTCCCAAAAGCTCCCTGCATATGATACTGCCGTTTGCTGCCGCAAACTCATCGCTCATATCCCGTACCCGCTGGTAAACCTCTGTCTTTTTGACTATATCCTCCGGATTGGAATTACCATCTGCTAACCCGGATAAAAGAGCCATTGCGGAAACCGTTCCGCACACCTCACGCATTCTTCCCATACCTGCTCCCATGGGAGACGCCAGCTTCAGCGCCGCTTCTTTATCCATGCCGAATAAATCCGCATAAGCCCCGAACACCGACTGGGCACAGTTAAATCCGCTTTCAAACAGCCTTACTGCTTCCTCTACCCTTGATTCTATCACTTCTATTTTCCTTTTCCACAGCACTTTTTATATTTCTTGCCGCTGCCGCAGGGACAAGGGTCATTGGGATAAATCTTGGGCTCGTTGATAACAGTGGTAGACCTCTTCTGCTCCTTGTAAAGCTCTTTTAACTTGTCCTCGTCAAAGATTTCCTTCCACTCATCCAGACCGTAAAGCCACTCCGCATCTGCAGCAACCATATTTTTGTAAAGAAGCTCTTTGTCAAACTTTAAGCTGACAGTTGTTTCCGCTTCCATTTCATCAATAGGATTGGGCTCCACTAAAGAGTCGTTGATTCCGTCTAAAAAGCCTGTCATGGTCATTAGATCAACGTCGTATTTGGCCGCCAGCTCTTCGACGCTTCCCTTTACCTCTGTATCGGGCTCAGCCAACAGCTCTTTATAAATTGCCTGCTCCTTTTTAAAATAATCGGCCCAGAATCTCTGTAAATCTCCTTTGTTGGCCGACTCATCATAAGCCTTATCTCTCCACAACTTTAATAATGCCATTTTTGTACTCCTTCTGCACTTTCATTTGAATCCTGCGGCATTGTCGCCACTTGATTAGTATATATAACTTTTGCCAATCTTGCAAGTGGTAAACCTTGCTTACTGGCATACATTTCTGCTTCTCCTGCTATTTTGATTTCCGCGTTTATACCTATCTACTCTGTCGGTCCCGCCAGATAAGAACGGCTGCCGTCCCCGGCTCCCGTTCCGGCAATTCTCTCCGTCACAGAATATTCGCCGGCATCATTGGGCTTTAATATAATGGTCAGTTCCCTTATGCTTCCATCCTCCACAACGGTAAAAACAGCTCGTCCGTTAATACGGTAATCCAGCGTCATATATCTGACCAGGTCGGCATCCATATTCATCCTTTCCCTGCTTACCAGCTTTCCCGTGATTTTATCAAAATACAGGATGGTATGCCTTCCTTCCTCTTCCATCTGCACGTAATCATTGGCGATGTTATTTCTCTTCCTTTCGGAAAGCCCCGCAATCATTCTGCATTGCTCATAGACCTCCTCGCCCTCTAATTTTTCATAAAACTGCTTTGCATCCAAACCGATAAAATACCTTATTCCTTTAGGCACAAAGAAGATTGCCATAAATGCCAGGCATATAACCGCTCCCCACAAAATAATTCTATAGTACTTCAGCCGCTCTACAAACTTCACGGGTTTCTCCCTGATGCGAATGGTTCCTTCAAACTCTTCTTCGGAAACAGCCTCTGCAAACTCCGAAAGACTGTGATAGCGGTCAAAATGGTAAATTGACAAAGCCTTTATAAGAGCCTTGCTCTGATAATCCATAATGGTGCCGTTGTAATAGGCCGGCGGCATCAGAATATCCCTGCCTTCGGGATTTTCCTCACTAAGTCTCTCATAAAAAGCCGGAACCTTATGCCCTGTGGTCAACTCATATAAAACAGCCGCAATGGAATAGATATCCGTTTCCACACCGAAACCGCCCTGATCAACATACTGCTCCACCGGGGCATAACCGGGCACTCTTACAACCGCATCCTCAAACACTTCCAGCGCCGCATCCTGCATAGGGTCACAAAAGCCAACCAAAACCCCTTCTCCCTCTTTCGTTATGCGGATGAGAGACGGGTGTATCCTGCCGTGCACAACGCCTTTTTTGTGAGCGACGTCCAGAGCCCCCATAGCCGTCTTAAGCAGCTTAAAGGCGTTCTTCATCATGATTTTGGGCTTATGGATTTTCTTCATATAATCAGGAAGCGCAAGCCCTTCCACATATTCCGCAACTACGTAGACCGTCTGATTTTCTTCAAAAAAAGTAATGATATTGGCAATCCCTTTTAAGGGGAAAAGCTGAATCAGCAGCCTGGCCTCTTTTATAACATGCTCCTTCATCTGAACAAAATCATTCTCGTAGGCATATCGATTCAAAGAAACGGTCAGCCTGTCCTCCTGGTTTCGCTCCACAATAGCCTCCGGATAAAGCTCTTTTATGGCAACTTTCTGTTCCCTGAAGGTATCATAAGCCTCATAAGTAATACTGAATCCATTGCTTCCAAGAAGCTTCTCTATCCGGTAACGGTCCTTGAGCAGGACTTTCTCTTCCAACGCAAAACGCTTATTTTTTACATCCATTAATCTTGTTTACCTCTTGTTTTTTCTTCCATTATAGACAGATATGTGATAAATTACAAGGGAAAGGAGTTTTCATATGTATTCAAAAAAACAAAGAATCGCCGCTTTATGCGGTATTATTTTACTGGCAGGTTTATATATTTTTACCTTGATTGCCGCCATATTCAATTTTGACGGAACCGGAAATCTTCTAAAAGCATGCTTTTTTGCTACTGTTGCCGTTCCCATTTTAATCTGGATTTATATGTGGCTATGCAAAAAAAGGGAGTGTCGCAAAATAACTAAATTTTAGTTATGGAGTGGCGGCGCTCCTT
>CAZDRM010000186.1:0-4720 GCA_964507745.1 uncultured Lachnospiraceae bacterium
ACTAATCATCGCTGTCTAACCATTTGATGATGTAGTGGCAAACTACACCAGCCGCAACAGCAACTAAAAAAGTGATAATAACTTCCATCCAAACACCTCCTCCCGTTGTCGGGTATCGGTTGGACAACTAAGCCATTATATCATGCATCTCCGTATTATTCTATAATTTAAAAACTAAATACACATATCCATAATCAATTACGATATCAAAAAAAGGAACCACAATACATTATTGAGTTCCTTTTTATAAAAAATTATGCTGGTACACAAAACCACTCTCTGCAACCTACTTCCTAATCTTAGGCTTTGCAATGAGTGAAACAAGATAAGCAAAGATCAAAGCTGCGCTGCAGCCTACTGCTCCTGCCTTAAAGCCGCCTAAAAACAGCCCGATAAAGCCCTCCTGTTCCAGCGCTTCCTTTACACCCTTCATCAAAGTATTTCCAAATCCCAGAAGGGGAACACTTGCTCCCGCACCTGCATACTCAGCAAAAGGCTCGTACCATCCGAAAAAGCTGATGACTGCGCCTAAGCACACTAACAGCACCATAATCCTGCCCGGCAACATCTTTGTCTTTTCCATCAGAATCTGTGCCAGAGCGCAAATCAATCCGCCTACCCAGAAAGCATTAATATAACTCATCATAAACATTTCCTCTTTTCATGATACACATAGACTCTTTATAACCGCTATAACGCCTGTTCATCGACACTGCTCACAGAAAATACGTTATACCGAAAATCTTTGCTAATTATCATGTGCAGAAATGAATTATTTTATGCATAAACTGTTTCTTATTCTATTTTATATGCTGCCAAAACTTCATTTTCCCTGTATATATCTGTAACGATCAGATAGTCGCCCTGCCAGTCAAAATAATAAATCTCTCTTCTCTTGGGAAGCTTAAAAAGCTTTTGTCTCTTTCCGGTATCCACAGACTGTACTGAAACCCAGTAATTATGCAGCAAATATATTTTCCCGTCTTTATAACCGACAATCCTGGTATTTTTGTTTGAGGTTTCATAAAGGATACTGCTTTCCCCGGTTTTTATGTTCCATTTAAATAATATATCTCCTTCACTGTATGCCTGCCACCCGACTTCTCCGCCATAATTATTACTTATCTGCAGCAGACAGATGATTTCATCCCCCTCCTGAGTTATATATTTTTCAAAAAATTCAGAATTTATGTCTATTTTCTTACCGTAAAGGCATGTGATTTCATATTTCTCATCATCTTCAATAATGTGGGCATAATATTTTGGTATTTCATCTGACCAGCGCGTACTTCTAAATTTCAGCCGCCTGCCATCATTCAATACAAAATGCTGTTCTACCGGAATGAGCACTTTGCCCGTTCCATGCTCCTTTACGCAAGTAATTCCCTTTACTTCTCCTGTAGTGCTGTCGAAATGACCCACAATATCCATTCCCTCATAAGTAACTGTCTGAAGGTCAGGGTTTGTTTTATCGCCCTCCTGTTCAAATATACTTGCCAAATCTATGGGCTCTTCCCCGGCAGGAGCTGTTGCAGGATATAAATAATAACTGCTATAATCCGATCTGTAAATCAGATAGCCGTTACATATATTTATTCCGTACACATGATTTGTATCTTCCACCAGTTCTTCATACTCTTTCGTACGGTAATTATATCTGTACAACGCACAATTATTGTCCATTCGATGGTCATCAAAATAGAATCCATAATCTTCATATACTGCAAACTCAAATCTCTTATCCGTGTTTTGCCGACATCCCCCCTTGAAAACAAGCTCACAAAGCTGCTCTGTTATCCCTGTCTCAAAATCATAGCGGTATGTTCTACGGTGGTCGCCATAGAAATAGGTCTCATTACTGCTAACCGTGTTTTTATCAGAATTTAAGCATACCAGGCGATAAGCTGTTTCATCTCGCTCCTTTGCCCCGCGTACTGCAAAAAATATCAGCATAAACACTATAACCCCGAGTGGATACATCAATGCAATAATAAATCCCTTGTCTATACCTTTTTTCTTCATATATCCTGCCTCCGTCTCTCTGAAAAGCGTTCCATTCAATCCGTGATTTTATACGCTTTAAAAACTTTCCCGTCCGCTCCCGTGACAATCAGATAATCCCCCTGCCAGTCAAAAGAGTAAACCCTTTTCCACATGGGAATCCTGAAGAGCTTTTCCCGTTTTCCTCCATCCACAGGCTGTACAGAGACCTGATTATTATACAGAAGATAAATATTTCCGTTTTTATAACCGATAATTCTGGTTCTTCTGTTTGACGTCTCATAAAGAATGCTGCTTTCTCCTGTTTCTGTATTCCACTTAAACAAAAGGTCGCCACGGCTATGCCTCTGTAGCCAGCTCCCATACTCCGAATCGCTTTTCTGCAACAGGCAGATAACTTCATTTCCCTCCTGAGTCATGTACTTTTCATAAAATACAGGCTCTTTACCAAAATCTTTATTGTAAAGACATGTAATGTCATACCATTCTTCATCACCTTCATATTCGGCATAACAGTTTACTTCTCCGCCAAATTCTCTTCCCCATATCGCTAAGTATCTTCCGTCTTTCAACGCAAGGACGACCTTCCTCGGCGGAGCAATTTCCTTTCCATTTTCATGGTTTCTTATTCCTATAAGACGCGTCCTTCCTGTATCGGCTTCAAAATACCCGACAAAATCCATACCCTCATAAGTAATCGTCTGAATATCCTGATTCGTTTTGTCTCCTCTCTCCCCAAAAATACTTTCAGCAGATATGGGGTCTTCTTCTGTATCGCCTGTTACCGGATACAAAAAACAGTCTTCACCCCATGTTCTGTAAACCAAATATCCGTTACAAATATCCATCTTGACAATATCATCTTTACTCCATACTAATTTCTCATCTTCATTGGTTCGGTAATTGTATCTATGCAGTTCTGGGCCAAACATATCTGAAAAATATAAATAATCTCCATATATCGAAACGCTCAGAATTCTGCCGGTGTGAAACCCATCATAAATCAATTCCGTTTCTTCTGTTTCAAAATTATACAGATATACGTTTCTCTCATTAAAGAAAATATAGCTTTCCTCACTGTCAATATTTTTTTTCTCCGAATTCAGGCATTCCACCTGATAGCTTACATCAAGATAGTAATAATTATACAATAATACTATAATCAGCACCACTGCAACAATAGGATATGATAATGCAACATAAAAACGCCAGTCTATATTTCTTTTCTTCATATCTTCTGCCCCCCTTTTCTCTGAAAAAAGACCATCCATTGCTTGAAACCTTTTTTATTCTATTTTGTATGCTTTCAAAACTTCATTTTCCCAGTAAACATCCGTAACGATCAGATAATCACCCTGCCAGTCAAAATAGTAAATCTTTCTTCTCTTGGGAAGCTTAAAAAGCTTTTGCCTCTTTCCATCAGCTACAGACTGTACTGAAACCCAGTAATTATGTAACAAATAAATGTTCCCGTCTTTATAACCGATAATCCTGGTATTCCCGTTTAAGGTTTCATAAAGAATACTGCTTTCCCCTGTTTTTATGTTCCATTTGAATAATATGTCTCCTCCACTATTTTTCTTACACGAAGCTACTCCATCATAAACATAACCGGTCTGTAGCAGACAGATGATTTCATCCCCCTCCTGAGTCATATATTTTTCATAAAATTCTTTAGAAGTTACATTTATATCTTTGCCGGAAAGGCATGTAATTTCATATTTTTCCATCTTATCATCATAAATGCAAGCACAGTATTGCTGTGCTCCATCCTTAAAACAATTCAAACATCTGCCGTCATTCAAGAAAAATCTATCGTCTAACGGAATAAGCTCTTTACCTGTTCCATGCTCCTTTACACAGACAATATCCGCTTCTCCTGTAACACCAGCAAAATAGCCCACAATATCCATTCCCTCATATGTAACGGTCTGAATATCAGGGTTCGTTTTATCTCCCTCCTGTTCAAATATACTTGCTAAATCTATTGACTCTTCCCCGGCAGGAGCTGTTGCAGGATATAAATAGTAACTGCTAGGATCCGGTCGGTAAATCAGATAACCGTTACATATATTTATTCCATAAAGTTTTTTTATGTTTTCCAGTAATATTTCATCCTCTTTCGTGCGATAATTATATCTGCGGATTACATAATAATAATAATTGCTGCTCATTTTGTAACAGTCTTCCACATAAAAGCCATAATCTTCATATACTGCAACCCCAAAGCTTCTCCCCCTACTGCTGCCCGTACTGTTTATGAAATCAAAATCAAGCTCGCAAAGCTGCTCTGTTACCCCTGTCTCAAAATCATAACAGTATGTTTCACTTTGGTAGCTAAAGAAATAAGCCTCATTACTGCTGACCGTGTTTTTATCAGAATTTAAACATGCCAGGCAATAAGCCATAGTATCCTTCCCCGTTACTTTCTCCGTTATGAAACGTACTCCTAAAAATCCCAATATTACCACTATTACTCCAAGGGGATACATCAACCTAATAATTAATTCCTCGTCTATACCCTTTTTCTTCATACCTTCTACTCCCTTTTCTCTGAAAAGCGCCCAATTCAATCTTCGACTTTATATGCCTTTATTACTTTTCCGTCTGCTCCCGTGACAATCAGATAATCCCCCTGCCAGTCAAAAGAGTAAATCTCGCTTATCCTGGGAATCCTAAAGAGCCTTTCCTGATTTTCTCCATCCACAGATTGTACCAA
>CAZDRM010000187.1:0-4719 GCA_964507745.1 uncultured Lachnospiraceae bacterium
TTGTGCAGGTCAGTGCCCTACCGGTGCTATTGCAGCAGAATAATCAATTATTAAAAGTCATACATTGAAGAGTTTTCTATTTCAATGTATGGCTTTTTCTTCTTATAAAAACAATCTGCTATATACCAAATCAACAAGGAGGCTTTTCACATATGAAACTATGGGACGAATTAAACTACAAAGAAAAATTCATAAGAACTCTTATCATGATACCTTTTGCCATCATTGCATGTATCATCTGCTCTCTCTTTCTGCGAAAGGCATATGCGATAATGGCCATAGTTGTTGTAATAGTTACCTTAATCTGGCAGTTAATCTATACTTACACAAAATGGAAAAACGGAGAATAACCTTACAGGTTTGCAAAATCCAAAAATAACAGTTTCATCTTCTCTTCGCTGTCCACAAACTCATTTCCATGATTTGTACCCGTATAAAGCTTCTTACCGTTCCAATAAGCCTCTAACGTATTGAGCGGAAGCTCTTTCCACGGCCCGTAATCCAAAGGTCTGGTGGAAATAACAACCCCCTGCCCCTTTTCACAGATATGCAGACTGTTAGGGTAATTGGTATGCACATATAACAATTCTCCGTCAAAGAGGAGTAAATTCACTTTATTTTCCGGTGTGATTTCACATAGGATTTCATCCACTAACTCAAATCGTTCCTTCGGACTTAAAGCAGTCCCTTTTTCTTCTTGCAGCGCATTTACTTTACTGATGATATAGCATAATATCCGCTCGCTGTCCGTCTGTCCCTGCTGCACATGGGTAAAACGGTTAAGACATTCACATTCAAAAATGGTTCCGTTATGTATCAGCGTCCACGTTCTGTTATCATTATCCCGTATAACAAATGGATGGGTATTTTCATATTCCATAGTGCCTCTGGTGGCAAGACGGATATGGGCCAGCATTTTATCCGTACTGATTTTTGCCCGTAGTCTCTGCTTTAAATAATTGCTTTTGCAGGAATTCTCCGGCTGTTTTTCCAGCGATACGCTGTTGCTGTAAAAAAAGGCCATTCCCCACCCATGAGGATGATCGGTCCCATGAGAAAAAAACTCCCGGAGCAGATCATTCAGTTCAATTTTATCAGGAGCGCTTACTCCGAATAATTCACACATACTTCTTTTCCTGTCTTTCTTTGGCATAAGCCAATGCTTTTTTTACAAATCCGTCGGAAAACTGCTTTCTGATTTTCCATGCATACCGATTCTCCGCATCTACAAATTTCTCATACTGATAGTCCAGTACCGCCTTCACATCCAGCCCCGTTTCCTCATAAAAATCCTGCATTTTTTTAATAACCGTTAAAGCAGTATGGGCGACTGAACGGCTTTCTCCCTCCGGCGTAACTATCTTTACCGTTTTCAGATCATACCTTGCCGCATTTTTAAAATTCTGCACTGCATTAATCTGATCCTTTTGGGAAAAAGCGCCTTCCGGTGTGGAAACCAGCCACACCATTAAAAGCTGTGCAAATACAATGTCCCTTTCATCCACACCTGCTTCCGCCAAAGGATTCAGGTCAAACATTCGCAATTCAATATGATCCACCCCTAAGCTTTGCAGCCTTTCAAGGTTATTTTCTCCCTTTGGCTTTAACCGGATTGGATAATACAGCTCTGACGGTGCTTTCAAAAGTCCCTTATCCACATAACTTCTGATGCTCTCTGCATAAGCGTCAATATTTTCATAATGCAAAATTGGGGTAAACTCATTCCAATATCCCATCTCGCTGCATCTTACCGACGCCATTCCGCTGAAAACATCTCTGTCATAAATTCCTTTTTCCACAAATGAGCTGTCCAGCACAGGACTTGCCGCCGTTGCCGCCACCAGAATCCATCCATAGAGAGCCAGCTTTTCCGCCAGATTCAAATACACCCAATTTTTATAATCCTGAAAATCGTCACACCTTTTTTCCATACTGTCGTTGCTTTTTTCCGACTGCTTGTTTTCTGACAGTCTATTTTGTAACTCATAATCCGTCCTTAACAAATCTTCCGAAAAAGAATAATTAACATGAATACCGGAAAATGCCATCTTATACCTTCCATATTTTTCCGACAGATAATCCCTGTATGCACTTTTTGAAGCATGCACACCTTCAAATACCGCCACCGGTATATCTCTTTCGTTCTCTATATAAGGAGGATTGGAAAAGGGCCATAGATACTCCTTCACAGGCAGACTTTGGAGTTCTTTATAAATACGCCTGTTGTGGTATTCAAGCTCTTCTGCCGCCGCTTTCGGGCTGCTATGGACAGAGGTATTGATTTCCGTCTGGTTTTCACAAAAATCTTTTACAATGTGCTCATCCTCTGGAAAGGGATGGGGCGTATGCGAAAAGCTCCCGTTTTCCAATACCCGCAGGCTCTCCTTTTCCAGCCCGAAATTCCCTTCCAATATATGCTTTTTTACCTCGCTGTTTTCAATATGTAACATTATAAGCTCCCGTATTTTTCAATATAATCTTCCAGCCTGCCGCCATTTTCCATGCCTTCTATCATTTCTCTGGCCGGACTGAGCAGGCATTCCGCCCGCCGGTACAAAGGCAGTAAAAACTTTTCTTCCGAAAATCCGCGCTTTTTTAAGCCCTCTGCGGCTATATCCAAAAGCTCCACCAAAAGACCGGAAATCTCCTTTTTTACAAAAATATCTGGGAAATCCCTTTTTACAAACATTCTGCGAAGCTCGGAAGCATTATAGCCCTTATGATAAATAGTTTCATCCCGATTCAGCCTCTCCGTCAGCTCATGAAGATTTTCCATCCAGCCGGTATGAAGAGCCCCAGATGCCATGATTTCTCCTACAGGCTGTTCACAGACGCTTCTAAATTCCACAGTCCCCCGAAAAGTCAAGTCTTCAAATTTAAAGGAACGCAGATACTGCAAATCTGAAATCTCCGGGTAAACATAGATTTCTCTATAACAATCCCCATCAAAATATTCTCCCTTTACCTTTTCCGACGAAAAATATTCCGCCAGCGGCACGGGCGGGAAATTAACATATTTCCCTTCTCTCTCCACACAATAAAGGCTCATGCTCTTTATATAAAGAATAATTTCTTCAATGGATTCCAATTCCAGACCATACATATCCACATTGTGCCGGTTCAGTCCGTGAAGACTGTTTCGCCAGAAATTATCTCTGCTGCATAGAATTTCCCCTTTTTCTCCCCATGGTGAATTTGCAAGAATCAACGCTTTAAGGGGTTCCAGCTTTGTAAAGGTATTTAGCGTCTCTATCAGGTTATCTTCCTCTACATCCAGCTGTATCTGGCTGGCGCAGGAAAACAGCCCGAAATTGGGATGGTCATGAAACAAAATTTCCTTTTCATAATTCCTGTAGGTACAAAGATGATGAAAAAGCATCCGGTATCTCTCGCTGACTACCGGCACATTCCGGTTTACTTCATAGTGAGGATTAATGCCCATTCCCGTCAGAGTATGTCCTGATTTACCCAGTTCTTCTTTTACATAGGTATAATATTCCGCAAAACGCTTATATAGCAAATTAATATCTTCTTCCGCCCCAAAAGAAAATTCCAAGGTATTATAACTACAGTCAAAGGATAAGCCGTCTCCTGTCTTTTCATTTACAGCCGAATAAATAAAGCCATCATCATCTCTGCTGGTTTTCCCAAAGGAAAACCGTTCAATAAAGCCATTTGTCATTTTATGTACCTTATCAAAATCTACGGCCTCATTCTTTTGGTTTAAAATTGGAAGTTCGAATTCCAATCCGACCTTTCCTGTTCTTTTTCTCTTTGTCGGCAAGATATACCGTTCGTAAATTGCTGTTTCCAGATTCAGATTTCCCATATTGTCCACCACTTTATCATTCCATGTTACTTCCATAAAAAAACGGGCATATTTATGTTACTACCATTATCCTACTATGTCAATAGGAATTATAGTATATATTTATAAAAAATAAGCGTGCTTTATTTGCCAAAAGCAAACTGCCACACACTTATTTATAAAGACCTTTTTCATTTATGGACTTAATGGCCCTCATCACGATACCCGCTCTGCCGTTCCAAATTGGCAAACTTGGTATAATCAGGCAGCCATGCAAGCTTTACCACGCCAATAGGGCCGTTTCTCTGTTTTGCAATATTAATCTCCGCAACGCCCATCTCTTGGGTGTCTTTGTTGTAGTAATCGTCCCTGTATATGAACATAACCACATCCGCATCCTGCTCTATGGCACCGGATTCCCTTAAATCCGAAAGCATGGGACGCTTATCCGGTCTCTGTTCCACCGCACGGCTAAGCTGTGATAATGCCACCACGGGCACATTCAATTCTCTGGCCAAAGCCTTTAAGGAACGGGAAATCTCAGAAATCTCCTGTTGTCTGGACTCCGACGCAGAACGTCCGCTGCCACTCATTAACTGCAGATAGTCTATGATAATCAGCTTTAAATCTTTTTCCATTTTATACTTCCTGCACTTGCTGCGCAGTTCCGAAATGCTGATACCGGGCGTAGCGTCTATAATCAGGTTGGAATTACCTACCACGCCTGCTGTTTCAATCAGCTTATCCCAGTCATCATCGGACAGATTACCGGTTCTGATATTTCCCGAATTTACATTGGATTCCAGAGAAAACAGACGATTTACCAGCTGGACCTCCGACATTTCCAGACTGAAAATAGCAACCGTATAATTCTGCTTAAACGCCACATACTGGGCAATATTTAATACAAA
>CAZDRM010000188.1:0-4706 GCA_964507745.1 uncultured Lachnospiraceae bacterium
CGACCCACGGCTTAGAAGGCCGTTGCTCTATCCAGCTGAGCTACGGACACATAATGTATCGTATATGAAGCTTTTGCAGTATAACCGCAAAGCGGGTGATGGGAATCGAACCCACGTATCCAGCTTGGAAGGCTGGTGTTCTACCATTGAACTACACCCGCAGAACAATCGGGGTGACAGGATTCGAACCTGCGACCTCCTGGTCCCAAACCAGGCGCTCTAGCCAAGCTGAGCCACACCCCGTCATCACCGCAATTTCCGCGTTTTTCATCGCAACGCAAGTCATATTATATTATACGCCTTTTTAGTTGTCAACCGTTTTTATGCCAATTCCCGCGATTTTTCCAACTTCCGGCTTTTCCCCTTATAAATATTTTAAGGTAAAACCAAGCTCTCCTCTTTTACCGGTTTCCATTATAATATAAGAAGGTCTCCTTCCCTCCTGTCTGGGATAGGTCAGGCTTCCCGGATTCAGGACTACAATTCCATGGCTTTGATCAATGACGGGACGATGGGTATGTCCATACATAACAATATCAAAATCCCTGGATAAAGCCTCATCCATTAACAGTTCATAGCCATTGCTGACACAATAATAATGCCCATGGGTAATGAGCACCCTTTTGTTTTCTATTTCAATTTCTATTTCCCGGGGAAGATCGGAAAAAAAATCATTATTTCCCATTACAATATGAAGCGGACACCCTGCCGCCTCCTGCAGCAGATACTCACTCCCTTCTGCATCGCCGCAATGGATGACCATATCCATCTGCCCCTCTTTTTCCAGTACCCTGAAATAATTATCATTATGCCTATGGGTATCACTTACAATTAAAATTCTCATAAAATCATCCCCGGATTCTCTTTTGCAGCTCCTCCTGCATGAAACGCAGCGCTTTTCCTCTATGGCTTACCGCATTCTTCTCCTCTGGCGTAATCTGGGCGCTGCTGGCTTTAAATTCCGGAAGATAAAAAATCGGGTCATAGCCAAATCCGTTTTCTCCCGCAATTTCGTAGCCGATCATCCCCTCCATAACGCCTTCCGTCTCAATCACTTCCCCGTCCGGCATTACCGCCGCCATGGCGCAGACGAACCGCGCGCTCCTTAAATGCTCCGGCGCATCCTTCATTCTGTCTAAAATGTTCTGATTCTTAACAGCGTAGGATGTATCCTCTCCCATATACCTTGCAGAATAAATCCCCGGTTCTCCGTTTAGATAATCAATTACTAGACCGGAATCATCCGCCAGAACAATTTTATCCGTATGCCTGGCTACCTCCTCCGCCTTAATACGGGCATTTTCCATAAAAGTACTGCCGTTTTCAACAATGTCCGCTTCAATGCCTGCCTCCTTTAAAGTTTTTACACAGACATCCATATCCGCAAACATCATGGCCACTTCTCTTGCCTTTCCCGGATTCCCGGTAGCAAAAACAATTTCTGTCATTCCTCTGTTCCTCCATACCGTAAAAGCAAAGCATCTATGGTCAGACTTTCCACGCTTTCCTCATCAGGACTTTCACTTTCCCCCGTTCCTTCCGATGCCGTATCAGGCACCCGATATACAATCTTTACCGCAGGGACCATGGCGTCTTTTAAGTCGGAATCATCGCTCTTTACAAGAATTACCGTCCATTCATCATGAAATTCATTATAATAGCCCTGAAATATTTCCGCAAGGCTGCGGCTGTCAAATTCGGGAATAAAATAATCGTCATTGTAATAAATCACGATCTCCGTCTTTCGCTGCGGGGCATTTTCTCTGTCCCCGTTACTGCCCGCTTCATAAGCGGCAGTTCTTTCTCTCTCCATGGAAACAAAGCATTCCGCCCGAAGTTCATTGGCCGCCTTTATATCGCCGTTAAAAATGCCTTTGATCTCACGGGGTGCAAAGACCTCCTCTGCCTCTTTCCTGAACTCCTCCGAAATCCCGTCCATGACTATGATTTTTTCATTATCTGCAAGGGGACTGGTAAGCTTCAGATGAACTTCCCCTCCCTCCAGGGAAGCATCCGCTTCATATATATGATAAAAGGTAAAAATCAGACTTGTTGCCTCCTGTTCCTTTATAAGCTGTATCCGGCTGATTTTTTCTTCATTTCCCCTGATTTTGTTCCGGGCAAAATAATCCTCTTCCACTTCATCAATTTTAACCGTAAGCTTTTTCCCTCCGGCGCTTTCTTCTATATGAAATTGTTCTTCCCCTTCCGGCAGCGGAATCACAATATCCGCATCCTCTTCGGCGGCGGCCTCAAAATATTCCCCGCCAATTGTTTCTTCTACTTTCTCCTCGCCGCTTTCTTCCGCTATGAGTTCACTCCCGTCCAACCGATACAGAAAAATCACAACGCCTGCGGCCAAAGCAAGGAACAGCCCTGCTGCCAGAATTAACAGTTTTTCTCCCTTTTCAGTCATGCCTTATCTCTCTTAGGCGGTTTAGGCCCTAAATACTGATAAAAGTATGTCTTCAACATACCGTTATACAATTTTCTGTTCTTATCTGCCTCCCTGCCGATATCCTTTTGTGCGTCTTCATATGAAGTAATCAAAAACATGGACCAGGAATCCAGACTCTGATATCTCTCTCCCAGCATATGGTAAAGCGCCGGAAGATTTTTCTTTTCTTCTATTCTTTCTCCATAAGGAGGATTGGTTATGATAAAGCCGTATTTTTTGCTGTGGCTTAACTGCTCCATGGGCCTTGCCTGAAAATGAATCAGCTTCTCCACCCCTGCAAGCCTGGCGTTCTCTCTGGATATCCGCACCATTTCAGCATCTATATCATAGCCCTGAATATCCGTATCCACAGTCATATCCACATAATCCCGCGCCTCATCCAGGCAGTCGTACCACATTTTGGATGGAATCAGGTGCTTCCACTTAAATGCGCGGAAATCCCTGTTCATTCCCGGCGCTATATTTGCCGCCATCATTGCCGCCTCAATGGGAAAGGTACCGCTTCCGCAAAAAGGATCCACCAGAATCCGGTCTTTATTCCACGGGGTCAGCATAATCAGCGCCGCCGCCATATTTTCTGCAATAGGCGCCTTTGCCGTCAGTTTCCTGTAGCCTCTTTTATGTAAAGATTCTCCTGTAGTATCCAGCCCCACAGTGACCTCATCCTTGTACAAAAACGCTCTGACGGGAAAGCTTTCGCCGCTTTCCTCAAACCAGCTGATGCCGTAATGCTCCTTCATGCGTTCCACCATGGCTTTTTTCATAATGGACTGAATGTCGGAAGGGCTGAACAATTTGCTCTTCACGCTGGCAGCCTTGGTAACCCAGAACTTTCCGTCCGCAGGAATAAATGTCTCCCATGGCAGCGCCTTTGTTCCCTCGAAAAGGTCATCAAAGGTTTCGGCGTGAAAGCTTCCTACCTTAATAAGGATTCTTTCCGCACTCCTCAAAAAAATATTAGCCCTGCAGACAGCATCTTCATCGCCGTGAAAAGTTACACGGCCATCCTCCACCTTGCTAATATCATACCCTAAATCAATAATTTCTCTTTTTAATACCGCTTCCAGCCCAAAATGACAGGGAACGATTAATTCCATCTTTCTCATAGTCTTATATTAATTTGAAAGGTGTTTTATGTCAATCAACTTTTATAAAATCGACGGAAAACCGGAAGAGTAAAAACCGGTGCACGCCTTTGTACACCGGTTTTCGCACCATCCAAACAGGATATCCTTTTTTGATTTTCGTTAACGACAGTTATCAGAATCTTTGGAACTGTTCTGCTCGTTATTCTGCTGCTTGTTCTGGTTATTCTGTTTGTTCTGCTGATTATTCTGGCTGTTGTTGTAACCGTCCTTTGAACTGTTCTGACTGGACTGGTTCAGTTCGTTGTAATCATTCTTTGCCATAATTAATTCCTCCTAATATATTTTAGTTACACTTGTAGTATTTCAAAAGCCAAAAGAAATATACCTTGTTTACATAAGAAATAAGTACTAATTTTTTTGAATTTTTATCCTCAAATCTATTGAAAAAATTGCCTTTATGCACTATAATTTAGATACGGTAGAGCAAATCCCCAATTTTTCTGCCGTAAACTGATATATTTATTTATACTCCCCGTAAGATAGCCTATCACCCCTGATAGGCTATCTTCCTTTTCTGCTCTTTTCCTTTTCTGCTTTTCCTTTCCCTAGCGCCTGAAAAGCCTGACAACAAAATATATGACCAGCACAGGAATCAGCACCGGCAGTACAAATCTTAGGAAAATATTCAGTGCCAGCCCGATAATTCCCAACACAACATATAGTACACAAAAGAGAACCAGCAGTAAAATTATCCTGAAAGCAATTCTTCTGACACGGAAGGAACCGCCGTCCTGTCGGTCTCCGTCCCCTCCTTCTTCATAGACAGTTTGAAAACCGGTCTCTCTGCCGCTTCCCTCAGTTTCCACTATGGTCTTTGCCAGAAGCCTTGGGTCGCCCAACCCCGCAAGCACCTCTTCCTCTGTTTTTCCCTTCCGAATCTGGGAATCAATATAATCATTATAATAAGCTGTGATTTCCTGAAGCTTTTCCGTTGATACCTTTCCTGTCAAATGTCTTTGTAAATTTGTTATAAATTCGTACTTATCCATATACACTCCTCTTTCGCCTTCATACCTGCACATAATACTTTCGTATTCAACCATTTCATTATGAAACCGGCATTTGCTAAAATCTGTCTGTTCCGGGGCTTTCT
Source organism: uncultured Lachnospiraceae bacterium (assembly GCA_964507745.1). Taxonomy (GTDB): domain Bacteria; phylum Bacillota; class Clostridia; order Lachnospirales; family Lachnospiraceae; genus UBA2882. Next base: position 4,700 of record CAZDRM010000188.1, read on the forward strand.
CTTAATT
>CAZDRM010000189.1:0-4702 GCA_964507745.1 uncultured Lachnospiraceae bacterium
CGAGTGCGAAAACCATCAGGGGCAAATCGGCTGCTTGCAGACGAATTTGACCATGCTGGTTTTCATAGGGCGAAGCCCGCGAATGAGAAAAACCACAGGTTTTTCGAATGGGCACTGCGTCTATGATATAATAAGCGTTAGCAAGAAGAATATATCCAATCTCCTCTGCGTGTTCCGTTTTCTTTATGGCATCACGGAAACTGCCAGAGGTATAATCATTGCCAAAATTAAAAGGACAATGATAATTTTTGAAATAATCTGTGTACTCTTTTTGTTAAACATAAAATCACCTCTTCTTACGAAAGGATATTATAAACGATGTTCCCCTTTTTGGCAAGTTTTATCATTTTTATCATATGGCTTACTTATGAACTGAAAAAGCATGAAAAACTGGAAAAAAATGCTTTAAACGATTTCTGGCGGAGGGAAGAAGAAGCCAACCAGGTACGCAAAAAATCCCTTGATAACCTAAACTATATCAAAATCCCTTTTGATTTTATTCCCAAAAGCCTTTTGTCCGATAACGAAGAAGTCCAGGATTGTCTGGAATTACTAAACAAATTATCGGAGAAAAAAATCGTAAACTTTACAGGTTATTCCAATACGGATTTAAAACTGGAATACGGCACCGCCAATCTTACGGAGCTTTCCCAATACGATGAAAATTATACCCTCTATGCCCGCACGATTTACAAGCTTGCAAATATCTATTACCGGAACGGTTATGAAAGCAACGCCCGCATTCTGCTGGAAAAGGCTTTAGAAAGCGGCACTGACATAAGCGGCAACTATCTTCTCCTTGCCGAAATTTATCAAAAGCAGGGGGAAAACGTTAAACTCGGCGCTCTGCTCCAGTCCGCAAAAGATCTACCTGCCACCGCCTCCAAAAAAAATCTTATCCGTTCCTTGGAGGAATACGTCCGTGAAGGCTGATCAAGCCGTCCAGATACCGGCTGGCTTCATTTTGGGTCATCCGGTTTATGTCATATTCACTTTCCAGTCCGTAATGGGACAAAAAACGCTTCAGCTGCTCTATCTGCTTCTTTGTGGCAGGTCCTTCTTTTTTTACCTTATAAATCAGTTCCTTCGGCTCAAAATATTTAGAGGCTTCTTCCTCCTGTCCGAATTTTTCTTCCAATATTTTATATAATTCCCAGGCGGCTTCCACATCCGATAAGGCTCTGTGGGCTTCATGGGCAATTCCGAAATGTCCGGTTAAATAAGGCAGGGAACGGCTTTCTAAATCCTGCAGGTATTTTCTGGAAATCGCCAGAGTATCAATTCCTTTTTTCTCAAAGGTTTTCCCCTCATTTACGGCGGCTCTTTTTAAAAAGGAATAATCAAAGAGGACACTGTGCCCCAAAAGACAGCCGGTGGTTTCAAATTCCGCAAAGTCTCCTATCACATCCTGAATAAAGGGAGCTTCCTTCAGGGCTTCATCTGTCAATCCCGTCAGTTCTGTAATTCTTTTTTCCAGCCTTCGTCCCGGATTGACCAGAGTGTGAAAAGTATTCGCAATTTTTCCGCCTTCCACCCGGATGGCGCCGATTTCCGTTATTTTATCCTTTTTAGGATCCAGACCCGTAGTTTCAATATCCACTACCGTAAAACTATGGCAAAAGCCGCTCATTTATCTTTTCTGCCTTTCTGCTGCTCTTTATAATAGCTGCAATATTCCGTCAGGAAGCATTCTTCACATTTGGGATTTCTGGCAAAGCATATTTCCCTTCCAAAGGTAATGATCTGGATATTATACAAAATCCAATGCTCCTTTGGAAGCGCTTTCATCAGATCATATTCTATCTTTTCCGGGTCTTCTTCCCTGGTAAATCCCAGCTTTTTGGAAATTCTCTTCACATGAGTGTCCACTACAACGCTGGGCTCATGAAAAATGTTGCCCCGTATGACATTTGCCGTCTTTCTGCCCACTCCTACAAGGGAAGTTAAAGACTCCAGATCCTCCGGCACCTGACTGTCATATTTTTCCACCAGTTCCTTGCAGCACGCAATGATGTTTTTCGCCTTATTGTGGTAAAATCCCGTGGAACGGATATCCTGCTCCAATTCTTTTAAATCTGCCTTTGCAAAATCCTCGGGACTTTTATACTTCCGGAAAAGATCCTTTGTTACCACATTCACTCTTGCATCGGTGCACTGGGCGCTGAGCATGGTAGCAATTAAAAGCTGCCAGGGCGTTTCGTGATTTAAATAGCATTTATATTCTCTTGTATATACTTCATCCAGTTTATCCAGAATCTCTTGTGTTCTTTTTTTCATAATCCAGTCTCCGGTAATTCTATCTTTTGAAAGTCATCATCCAGAAGAAGTATACTCCCCTCATGAGTCAGGGGATTTCTTCTCCGGTAATCAAATAATACAAATCTTTCCTTTGTAAGCCGTCGGTAAGTGGGTGTTTCCCCTAAAATATCATAAAAGCAGGGCTCCATATGCAGCATACGAACCATGGCTCTGGGTTCATAGCTTTCGTAGCTTTTCAGCAGATGCTCGTTTCTTTCCCTCCGCTTTTCTTCCAGACGATAGAAGCCGTTTATCTTTTCCTTATAAGAGGATAATTCTTTTGCAAAGGACGGACGGGTTTTTGCATTTTCCCTGAAATAAACATCCATGGTAAGAAGTTCCTTTACAAGTTCTTCTTCTCCTTCGGTTTCTTCCATGGCAAAATGTAGAAGCGCCTCATATCTGTACATTCTGGAAGGAGTATTGATAAAATATCCCTTTTTTTCATAAAAACCGGTCAGTCTTTCAAAAAAAGCAAAGGCATCCGTAAAGAAGCTTTCCAGATATGGCAGGGTATGGGTAAACTGATTGCTGTTATAGTACAGCTCCACCATTTCCTCCACCTGCTTTAACCTGCAGATATCCTCAAAGGAAAGCCATTTGGTGGCAAGCACCTCATAAGGCGGGTTTTCCGTGTGCAGCAATCCGTAATCCCTGCTCTTTTCCGCCATATAAGAGCCGCTCAGCACCTTTAGGAATCCCAGCTGAAGCTGCTCCGGTTTCATGGCATAAACCCGGTTAAAGGAACGCTTAAAGCTTTCATAATCTTCAAAGGGCAGACCTGCAATTAAGTCCAGATGAATATGAATGTTTTTGCCTTCATGGAGTCTTTTTACAACGCTTTCCAGTTTATCCACATCCATAATGCGCCGGATTTCTTTTATGGTCTCCCCGTTGGTTGTCTGTACCCCGATTTCCATCTGTACTGCGCCGGGGCGTAATGTATTCAATAAATCCAGTTCTTCGTCATCCAGCAGATCGGCAGCGATTTCAAAATGAAAATTGGTTACGCCGTTATCATATTCCTTAATAAATTTCCATATTTCCATGGCGTGGTTATGGTTACAGTTAAAGGTTCTGTCAACAAATTTTACCTGGGGCACTTTATGGTCTAAAAAGAATTTCAATTCTCTTTTTACAACGGAAATATCCCTAAGGCGCACCTGTTTGTCAATGGAAGAAAGGCAATAGCTGCACCGGAAAGGGCATCCTCTTGAGGATTCATAATAGATGATCTTGTTTTCAAACAGGGACAAATCATCATAGAGGAAAGGCAGTCTGCTCAAATCCGTTAACTCCCTTTCTCCTGTATGAATAATATTTTCCCCTTTTCTGAATGCAATTCCCCGGATATCTTCAAGATTTTTCAGTCCGCCTTCTTTGTAATAACAAAAAAGCTCCGAAAAGGTTTCTTCCCCTTCTCCTATCATGATTCCGGTTAGCTCAGGATAACTTTCTAAAAGTTCATCCGCCTTATAGGAAGCCTCCGGCCCTCCCAGCCATAGCGGCACAGAAGGCAGGATTTTACCCAGTTCTCTTACAAGGGACAATACTTCTCTGATATTCCAGATATAACAGGAAAAGGCAATGGCGTCGGGGGACTGTTTATAAATCCCGCTGAGAATTTCATCAAAACGGTTATTGATGGTAAACTCTGCAATCTGAATGCATCTGTGTTCCTGTCCGTCCCCATCAGCGGGCGCAGCGCCGTTGTCTTCCTGATTTTTGGCATCGGCTTCTTCCCTGTATTGGGAAGCATATGCTTTCAGGCTGTATAGCGCAGGATTTGTATGTATGTACTTGGCATTTAACGCAGTCAACAAAAATTTCATTCTTCCGCCGCCTCGGGATATTCATTGCACAAAAGCCGGTAAGGGGCTTCGTCTTCTTCAATGGTAGGGAATCTTCCCACTTTTTCATAAAAACGGTTATCCGTGTTATCATCATTACACATGGAAACTTCCCCTATCAACACATCTCCGGTTCCTTCCACCACATCAAAGTCGTGATACTGATGGGGCCAGAGTGTAATGCTTTCTCCGGGATGCAGAAGCACTCCCGTTCCCGCGGGCACATAATAGGAGCGTCCATCGGAATTAACCAATACATCCGTGTCTGCCAGTTCTCCGTCTCCGGTATCGTTATATACATGGATAATCAGAGTGCCGCCGCCTCTGTTAATAATATCTTCGCTCTTCTTCCAGTGAAAATGCATAGGCGAATGCTGTCCTTCTTTCAGCATCAGGAGCTTTTCGGCATATACCTTTTTATATTTGGGGTTATTTTGATTGCCGTTGCGTAGTGTAATCAGGGAAAATCCTACTTTTGAAAAATCTCCCATGCCGTAATCCGTAATATCCCAGCCCAGCATATTATCACGAATTTCATCATATTCATGATTCTT
>CAZDRM010000190.1:0-4690 GCA_964507745.1 uncultured Lachnospiraceae bacterium
GGCCATGGCAAAACGGGGCGCAAAGGTAATTTTTCCTGATGTATTCAAAATCTACTATGAGCTTGAACAGCAACTCAGACAGGATGTCATTACCTTTCACACTTAGGAATTTGGTAATATACGGTATAATATATGCAAATGTTTCCACTAAAGTTTTTCCAAGAATCAGCCGATATACTTAATAACAAAACAAAAAACACATAATTAAGCTTTCAAGCCCTGTGGATTTGTTCCAAAACAGATTGACGGGGCTTTTTCAATTGTGGAAATTGTGATACAATGAGCGTTAGCGAGAAAGGAGATTCCTATGTTTCAACGCTTTTATCCCGATATATGGCTGGATTCAACTTATGATATTGATTTTGAAAAAATGAAAAAAAGCGGCATTCATGCTTTGATTTTCGATATAGACAATACGCTGGTTCCTCACGGAGCGCCGGCGGACGACCGGGCTATTGCATTATTCAGACGGCTTCATGGGCTGGGCTTTTCCATGATGTTATTATCCAATAACAAGGAGCCCAGGGTAAAGTCCTTCTGCGATGCGGTGGAAGGGGCGGCTTATATTTATAAGGCGGGAAAGCCGGGAAGAAAAGGCTATGAAAAGGCCATGGAGCGGATGAATTCCGACAGGAAAACAACCGTATTTATCGGCGACCAGCTTTTTACCGACGTATGGGGAGCAAAACGCTGCGGGATTTACAGCATTCTGGTAAAGCCCATTGATAAAAAAGAAGAAATCCAGATTGTGTTAAAGCGTTATCTGGAAAAGATCGTGTTGTTTTTCTACAGACGGAAACTTAAAAAACAGAGCAGATATCTAAGAGTCAAATAGCAGATTCAATATGATAAAACAGGAATCAGAATATCGGACGGAAAAGAAACTGTACGGTATACGGGAGGAAACACAATGACGCAAATTAACGGTAAAACAAAAACCTGCGGACTGATTGGCTGTCCGGTGGAGCATACACTATCCCCTCTGATACATAATACCCTTTCGGAGCATATGGGACAGAATATGGTTTATGTTCCCTTCCATGTGGAGCACGAAAATGTGGAGGCGGCAGTAAAGGGAGCATATGCCCTTTCCATGGTTGGTCTGAATGTAACTGTTCCTCACAAAAGCGCAGTCATTCCCTATTTAAAGGAAATTGACTCTCTGGCGGAAAAAATCGGGGCAGTCAATACCCTGGTTCCCACAGAGGGAGGATATAAGGGATATAATACGGATATGACAGGGCTGCAACGGGCCATGGAAAGCGAGGGGATTGCCATTGCAGGTAAGGAGGCTATTCTTTTGGGAGCGGGCGGCGCTTCCCGGGCTGTGGCTTTTATGCTGGTGGCAAAAGGGGCGGAAAAGGTATATATGCTGAACCGTTCGCCGGATAAGGCACAGATGGTGGCGGATGAGGTTAATAAGGCAATGGGCTGTGAGAAAGTAACTGCCATGCCCCTTGACGGATACAAAAAATTAACCGGTAAAAAATATCTTTGCATCCAGGGAACCAGCGTGGGGCTTTATCCCGACTGCCAAAAGGCGGTTATAGAGGATGAGGCGTTTTATGACCTGGTGGAAGTAGCGGTGGATTTAATTTACAAGCCGGCAAAAACAAGGTTTATGAGCCTTTGCGAGGCGGCAGGGGCTAAAGCATATAACGGCCTTAAAATGCTGCTTTATCAGGGCATTATTGCTTATGAATTATGGAATGATGTGCAGGTTTCTGATGACCTTGCCGAAAAAATTTATGAAAAGATGAAGGAAGAGACGAAGATTGAAGAATAACATTATTTTAATCGGATACATGGGCTGCGGTAAAACAAGTCTGGGGAAAAAGCTTTCTTATAAAGAGAGGATTGCCCTTCTGGATACGGATAAGATGATTGAACAAAAGCAGGGCATGACAGTAACGGAAATTTTTGATGAAAAGGGCGAAGGGGCTTTCCGCATTATGGAGACAGAGTGCCTGAAAGAAATTATGAAATATTCGGAAAGGTATGTGATTTCTGTAGGCGGCGGACTTCCCATGAAGGAAGAAAACCGGAAGCTGTTGAAGGAATTGGGTACGGTTGTTTATTTACGGGCAAGGCCTGATACCATTTATGGACGGTTAAAAAACGATACAAGCAGACCTCTTTTAAGAGGGGATGATCCCAAAGGCAAAATAGAGGATATGATAGGGCAGAGAGGCCCCGTTTATGAGCTGGCCGCTGACTGTATTATAGATGTGGATGAAAAAGGATACGAGGCTGTAACAGGAGAAATTTTAAAGGCGTTGAAAGGAATCAGGAAATGAAAATATTAGTAATCAACGGTCCCAATATTAATTTTTTGGGAATCAGGGAAAAAGGCATTTACGGCACAACGGATTATAACGGCCTTTTGGAAATAATCGGAAAGAAAGGACAGGAATGCGGGTGCACCATTGAGGTATTTCAGAGCAATCATGAAGGCGCTATTATCGATAGAATTCAGGATGCCTATTTTGACGGTACGGAAGGCATTGCTATTAATCCGGGAGCTTATACCCACTACAGCTATGCAATCCGGGATGCCCTTGCCAGCGTGACTATGCCAAAGGTGGAGATTCATATATCGGATATTACCACAAGGGAGGAATTCCGTAAGCATTCCGTTACCAAGGATTCCTGCGACAGGCAGATTTACGGGCACGGACTGGAGGGCTATCTGGAGGCTGTGGACTTTTTGCTGGAGCAGAAAAAGAAGAGGGAAGAAACGGAATCATAAAGTCGAATGACAGATAGGTCGCCTGAAAAGGCCGGGAATGCTGTGAAAAGTAAAAAAACAGTTGAAAATTGATACTTTTTATTATAAACTAGTTAAGGAATTATAACGTGAAAAATTTAGGAGGAGTAAAATCATGATTTCTGCAGGTGATTTCAGAAACGGTATTACTATTGAATTAGATAATAATATCTATCAGATTATTGAGTTCCAGCATGTTAAACCGGGAAAGGGTGCGGCATTTGTAAGAACCAAGTTAAAAAATATCAAGAGCGGCGGCGTTGTTGAGAAAACTTTCCGTCCTACTGAAAAATGCCCTCAGGCACGTATTGATAGAAAAGATATGCAGTATTTATATGCGGATGGCGACTTATACAACTTTATGGATACAGAAACCTTTGAGCAGATTGCGTTAAATCAGGAAGAAATCGGCGATGCCATGAAGTTTGTAAAGGAAAACGAAATGGTAAAAATGTGCTCCCACAACGGAAGCGTATTTGCAGTTGAGCCCCCTCTGTTTGTAGAGTTGGAGATTACAGAGACAGAGCCGGGATTTAAGGGCGATACGGCTACAGGCGCTACAAAGCCTGCAATCGTTGAGACAGGTGCACAGGTTTTGGTTCCTTTGTTTGTAAATCAGGGGGATAAAATCAAAATCGATACCAGAACAGGCGAATATTTATCCCGCGTATAATCGGAGATTTTATCCGGCAGTATATCTGAAGATCAAAAGCTTTGGGCAATAGACATTGAGTCTGTTGCCTTTTTCTATTCTAAAATCAAATCCGACATCAAATTAAAACATCAAATCAAACATCAAATCGAAAGGAAAAAAATCATATGAAAGAAATCAATTTTAATGAATTTGTGGAGCAGTTAAAAGCAGCATTATATCAGAGAGTGGATAAAGAGACCAAAATCGATGTCCATGAAACAGCTAAAAACAATGGGATTACTTATTGCGGACTGGTCATTATGAAAAAGGGCTGCAATGTTTCCCCCAATATCCGCCTGGATGGCTTTTATGCATCCTTTCAGGAAAGAATCTCTTCCCTTGAGGAGATTGCCGATGAAATCATAGACATTTTTGAAAGCGAGCAGAGGAAGAATAACCTTGATGTGAATTTCTTTACGGATTTTCAAAGGGCCAAAGAGCGGATCATGTTCAAAATCGTAAACTATGAAGGAAACAAAAAGAGGCTGGAAAATCTGCCCCATATTAAGTATCTGGATCTGGCGATCACTTTTTATTACAGCGTGGAACAGAAAGAAATTCCTCAGATAAACGCATCCATTCAAATAGAAAAAAGCCATCTGGATTTATGGGGAATAGATGAAGGAACTCTTTATGACCTTGCCATGGAAAATACCGTGAAGAAAATGCCGGCATCTTTCCGAACAATTTACGATATTATTTTAAATATTCTGGAAGAGGACGGAATCACACCGGGTAAAAAGGCCATAGAGGATTTTAAGGAAAAAACCGACGAGGTTCCCATGTACGTTTTAACCAACGGGAAGAATTATTTCGGGGCGGCGGCCCTTTACTATCCGGGAGTGCTTAAAAAAATCGGGCAGACCTTGGAATCGGATTTAATTGTGCTGCCCAGCAGCATTCATGAAGTAATTCTGCTGCCTGTAGAAAAATGGTCGGACTATGGAAGCCTGAATGAAATGATAGAGGATATCAATGAAAACCATGTGGCAAAGGAGGAGGTGCTTTCCAATCATTTTTATTATTATGATCTGGAAAAGGACGAACTGAGAATACCGGACTGGAAAGAACCGAAAATATAAAGGCTGCAAAAGAAATGTAGAAAAAACGCCCCGGCTGAACGGAAATTAATGGATATTTCGTGAAAAAAACATATCTAACTTGTCAAAGAACCTGTTTTATGCTATGATATACGAGTTGTAACATTTTTGTAATATATTTGTACCCGT
>CAZDRM010000191.1:0-4689 GCA_964507745.1 uncultured Lachnospiraceae bacterium
AAGGAATATGGCAATTGACTTTTTGCGGAGCCACAAAAGGGAGATTCCTTATGATACGGGAGAACGGGAATTTGAAGCGCTGGCAGCTTCCGATGACGGGACAAACGAGGGCGGAAAAGCGGGAAGCGGCTACGGCAGTGAAAGCGACAACCGGGATGCGACGGCGGAGGAAGCGGTTTCCAATCTGACCGTGCAGGAAGCTTTAGACCGATTAAAGCCGACGGAACGGGAAATTGTACATTTGAAAATTATGGGCGATATAACCTTTGAGGAAATTTCCAATCTGTTGGAAATTCCCATGGGAACGGTTACCTGGCGGTACAGGGAAGCCATAAAAAAATTAAGGAGGTGCGGCTATGAAGCGTGATTTTCAAGAAGAATATCAAAATTATATAGAATCCGATATGCCTGATCTGTGGTCCCGTATCGAGCCGAACCTGAGAGAGAAGAATGGAAAGCCTGAAGAAGAAGGAAACCAAAAGCAGGCGGAAGAAGGAAAGCAAAAGCAGGAAGAAGAGCAGAAGAAAGCGAAACAGGCAAAAGTTATTTATTTTCTGAAAAGAGCGGTTCCCGCTGCGGCATGTTTGTGCGCACTGATTATAGGCATCGGCGTTATGGGAGTGTCAGAAAAAAGCATGGATATGGCTCCCATGAACGTTGCAAACGAAGCGCCAAGTGATACGGGAATGGCTTATGATGCGGAAATGGAAGAAGCGGCAGACGAAACGATGGAGGAAGCGGCAGCCCCGGCGGAAGAATATGTTATGACAGATGATAGCTTTGATGATGCGGATATTGCCATGAATGAATCCGCCGCACCGGCAGATGCGTCGCCGGAGGACATGGGAGAGGAAAATAGTGAAGCGCCTTTTCCGGAGGCGGGCGTGCAGAGCATGACGTCTAAAACGGATTATGCAGGCGCGATAGACAATCAGACCCAGGCGGCAGGAACGGGAAGTCCCACGGGAACTGCGGAGGACATGGTGGAAATTCAGCGGGCGGTTCTTTACAAAATTGCTGTTGCCTCTGAAGAAATGAAGGAAATGGGTTATGAATATGTCTATACCTTCCGTTTAGAGGATGGCAGCAGCCTTAAGGTTTATCTGACGAATGAGCAGTGTGACGATATAGAGGCTAACGGAATTGAGATCAAGCGCAAGGAGGCTTATTCCTTAAGGGTATATCCCTTTAAAAACCCTGATTCTGACGGCGATGCCGAAAGCGGAGAAGGATTTTTGGAAAAAATTGAAAAATTACCATAAATATTCCTGAAACCATCCGTATCTATACCAGATAACAATTTCTGGTATAACAAAGGAGGAGAAGGATATGAAAAAGAAAGGGATATTTGCAAAAAAAGGATTGGCCGTTTTGATTACGGCGTCATTCATAGCTGCCATGCTTACGGGCTGCGGCGGAAGTGAAGAAGGGGCGTTAAAGTCTCCTGCCGCCGACAGGGAAGAAGCCCCTTATTATGAAAACGAGGCGGGAGCGGCAGATGAATCGGCGGCCGCTGCGGCAGAGGAACCTATGGAGTATCCCATGACAGATAATGCAGATAACGCTATACAATCTGAATCTGCAGGAGCAGTTGTGCAAAACAGCCCCTCAGAGTGGAAGGCGGAAGCGGACGATACCGATTGTCTGCCCTATTGGGGATATGAACCAAACGGAGAAGAGTATGAAAAGGCGGAGGAAAACGGCTTTTATATCACGGCAGTCCAGCCCCTGTCTACCTTTTCCGCAGATGTGGATACGGCGTCCTATGCCAATATCCGCAGGATGATCGAAGACGGTTATACTTTGGATGAAATTAACCCTGATGCGGTAAGAGCCGAGGAATTTATCAATTATTTTTCTTATGACCTGAATTATCCCAAAAGGGGAGAAATGTTTGGCGTTACCACCGAAATCGCCACCTGTCCGTGGAATGCGGAACATCAGCTGATGATGGTGGGAATGAGAACGGAGGCCATTGACATGAGCGAAGCGCCGGACAGCAATCTGGTATTTTTACTGGATGTATCCGGTTCCATGTCCGACGCTGACAAGCTGCCCCTTTTACAGGCGTCCTTCAAGGAACTGGTAAATGAACTGGGGGAAAATGATACGGTATCCATTGTGACCTATGCCAGCGGGGTGGAAACGGTATTAAAGGGCGCAAAAGGAAATGAGAAGGATAAAATCTGCAGCGCAATTGACGAACTCTATGCCAGCGGCGGAACCAACGGAGAGGGCGGTATCCAGAGAGCCTATCAGTTAGCGGAAGCATATTTTATCAAGGGTGGAAATAACAGGGTCATTCTGGCTACAGACGGGGATTTGAATATCGGTATATCAGAACCGGATGAACTGGAAAAGCTGATTACGGAAAAGAAAGAAAACGGCGTTTACCTGTCAGTGCTGGGATTCGGAACAGGCAATATCAAGGATAATAACATGGAACGTCTGGCAGACTGCGGAAACGGCAATTACGCATATATTGATTCTTTATTTGAAGCAAAGAAAGTGCTGGTAGAAGAGATGGGTTCCACTCTGCTTACCATTGCAGAGGATGTAAAGCTGCAGGTGGAATTTAATCCGGACAGGGTAAATGCGTACCGCCTGATCGGTTATGAAAACAGAATGCTTGAGGCAACGGATTTTCATGATGACAGCAAGGATGCAGGAGAAATCGGCGCGGGCCATACGGTAATTGCCCTTTATGAAATCATTCCTACGGGAAGTAAGGACGAAATCAGCTTAAAATACCAGAGCGGCAACGGAGAAAACGGAGACTCCCGTTACAGTGACGAATTTGCCACGGTAAGCATCCGTTATAAGGAGCCGGGAAAAACCCAGTCCAAATTGAAGTCCTATGTGGTGGATAAAGGAGATTTTACCAGGGCTCCCAGCGACGACTTTGTATTTGCTTCCCTTGCGGCGGAGTTTGCCATGATTTTATCTGACAGCCCCCACAAAGGAACGGCTACTTTGGAAGGCATTATGGAAGATTATTCCACATTGGATATTGATGATGAATATAAAGAAGAGTTCTATTATTTGGTAAGAATGATGGCAAAGAGATAGTAAAAACAGCGGGCGGTATACATTTCCTTTGTATACCGCCCGTTTTTTGATTTTTCTTTATTAATCATAGTATTTCTTTCTCTGGAATTCGTCCCTTAGTTCTTCTTCCTCATTATAGGAATTGCGTTTTTCTGCTTCTAACAGTTCTCTCTTTTCCTCTAACTCATTTTCAACGATTCTTCTACAGTTGTAGAAATCGTCCTCGCACAAATCCATTGCTGTGAGAAAGCTTTCTTCGTCACAGTGTTCCGACACTTCACGAAACAGCCATCGCATTTCTGTGTAAATATCGTCAAGCAGTCCTTGACCCTCATCGATTTTCCCGATTTCCCGGTTTATGGCATCCCTTTTGTCTTCCGATATGCGCAATTCTCTTTGAAAGTCTGCGTATAAATTATCTACATTTTCTTCTCTGAGTTTTTCGTCCATTTTTTTACCTGTCGTTTTGACTTTTTTATTGTTGTATTTTTAATTAGTTTAATAAGGCTTAATCCACATGTTCAGATCCAATTCTAATAATGTATCTGCTATGGATTTGATTCTGTCTCCGTCCCTTTGTGCTGCATTATAATAGGATTGAAGTATGTCTGAGGTTTCATTGTAAATGCTGCAGCAGATATCATTGATATCATGGTTTGTATCTCCGGTATCTGTTGCAGGCACATGTTTTAAAAATGTGGCAGCAAGTGTTAATGCACAGCTGTGATATACTGCTACATCGTAATCGCTTTTTAAAAATACTGGCATCATAAAAGAGTTCTCCTATTCTTATTTGATTGTATGGAATTTAAGATTGCCACTAATACAATTATTATCCATAGAGATAACAATGTCACAATCTGCAGTTTGGTTACTGTATATAAGAATTTCAAATCAGCGTTCAAATCGTTTTTACTTTCTTCCAGTTCGTGCTCCTTCATGGTATACATAAGGTCTTCGAAGCCTTTTCGATTGATTTCAGCAGTTTCTACGATTTCTTCTATGGTAAGGCCGGTAAGCTCTTCCAGATTTGTTTTGTCAGTGATATACTCATCATCTACCAGACTTATGACAAAAGATATCCGATCTGGAGGATTATCTCCATGATACGTTATATGTCCTATTATATCAGAATTATTGCCATTATAAGTAAATGAAATCATAATAGTCTTATCAAGATCCGGTTTATCATTTGCATTTGCGTAACAACTAATAATTGTATTTACACCTTCAGGAAATTTGTCTGAATTATGTTCCTTTCTATTAATTCTATAAAAACAGGTGGCATATCTTTCGGGTATGATGTAGCAACCTAATTCGTAGTCCCCTGCCATGTCCCAAGGCATTTTGCCCCAACATCCTTTCAACGAATCCCAGTGTTTGTCATATTTTGTCTGCATAAATTCTTCGGCAAGCGTTAAGGGGTTGTCTTCCAGATTACTGATTCTTTCTATGTGAAGTTTATATTCATCTACATAGTCTCGCATTTTTTGACGGCAGTTATTTATAATACACGCAATAAGGGTAAAGAAAATGATTGAAATGCATGCGATTGACAAATATGTTTTTCTACATTTTCTATTTTTCTTCATGTTTGTTATCATTCCTTTCGCTTCGCTCAAGGCACAAACAAGATATGAA
>CAZDRM010000192.1:0-4602 GCA_964507745.1 uncultured Lachnospiraceae bacterium
AGAAGCGGGAAATGTCTTAAGCCTTTCGTGTAAAAATCTGTCCGGGAAACAGCCTGCATTGATCAGGCCTTACCCGGGAATTGTTTATACCGTGCCAAAGGACTGCTGCGGCATTCTGCTGGATACTTATCATTCCGGTACACTTCCTGTAATGGGAGACGGCTTTCGGAATTTTATGAAAGAGGCCGGGGAGCGGAATATTCCCGTGTTTGCGGCAGGCGTTCCGGAGGGAATGACATATGAGACTGTGGGACAGATGAAAGAAGCGGGAGTGATTGTATTGCCGCCCGCATCTCCTGCGGCAATGTATATGAAGCTGTGGATGGCGGCAGGAACGGGGATGGATTTGAGAGAGAGTTTGTTTTGCTCTATAGGGCATGATTTTATGAGTTTAAATATCTTCCTTTAAAAAATGTTTCATGCTTGCAATTATCGATACCATAAAAAGCAGTACAATTATCATAAAACCTACAGAGGGCGGATATCCCTGATTATTGCTGCGTCCACTGACTACCAGATAAGCTGCAGTCGGGGGAAAGAGTCCGGCAATTGAAGAACCGGATATTATTACATTTAAAAAACAAATTGCCGCCGTTGCAGAAAAGGGAAGAATAAATCCTTTATACCGGATGCTTAAATACATGATGGGAGTAATGGTCATATATAATAAAATCCCGCCGGACAGCATCTTGATTAAAAAGAATATTGCAGATATAACAGTAATCTGGGTAATATTTAAGAACAAATTGCAGATTAACGACAAAATCAACAGGTTAAACCAGGAAATCAGCATAAACATTATTACGGCAATAAAGAGAATTAAAAATTTGCCGGTCAGAAATGCTTTTCTGGATATGGGTACTGCAAAGATTATTTTTAAGGTATTTTCAGAATACTCCCTGCTTATCAGATAAGTCCCGATGATAGATAGGAAGAGCGGAGCAAACAGCAGCATCAGAAACATAATTGCATTATCGTATAAGCCGAATAAATCCATGGCAGTATCTGTATTTTTGAAATATCTCTGCAGATTTTGAATGATAGCGAGAAACGGAACCACTAACGTACCCGAAAATCCAATCCGTATTATTTTTGAGCGTTTTAATTTTAGACATTCACAATACAAAATATTACCCAATTTTGACACCCCCGATTAAACTCGTAAAATAATCTTCCAGTTTTTCTTCACAGACATGAATGCCTGTAACGGTAATGTGATTTTCCACAAAACTGCTGTTAATGGCAGAACGCTGGTCGATTTTTTCAAATATTCGTAAGAGCAGGTTTTCTGTAAGTACATAGTCAAATATGTCAAAATCGCGTTCCAGTATCAATGCTGCGGCATTGACGTCGGAAACTTCAAATTCAACATATTTTCTATTCTGTTTGTGCAGACTGTGCATATCTATTTCTTTGATCAGCTTTCCATTCTGCATGATTCCTATAATATCTGCAATCTGTTCAATTTCACTCAGTATGTGGCTGGATATCAGAATTGTGGTTTTCCGTTCTTTACACAGCTGCAGCAGATAATTGCGTATTTCATAAATACCTATAGGATCAAGTCCGTTGATTGGTTCATCCAAGAGCAACACTTCCGGTTCATGCATAATTGCGGCGGCAATTCCTAAACGCTGTTTCATGCCTAAAGAGCAGTTTTTAAATAGTTTATTGCTTTCTTCATTCATGCCTGCAACGGAAAGGGCATTTTCTACCGTATCTTTTCTGTGCCTTCCCCGGAGATTTGCAAGAATTGTTAAGTTTTCTTTTACTGTCAGATTTTCGTAGAAACCGGGAGCTTCGACCATGGAACCAATCCGGTAATATGTCTGTTGCTTCACTTTATCCGAATCCTCTCCAAATAAGAAAATCTTTCCGTCAGTAGGCTTTATCAAGTTCAAAAGCATTTTCATGGTTGTTGTTTTACCGGCGCCGTTTTTTCCTAATAGCCCGTATATTTTCCCTCTGGGAATATGGAGGTTTACTTGATTTACACAGGTCTGATTATGATATTTTTTAGTAAGCTGATTTGTTTCAATAATATAGTCGCTCATATAAATGCCTCCTGCTTTTAAATATAGCAGTCAGTTCTGACATACCCCTTACTTAAATCTTACTTTTTTCTTACATAGTGGAAAGGTTAAAATGAATGAGGTTTCTTCCTGCCGGGTATGTGCAGTGATTTCCCCTTTCATGGCGGTAACAAGCTCTTTGGTAATGGAAAGCCCAAGTCCGCTTCCTTTTTCTGAACGCGCCGTATCGCATTTGTATAATCTGTCAAATATATGTTGGATATCCTCTTTCGGGATGGTTATTCCGTCGTTGGAAACTTCAATGACAGCTGCATCTTGGTTTTGATGGATGGTAACTGTCAGTCTGGAACATTTCCCGTGTTTTAATGCATTTGAAAACAGATTGTTTAAAATTCTTTCATAGGCCATCTTGTCCATAAACAGAAAACATTCTTCTTCGGGAATGCATACCTCAAGATTTATATTTTCATTTTCAATGATTGGAAGAAAACCGATTATAATTTGTCTTGTCAGTTCATTTATGTCATATTCTTTTAATTGATATTCCTGCTCCCGGGAGTTTATTTTAAACCATTCAAACAAAGTATCTACAAGTTCTTTTAAACTGATTGCTTTTCTATATGCAATACGGATGTATTCAGCCTGACCGCCGGGTTTTATTCTGCCTTCGTTTAACGCTTCCAGACAACCGGTTAAGGAAGCGAGCGGAGTTCTGACATCGTGGGATAAGTTGGTTAATATCTGTTTATTCGCCTCTTCGGCTTTTGCGGATTTTACAAGCTGTTTCCTGTTTTCTTCCAGAATATCATTTAATGTATAGTTGATTTCTGAAAGAATTCCTTTTGCTTTGACAAAATGTTTTTGTTCGGGAGCATTTTTCACATTTCTTAAATAGTCAAGCCATCCTGATAGCTGTTTTTTGCTATGATAAATATATACGGCCTGTCCTGCACATGTGATGCATAAAATACAGATTATGATTATCATAGCTCATCCCCCAAACTTATAACCGACACCCCACACTGTTATGATGAATTGGGGAGTATCAGGATTATCTTCAATTTTTTTCTAAGACGTCGAATATGCACCATGATATTATTGTCATCAAAGGCATACTCATCATTCCAGACGGCGTGATATATCTGACGCTTGGTAAAAACCTGTCCTTTATTTCGAGCGAAAAAGAGCAGCAAATCAAATTCTTTTGCAGTAAGGCTGATTAGTTCCTGGCATTTACGAACTTCCCGCCTGGAAATATCAATTACCAGATTTCCCACTGTCACAGGATTGCCTATGGCGCCTTTGGCATTTAATATGTCAGATCTGCGTAATAATGCAAAAATACGGGCAAGAAACTCGCTGTTGCTGAAAGGTTTTGTCAAATAATCATCAGCGCCCATCCTGAGACCGGATACCTTATCCCCTTCGCTGTCTTTGGCTGTCAGCATCAGAATAGGGACGTTGCTCTTGTCTCGGATTTCCTTTAAAACCTCATATCCGTTTTTTAAAGGAAGCATAATGTCCAGAATTACAAGCTGATATTCTGTACAACCGAATTCCTTTAATCCCGAAATCCCGTCATGGCATGAACGAACAGAATATCCTTCCATTTCCAGATTGTTGCGTAACAGTTTGCACAAATCCACATCATCATCAATGAGCAGTATTTTATTTTGCATCTTGACTTCCTCCCGTCGGTTTTACACAATCTTTATAATATTTCTCTGTTCTATTTTGGACGGTCAAAGAAATAATATCAACTCTTTTTTTGCATAGAAGAGAAAAAAGCGATTGAAAAGCAATGACTAAAAACGGTTGACTTGTATTCACAAATGTGATAATGTTCTATAAAAGCATATGTTTCAAATTTTATTTCTGATTAAAATTCTAGATTTTTCTAAGCCCTTCGGGGTATCGAAACGACTCGTGCTTTTATTCCAACAAATAATTGAATAAGGCAGGAGGCTTCGAAATACATATTGTTGATACCTTCTGCAAAAGGAGGCATCTATGGGAAAAAGAGATTTGGACTTAAAGTCCTATCTGTCCGACCGGAGAAGATATGCGGATATTTATAATGGAAGCATTTTTCAGGGAGGACAAATGTTAAAACCGGAAGAACTGGAGCCGGTGGAAACTGTTGTGACAAAGGCCGGTAAAGAAGGCGTAATAGAGCGCACAAGCGATATTGTCATGCGCCAGAAGACCACAGGGGACTTATTTGCATTATGGATTCTGGAGAACCAGGAAACCATTGATTACAGCATGCCGGTACGGGTTATGTTGAAAGAGGCATTGGAGTATGACAGACAGGTAAAAGAACTGAAGCGGGTAAATACAGCAGAGTATAAAAAGAATCATGGAAAAGAGGGCGTCAGACTTTCCGGGGTTACACCGGGAGAGTATTTGTACAAGGTCAGGAAGGGAGAACGTATTTATCCCGTCAACACATTGATTGTATACTGGGGAAAAGAACCTTGGGATGGGCCGAGGAGCCTTCATGATTTTCTGGATTTTGGAAGCGAGGATATTCAGCTTCAAAAAGAGTTGAAAAGATTAGTGCCGGAAT
>CAZDRM010000193.1:0-4586 GCA_964507745.1 uncultured Lachnospiraceae bacterium
CCCCCAGAGAGCCTTTCCCTCTGGATGATTTGCGTTATTTTACCGGACTTAGGGAACTTGCTCTGGATGTGCATTGCGTTACTGATTTGTCCGTCCTGAAAGATATGCCCTTAGAAAAGCTTTGTCTGAAAAATTGTTCCTTGGACAGCTTGTCCTCTTTGCCTGCTCTTGAAGAACTTAAAATGTTGGATGTGGCGGATAATCCCCTGACGGATATTTCCATTCTTGCACAGTATCCCGAGTTGGAACATTTAAACCTTATGAATACTTCTGTATCGGATATTCAGGTACTGGAGGGCAGCAAACTGCGTTATCTTGACTGTTGTTATACGGGGGTAACGGATTACAGTGTGGCGGCTACGCTGGATTCCCTTATAAACCTCCGCATCAGTCACGGAAATGCCCAGACCATTGCCTTTATTAATGGGCTGACGAATCTGGAAGCGCTGACCATGAATGATTCTTCCATAGCCTCATTGGATGAAATCGACCGGCTGACCCGATTGGAATCTCTCGACCTGACCGGATGCGGGAATATGACTTCCCTGGATGGCGTTGGGCGGTTTCCCTCTTTGGATTATATTTCTATTGCTTCATCCGGAGTAACGGACCTGACGCCTCTTACAGAATTAAAGAAGCTTCGTTGCCTTGAAGCGTCCTATGCCCCTTTAGAAGATTTTACTCCCCTGGGAAATTGCCCCCGATTAGATTCCTTATATCTGAACCGCGCTTTAAAAGATGTCTTAGACCGCCAGCTTCCTGATCATTCTTATTATATTATTGTGATTGATTAATGGAGAAATTTAACCCTGTTTTTCAGACAAGTCGGAAGCGTCATTGCCGGATGAATTATCCTGAACTTTTCTGTCAATCAAGTGATAAATCATACTGATTACAAAGCATAAAATACCGCAGACGAAGAAGCTCAGAGCGTGTCCCAAGGTATTGTCATAACTTATGTCAACCAAAATCAATTTTGCCACACTGATCAATGAAAGGAACAGTCCGTATATTCTAAATGACTTAAAGTAAAATCTGAAGCCGACTACAATGCTTACGATTGCAAACAAAAATACAGAAATGCTTATGACATAATTAGCGGCATCAAAGGAACTTAGTATTGTAATAATCAGAACCGTGAGCTTAATCCCTATATAGATTCCCGGCAGCAGTCCTTTATTATGCTCAAGCAGATTTTTGGTATTTACCATAAAAATGAGGATTGCCAGTAAAATAAGAATGCAGTGACATATCTCATTGTTTGTATCCGTAATGGCAAATAAACTGTATGCCATAAACAGCGCATTTGTAATTCGCGTGGCAATTATGCAGGCTTTCTCGGTCTGTAGTGTTTGAAAATCTTTTACAAACCGGGTTTTCATTGCAAGCACATTCAGCAATGCCATAACAGTGAAAATGATTGTTTCGGAAACATCATAATGTACATTCATGTCATCAAATACATTTATCAATCCTACACAAATAAACAGAAGTCCTATGAAATAAGAAAACAGTTTAAATGTAATATGATATTGTTCTTTTTTGATATACATAAGAACGGCAAGAATAGCAAAGAACAACAGTCCCAGACAGAAATGTTCAATAGGATATTTCAAATCGATGAAGCAATATACGGCTGCCATGATCAGGCTTTCAGATTTATAAATACTATCATCTGTGTAATATCCCAGCAGTAAAAACAGAATCATAATGAATGATAATCCGATGTGATCCTGGAAAAAGGTAATCATATACACGGAAAGGATGAATAAAGGCAGGGCAAAAAACTGCATTAGTATTTTGCCGTCATCCTCCCAGTCGGGAAATCTTTTTTCCATTACAGTCAGCAGGAAAAAGCCAAGTACTAAATAAATAATGCCTCTGATATTATTTCCCGCCCCATCTGTCATGCTATAGATAAAAAGCATCATCAGTATGGTATTGGCAATCATAAGCAAACCAAAGCCTATATTATCATCCTTTAGCTTGGAAATAAGGAAAAGAATGAATTGTAATATCAAGAAGAGCAGTACCACCATACCGATTATTTCAAGCAGATATGCAGACCATCCTTCGGATAACTTGTCCGGCGAAAACAGCATGGATTTATCAAACAGGCAAAACCCTACCCACAATTGAAATACATTAACAGCATTGAAAACATTGTTAATTATATTTTTATGAAATTCCCTGTTATAGTTGCTCACATAGAAGATAGCGGCAGTTATCACAAAGAACAGGCTCAAAAGAAGGAATTTGGCAGTGTCATCAGTTTCCACACACAAGATGATGCCGAACAGTAATGCAATGGTAATACCGCACTGTCCTATGATTTGGAATATTCGGTCCTGCCATCTGGATAAATAGCAGACAAATACCGCCCATACTAGAATAAACAGATAGAGCGCAACATCCCCTATTGCCTTAAAATACAGATTCGTTAAAAGCAATGAAATATAGACCGCACCCACACCACAGCTGCTGATTGCCAGATACAGTTTGTTATGATGCTTCTTTAATTTTATCAAACCGAATAACGTAAAGGAAACGCTTACAATATACATTGCCACCATTTTTATAGTATCTGTTATATACGGTGCTAATAGTGTGGCAAACAGAATAAAACTGACAAAAATTAAAACCGAAGCAAATATTCCCATCCACGATTTACCGATCATGTTTTCCAAATCCGTGGGCTTGGAAGGAGCATCATCCGGCTGGTTTGCGACCTGAAACCGCATGAATGGTTTCTTAGGCAGCTCAGCATCCTGCGGCTGTGTGAAGGCCGCCTGAGGTTGGTCTGCGTTCTGTGACAAATCAGCGTTGTGCGGCTGTATGGATGCTGCCTGTGATTGTTCATCGTTCTGTGGCTGTGTGAAGGTCGCCTGTGATTGTTCAGCATTCTGCGGCTGTACAGTATTCTGCAGTGGTATATTCGATGTCTGAGGCTGTTTATTCAGTTCGGCTTTCAGAATATTCAGCTGATTATTCATATAATCAATTTCGTTTTGCAGATAGTTGATTTTATAATTTAACAGCGAACTGTTGACATTTTGATTATTATAATCGTAAATCAAATCATTCAATTGTTTCCTGCTTGCAAGAAGCTGGTTTTCATAATTTAAGATAGAGATTTCTATATTTTTCAAATGTAAATTTCCTCCGTAAAAATTTGACCTGCATTTGGGAAAATGATACTATAAATTCAATAAAAAGGCAAATTCTAATATAACTGTAATTTCTTCCGTAAAATTACGGTGCTAATTATTTTAAATGACAATCTTTTAGGAGAGGAAACTATGAAAAGGTTCACATTTTGGCTTCTGCTTGTTCTGGAGTTAGCATATTGCAGCGGAACATTAGGTTCCATTTTTTCACTGGAAATTGATGCATATGAAGGCAGTCATATATTAGAGTGGAGTATAGCTATAGCATTTTGTGGTATCTGCGCTCTGTTAACATGGATATATTGCCGTAAAAAACAGATTGATGCCTCTGAGGTTAAAGCATACATGCAGACCGGCATAGTGGTAAGCTTTGGAATTGTAAGCGCATTGGCGGTTGTTGTCTATATTACACAGGAACCGTGGGGAGGGTATTTTTTATGAAAAAGTCGGTCTTTTTAGTGCTGCTTTGTGTGGAGTGGCTTTTTGGTACAATTATACTCAAAACTCTGTTTCATCACAGCAGTATTTTTTCGTTATTGATGATTGGAATCAATGCCTTGCTTGTGTGGATATGTGGTATTCTTATTTGTAAAAAATTGTTTCATAAGGAGTTTGACACTGTGGCATTTATGCAAAACGGCGTTTTGACGCTCAACGCTGTTGATTTGCTTGTGCTGTACATTTTATCTTTGATGTTGTATTACGCCATATAACAAAAGGGGAAGTGCAGCCTCTTGACAAAGCCATAACAGTAGGAGTATACTCAAAATATGTTAGTGCCTACTAACTTAGATTAGTAGGCACATTTATTAAAACCAATAGTTAGTTATAACTAATATATGTTAGATGCGAGTGATTTGAAATTCTGGGTAACAAAGAATAAATACAGAAATTTTAATGAGTGACATGACGGCTAAAAGGTGTTATATTAGAAAAACATATATAGCGGGGAGGATAAAAAGATGTACTTAGAAGTAAGTAATTTAAAGAAAAGCTATGGCAAGGGCGGAAGCTACGCTGAGGTGTTGAAAGGTGTTGACCTGTCGGTGGAAAAAGGCGTTATGTGTGTCATTCAAGGGACCAGCGGTTCCGGTAAATCTACCCTTCTAAATTGCATCGGGGGATTGGATTTGATGGATTCCGGCTCCATTAAAGTGGACGGTAAAGAAATTTTCGGTTTGTCTCAGGAAAAGCTGTCCGATTACAGAAGGGAAAATCTGGGATTTATTTTCCAGTTTTATAATCTTGTGCCCAATCTGACAGTAAAGGAAAATATTCAGGTATGTGAATATCTTTCCGACCACTCCATGGATATAGATGAATTAATGGAAACTTTAGGGCTTACAGAGCATCAGAATAAGTTTCCCTCCCAGCTTTCCGGCGGACAGCAGCAGCGTTGCGCCATTGCAAGGGCGTTGA
>CAZDRM010000194.1:0-4574 GCA_964507745.1 uncultured Lachnospiraceae bacterium
TCTTTTCATAGGTAACCATAACCTCCGGCCAGTGCACCATGGGCGCCATATAGAAGGTAAGGGTATGCTCTCCCAAAGAAAGTTCTTCTCCTTCCGCCACTATAACTTTCTTATCCTCTAAGTCCATATTGAAAAACTGGGAAATCATGGAAAAGGTCTTGGCATTCCCCACAACCTTTGTCTCAGGATATTTTTCCATAAATTTGCCGATTAAAGCGCCGTGGTCCGGCTCCATATGGGAAACCACCAGATAATCAGGCGTCCTTCCCGCCAGTTCTCTTTCCAGATTGGCAAACCACTGATCCTCCACTCTTTTATCGGCAGTATCCATAACTGCAACCTTTTCATCCAGAATCAGGTAGGAATTGTAAGAAACTCCATGAGGCACCTGATACTGGCTTTCAAACAAATCAATGTCCCTGTCATCCGCTCCGATATACTTTACTGCATCGCTGATTATCATTATACTTTCCTCCATTACTTTCATTATTTTTTACTTTACTACAATACTTTCTATGCAACAAATCGCCTTTCAGGCTCATTTGTATCAACACTGCCGTTAAAAACCATAAACAAACCTTTCAGATTCCTTACAATTCATAGGGTGTCATCTGGTAAACGTAATAATTAAGCCAGTTGCTGTAAAGATTGTTACTATGACTCCTCCATTGCAGGCGCGGCTTCTGAGTGGGGTCATCATCAGGAAAATAGTTTTTGGGAACGGCAATATCCAGTCCCTTATTCACATCCCTGAAGTACTCGTCATGAAGAGTCATTCTGTCGTATTCTGAATGTCCCATAACAAAAAACTGCTTACCGAATCCTGCCATAGCCAGATATACGCCCGCTTCTTCAGATTCTGCAAGAACGGTCAGGGACTTACAATTATGAATATCCTCTGCGGGCACTTCTGTATGCCGGCTGTGAGGCGCCAGAAAATAGTCATCGAAGCCTCTCACGATGGGAATCTTCCTGTTCATTACCCTGTGTTCAAATACTCCGAACATCTTATAGGGAAGCAGCCTCTTTTGCAGACCGTAATGATAATAAAGTCCCGCCTGGGCTCCCCAGCAGATATGGAAGGTGGAAGTCACATTGGTTTTAGACCACTCCATTACCTCCACAAGCTCCTCCCAGTAATCCACCTCTTCATATTCCATGTGTTCCACAGGTGCGCCGGTAATAATCAACCCGTCAAACTTTTTCCATTTTATATCGTCAAAAGCAACATAAAATTTGTTCAGATGATTGGCTGATGTATTTAGTGAAATATGGCTTTTCATATTTAAGAAGGTCACATCCACCTGTATGGGCGTATTGGACAAAGCCCGGAGAAGCTGCAATTCCGTATCCTGTTTTACAGGCATCAGGTTTAAAATGCAAATCTGCAGCGGACGGATGTCCTGATGCAGCGCCCGGTATTCATCAACCACAAATATATTTTCATTTTCCAGAATCTCCTTTGCGGGGAGATCGCTTTGTGTTTTTATCGGCATAACAATCCCTCTTTATAATTTTCGTATACTTTCTTATATTAGCACCTTTTATCCGGTCCGTAAACCTCTGTCGGACTTTCCTTTGTGCGGCTTTCCTTTGTGCGGTTTTCCTTTGTGTGACTGTCTCATAGACGGCTTTTTACGCCCCGTCAGTCCGGAAACATTTGAAGAAACATTTCTTCGGAAATAATCGGTACTCCAAGCTCTTTTGCCTTCTTATTCTTGCCTGATGTGGAATTTAAGTCATTGTTGATCAGATAATCCGTCTTTCCCGAAACGCTTCCCGCCACCTTGCCGCCTTTTTTTTCAATCAGTTCCTTTACTTCGTTACGGTTATTAAAATGCTCCACGCTTCCCGTAATCACAAAGGTCTTACCAAGGAAAATCTGTTCTTCTTCATTTTCCTCCGTTTTTACGATCCTGAGTTCCGAAAGAAGCCTTTCCGCCGATGCCAGCTTCTTTTCATCATCAAAGAAATTCCGGATTCCTTCCGCCAGCACTTCCCCGATTCCGTCGATTTCCGCAAGTTCTTCTGCCGAAGCGCCTTTTAAGTCTTCAAAATCATCGTGAAATGCCCTACAAAGCATTTTTGCATTGGCAAGACCGATTCCGTTTATTCCTAAGCTGTACACAAATTTTGCCAGGGTGGCATCCTTTGCTTTTTCAAGGGATTCCATAAGATTTTTATAGGACCTTTCCCCGAATCCTTCCATTTCCGTTATTTCCTCCTGATATTGATCAAGGTGGAAAATGTCCGCAAAATCATGAATAAAGCCTTTGGCTATAAACTTTTCCAGAGTTGCTTCCGACAAACCGTCTATATTTAAAGCATCTCTGCTGACCATCAGGGTAAAGGCTTTGATTTTTTTGGCTTCGCAATCCACATTGGGACAGATCAGGGTTTCCGCATCATTTAACTTGCTGATTTTTGTTTCCCCGCCGCAGACCGGACAATACTTGGGAATTTCCAGATTGCCGCTTCCCGTCAGATTTTCCGCAATCTGGGGAATGATCATGTTAGCCTTATATACCTTAATGCGGTCTCCGATTCCCAGCTTTAGGCCCTTTAAAATACTCAAATTATGCACGCTTGCCCGGGATACGGTGGTCCCTTCCAGCTCCACAGGCTCAAAAATTGCCACCGGATTGATCAGTCCCGTCCGGCTGGGGCTCCATTCGATTTCCTTTAAGGTTGTTTCCGCCATTTCATCCGCCCATTTAAAGGCGATGGCATCCCTCGGAAACTTTGCAGTCCTCCCTAAGGATGCTCCGTAAGCCATATCGCAGTAGGTCAATACCAGACCGTCAGAAGGCACATCATAGGTCTTTACCGCTTCGGCAAAGGCCTCCACGCTTTCCAGCACTGTGTCTGGATTGATTCGTTTATAATCCACAACATCAAAGCCCTGCTCCTTCAAAAAAAGAAACTGCTTTTCCCTGTCGTTTTCAAAATCCACCTCTCTGCCTTCTTCCCTGGCGCTGACCAGGGCAAAAGCAAATAAGCGGACATTTCTCTTTGCCGTTACTTCGTTATTTAACTGTCTGACGGAGCCGCTGCATAAATTTCTGGGATTTTTATATTTAGCGTCTGTATCCGCAATTTCAGCGTTTACCTTTTCAAAATCCGAATAAGTAATAACCGCCTCTCCCCTTAAAATGAGTCTGCCCTTAAAACTGATGGTATGGGGAATATTTTTAAAAACCCTTGCATTGTTGGTAATCACTTCCCCTACTTCTCCGTTTCCTCTGGTAACAGCCTTTTCCAGCCTGCCGCCGTCATAGGTTAAAACGATGGTCAATCCGTCCAGCTTCCAGGATAAAAGCCCTTCCTTTCCGTTTAACCACTCCCTGAGTTCTTCACGGCTCTTGGTTTTTGCCAGCGAAAGCATGGGGCTTTCATGGCGCTCCTTGGGCAGCTCGTCAACGGCCTCATAGCCCACCGTAACCGTGGGACTATCAGAAAGAGTCATTCCCGTTTCCTCTTCCAGACTTACCAGCTCGTCATAAAGCCTGTCATATTCAAAATTGCTCATGATTTCCCGGTCTTTTGCATAATAAGCCTCCGAGGCCTCATTCAGTATGGCAATCAGTTCCTTCATTCTCTGGACCTTATTCATAAACTTCTCCCTTCGAGCCGGCAATTCTGTAAAGCTCTTTCAATTCGTTTCCCTTTAATATCCGGTATTCTCCCGGCCTTAAATGCTCTAATTCTATATTGGCAACCCGGATTCTTTTTAAGGAATGAACCTGATAATCCAATTCCCTGCACATACGTCTGATCTGCCGGTTCAGTCCCTGCGTCAGCACAATGTGAAAGGAAAATTTTCCTGTCTGCTCTACCTTGCAGGGCCTTGTCTTTTTATCCAGTTCCGTAAGATAAACGCCCTTTGACATGGCATCTATAAATTCCGGCGTAATCTCTTTTTTTACCTTTACCACATATTCCTTTTCATGGCGGTTCGCTCCCCGCATCAGTGCATCAATAAGCTTTCCGTCGTTGGTCAGCAGCAATAATCCTTCCGAATCCTTATCAAGCCGACCTGCATAAGTGACTCTTACCGGAAAATGAAGCTCGTCTGTCAACAGCCTGTCCGCATGCTTATCCCGTTCCGAACAGATAACGCCCAAGGGCTTGTAATAGGCAAGCACTGCCGTATCCTGTCTGCCTCCTATGATCTTTCCCTGAACGCATACCTTGTCGCCGGGCATTACCTTTGTTCCCGGACTGGCGATTTTGTCATTTATGGCAACCTGTCCTGTCTCAATAAGTTTATCCGCATCCCTTCTGGAGCAGATGCCCGCCTGTGCCAAATATTTATTTAACCGGATTTCCTCTGCCGTTTCCTTAAATTGTTTCCTGCCGCTCATTTTATAATTTCCATTCTTTGCTTTTTATTGTTTTGCTTTTCCGTATATTTTATTTATTTTTATAAAAAAGCATTCTTTATGAAATACTAGTAAAATATTCTTCTAAATGTTTTCTGATATCCTGTGGTGTTACAGGGACTTCCGTATCTATAAAGGGATCTTCTAAATGTACCTTTTTATCTTCAGATATAATATGCACTCTATGACCAT
>CAZDRM010000195.1:0-4547 GCA_964507745.1 uncultured Lachnospiraceae bacterium
TTGACCGCCGCCAGCCGCAGACCGTCTATGGCCAGCTCCAGAATCAGAAACTGCCAGACCAGCGGGATATTTGGCGCCTCTTTCAGCATGATAAAAGAAAACCCCTCCGGTATCCAGTGAGGATTGTCCATCAGCAGCAGAAAGGTTGGCGTCATAAGATAGGTCAGCAGCGAGATCAAAAATCGGGTAAGCCGCAGATACGTGCCCGTCACTGGCGGGAAATAGTAATCGTCCGCCTCCTCCACCACATCAAATATAGACGTTGGCAGGATCATAGCCGATGGGGAGTTGTCCACAAGCAGTACCACATTTCCTTCCAGCACTTGGGCCGCCGCCGTGTCCGGCCTCTCTGTATATTTGAACTTAGGAAAGGGATTCCACCACCGCCCCGGCACCAGACACTCCGCCAGCGACTCCTGATTCATAGTCAGGGAATCCACTTGGATATTCTGTATTTTCTGTTTGATTTCCTCCAGAAAGTCGTGATCTGCCCTGGAATCCATATAGCAGAGCACAATATCTGTCTTGGAGCTCTTACCGGCGCTCATCATCTCCATGCGCAGATCCGTATCCCGTATCCTGCGCCGGATCAGCGCTGTGTTGAACACCACCGTCTCCACAAAGCCGTCCTTGGAGCCTCGCAGCACCTTGTCCTTCTCCGGCTCCTCCACACTCCTTGACGGGTAAGACCTGGCATCGATGAGCACCGCCTCCTGATAACCGTCAACGAGCAGCACAAAGATGCCGGAAAGTATGCTGGAGGTGATCTTCTCCCACTCTTTCTCCTGGTCCACCTCGATATATGGAATGCTTTTTTTCAGCAATTGGGCCGCATCTCCGGGCATGTCCTGCGCCTTCATATCCATAAAATACTGCAGCAGTTTCTGCAGCAGGTCGTCCTTGCAGAATCCGTCGATAAAGTACAGCGCTGCCTCCCGTCCTCCCACCTCTATGGTGCGTGTCACCACATCAAAATTCTGGTCCGTCGCCAGCTTTTTATCCAGCCAGGCGCTGTCCTGCTGCAGGCAGCCGCTGATAACCGTCCCGGAAGACTGCCGGCCCTGTGTCCCTGCGGACAACTGTCCGCTGTATTGGTTTTCCTTGCTATTAGACATAAAAACTCCCTTCCTGATACGCTTTATTATATTGTGTCAGAAAGGGAAATTTTTTATGTGTTCCAGGAACTATTGATTTTCATTTATTTTCTCAATCAATTGCTTTTTTAATGTCTCCATAGAATTTGTCTCTATGAATCTGAAGATATAAGATATAATAACAATTTTATCTTTATCACCGCCGCATTGATCTAAAATTTTCAGCAGCATAGATGCGTACTTTATTCCATCCTTGATATGCGCAAATCCTTTTCCTCCTTTAGCTATTGTATACTGCTTGACAATACTCCTTACCGCAATGATATTTTCTGTATTCTTATCTACAAGATCCCATAGCTCCGCCTTTTCAATTTCTCCTACCTCTCCTTCTCTATAATAGGGAATTAAATCATTTCTACAAAGAATATATAAAATCCCCGCCTTTTCTGATTCAACGTCACATAGTGGCATATTTTTTATAAAATTCCATAATTTTTCATAGAATGTCTTCTTATCAACATTACTTTCTATCAGCGTTTCCAGAATATCGTCCAGAAATTTATTATTTTTTCTCTTTATCTCCAAAATTTCTGTTTTTTCCTCTTCCTTTAACTGCACATCATTATTTAAAATGTAGTCTTCCATCAACTGAAAAAATTGCTCAAATATTTCAGCAGAATCCCATTCTAGCAAAACTGGCAAACACTTTTGACAAATTACATATTCATTGGAATTTTCTTCCATAAAAATATTAGAAATTATTTTTTTATATTCTTCCATTTTTTACCTCTATTCACGATTTATTCATTTCATATAGGATGTATTTAAATAGCAATCTTGTCTCTTTTCACAAAAGGCCTATGACCGTCTTCCTCTTTACCCAATCCGGAAACAGCTTGATACATGACATCGCTGTAAATATTGCAGACAGGGTGAAAAGCCGCCTCATCTTTTCCGATTTTTTCAAAAGTCAGGAGTGTCAGATCATCTTCCTTTATATTCTTTTTCCTAATACTGTTTTCCAGAGATTGCACCTTTTGTGTTATATGGTAATCATATGGATAACATTCTGCCGCATACTCCACTAAAATGTTTCCCTGATTTGTATCCAGCCTCTTCTTTGTTACAGTAAGCAATTCCTCTATTGCGTCTTCAGGCCTTTTCCACCGCTCCTTATTGATATACTGCGCGTAATATTTTTTCCCTGTCTCCGTCAAGCAATAATATTTATACTTCCCAGAAGAAGATGAGACAATATAGGGTTGTTCCTCCTCTACTGATTTCATAATCCTAGTTAATGAGCTGGTTTTTATTCCCAATTCCGCCGCCAGATCCTTATGTTGTACATACTCCTTTTGGGACAATATGCAGATGATCTGATTATAGTATTGGCTCTTGATCGGATTAGCTGTAAATCTGTCTTTTTTGTTTCTTTCGGCAAAAAGTTCACTTAAGTATTCGGTAAATCCTCCCAACGTTCCCATATAGTACACTACCAATTCTTCCGGATCCAACGAATCGCGAAAAGCCTGTATAAACTGTCTTATTTTTTTGATCTCTTTCTCCAGTTCCGCATTTTCATACAGGGAATATGCCCCTGACATCTCTTCCCGAATCCGTCTAGTTTCCGCATATACCATCTCGGTTTGGCGACTTAAGATTGCGGTAAATAATTCGTGATCGATCTTCTCTAATAACTGGTTTAATCCCTTCATATCTACACCTCCATAATTCTTTATGCTATTATATGTGTCCACATGGGTTGCCTTTTATCCCCTGGATTCCCATTTAATGGTATATCAATATAAAACAGGCAACTATTTCTGGCACATACTCCATCACAGCTTATCTGGGGTTTTATTGTGTTGTATCTATGGTTTTGCCCTGCTAAACCTGCGCAGCAGACATTTTCTCTTAGTTCCATTCTGTATTTTTCTTCACTGTGCAAATGCGCGGAAACGCAGGAATTGCACCATACTATATGGCATCCAAAAGTATCGCCCTGCCCAAGTGCATGAATAAAATCATTTGATCCCTTTGAAAAGGAGGGACACAGAACTAATGTCGAACCTAATTGTTCAATCAGTATCTGACGATATTGCGGATTCAACAGATCCGCACATATGGGAAAAGTAATACGGCCTATCCCTTCAATATGCAATACATGGATGACATTATCTGAAATGATGTCTTCCACTTCGCTGACTTGAATATCCGATGTTTCCCTCTCCTCTGTATAAGGATTGTTCTTCTGCTGAATCCATGAAGGTTCAGGTTTCTCCTTCAATAATCCACTGCTACCATATACAACAAATAAATTATTTGTATTTCTGCCCTGTTTCCACGGTGATTTTCCCGCGCCCTCTTTGACGCTCCATAAAGAAGGCAACAGTATCATCTCTACTCTTCCCGCAATATTCTCAACAGATTGTACCGCCAATTGATATAAACACTTATCCAATACCTCCTTATGTCCGAGCATTTCAGGAAAGATCAGTATGTTCGATTTGCATTCTTCAGCCGCCATTATGATATTTTTCATTCGCTGCTCCAAATCACAGCGATCTCCATCTCCCTGAATATCCACATCTGTTATTCCGATCCTAGACTTTCCCGCCCGTTCATATCGCTCGAACTTAAGAATATCCCTGTCTGTAATAGGACTGACTGCAATGCGGATATACTCCAAATTATTTCCAAACCGATTTATTTCGCTGACAATGTGATGTTGTACACGATATTGTCCTAATTTTTTCTTTTGAACGCAATAGTAGTGTTTTAAGACTTTATTGATACCAACCGCCAGAGATTTTTCCTTCGTCCGGCTACCGGTCCTTTTCCTGCTCCAATAACATATCAATTTGGGCAAAATGATAATTCCTGTCTGCTCCTCATTTTCATTTAACCGTATCATGTCACTCACTTCATCGCCGGGATGTGACATGAAATCTCTGGATCCCAGTTTCACCTTACTATCCAAATAAATTAACGTTTCTAGTAAAAGTTCATTTTCATCCCACTTTTCCCTCTCACGAATCAGCCGTTCCAAAAAACTATCATCAATCCCCCCAAAAACACCTTTTTCGCCTAATAATTGCTCCACCTTACAAAGCATTTCTCGGCGTATTTGTATTGAACAGCTCAAAAATGAATCAATTTTTCTTGTATCATCATACCCTGCACGACATAAAATTGCTATAATCTCAGCCATAATATTCCAAATCCTATGGTGTTGCCTACTCATATTGCATTCCCCCATTTTGCTTTATTTCCTTTCCCCCTTCTCTTCCCCCTTGCTATCATTATATTCGATGTTTTTTTAAATGTAAACAATTAATTCATTTTTTTATCTATTATTTACTTATTGTTCACTTATTTGATTAATATATTTAAAATACTATAGAGTAAAGTTTTTGTCAGTTGCCTAAGAGAAAATAAATAGAGAGTACCAGA
>CAZDRM010000196.1:0-1275 GCA_964507745.1 uncultured Lachnospiraceae bacterium
GTATCCAGCTGGATTTCCAGCCTTTGCAACTCGATTTCCTTCTTTTCTATGATGTCCTTTAAATCCTTCAAATCGTATTGCAGCAGTTCCTGTCCCTGCTCCACCTTTTCCCCTTCTTCCACAAAAATCCGTTCCACCCTGAGTCCGTCTAACCCATAAACAGCATTCTCCCTGTCCGCAATGAGTTTTCCCTCCGCCTTTACCTGATGAGTCAGATTAATATAAGAGGGCAGCTCCGTCGTCACGCGGGGTAATGCTGCGGCATAGATTCCTCTGGAAACCATGCTGCATAAAAGAAACAAAACGCAAAACCAGACTGCAGCCTTTGCAGCTTTTTTCTTATTCAGTTTTTCTAAAGCTGACTTCCATAATTTTTCAAACTCTGTTTTCATACATTACTCCTTCATTCCTGTAGCAATAATGCCCTTTTCCAGGTAATCCTGCCCTAACAGGAATACAAAAACCGCAGGGATCAACCCCATGACCGACGCCGCAAAGGCAAAACCCGCATCGGAAAGGCCGATTTGAGGCAGATATAAGGATAGAGGCCAAAGGGACCTGTCTTTCAGGAAAACAAGGGGCTGTTCTATCAGGCTGAAATACTCTAAAAAGCCTAAGACAAGGGCTGAGCCGATTCCTGCCGAGCCCAAGGGAATCCCTATGCGGAAAAAAACCTGAAATTCCCCTGCGCCATCCACCTTTGCCGCCTCTAACAGTTCCTTGGGGATTCCGCAAAAGCCTCTGTACATAATGAATACGGGAAAGGTGGAAAACACGCCGGGAAGGATAATGCCCCAAAGATTATCCAAAAGGGATAAATCCTTTAAAACCAGATAATTTGACAACATGGTAACGGAAAAGGGCATCATCATCAGGGAAATATATACGGTAAACAGAAGCTTTCTTCCCGGAAAGGAAAATCTGGCAAAAGCCCACGCGGAAGGAATGCCTACAAGCAGTTGTCCCAAAAGGGTTCCTGCCACGATTTTTAAGGAATTGACAAAGACCACATAGTATTCCGGCTTGTCAAACAGGAGTTCAATCCAGTGTTTTAAAGTGGGATACTTTGGAAAAAGTCCGAATTCCACCATGGCGTCCATATCGGACAAAACCGGTCCGAGGGCACTCCTAAGCTCATCGGCGCTTTTTAAGGAACCGCTTATGAGAAGAATCAGAGGCATGGAAATGATAAGAGCCGTGAAAAATAAGATTCCTGTCACAATGATTTGCCTTGCTTTTCTCTTTACCCGCGCTCTTTTCTGTGCTTTAGCCCAT
>CAZDRM010000196.1:1375-4539 GCA_964507745.1 uncultured Lachnospiraceae bacterium
GCTGCCGCCGCCATTTTATCCATATCCAGATTCAAAAACCAGTTGTTAAACAAATGCTGCAGCAGATACATGCTTTCATGGGGATAAGCCCCCGCAACCAGATAAGCCTCCCTGAACACTTTAAAGGAATTTAAAAATGACAGCACCGTTATGGTATATAAAGTAGGCTTTAGGTTGGGTAAAATAATACGAAAAAAACAGGTCATCTCCCCTGCACCGTCTACCCTTGCTGCCTCGATAATCCCCTCGGAAATCCCCATAATGCCCGCAAGCCAAAGGATAACCGTATAGCCCAGATTTTTCCAGATATAGCTGATCACAAGGACCCAGAACGCCGCTTTCGTCCCCATATAATCAATTGCCGTCCCTCCAAAGGATTCCAATACGGCATTTAAGATTCCATGTCTTTCAAACAGCAGTTTCCAGATAAGTACCACTGCTGCCGCAGGAATTGCCATGGGGAGCAGATAAAGGGATTTTAAAAACTTCATATACCGGCTTTTGCTGAGTTCATAGGCCAGAAACAGGGAAATGATAATGAGAAGGGGCAGGCATACGCCCATAAAACGCAGGGTATTCTTTGCCGCCAGCAAAAAAGCCTGATTATTTAAAACCACACGGTAATTGGAAAGCCCCGACCATTCTCCCGTAACTGCCGTTAAAAAGGAGCGCCTGACTACATCCCCGAAAGGAATCAGCACAAAGAGACAGACTCCGGCAAAGCCGGGAAAGAGGAAAATAAAAACCTCTTTCCATGGCGTTCTTTTTAGTTTCTTTCTACTCCGCAAGATAGATTTGAACCTTATTAATGATTTGATTGACTCCTTCATCTACACTCATTCGTCCTTTTAATACCTCTGCGCCTACGCTGATTACAGTATCCTTAACATTTTCATTCAGCTTTGCAGGCGTATCCAGGCTTTCGATCATTTCCAAAAACTGTGCCTGTTCCCCTTCATCCAGCCATTTTATTTCCAAATCTATCTCATTTCCATTTTCATCTGATGTTCCGGTCCATCCATAGGTTTCCGAAGGTTCATGCTGTTCAAGCTGCTTTGCAAGCGCCTCCCGGTTTACCGGGAACCCATTGCCCCATGCTTCTGTCTGAACATTCTCAGAAAGCATACTCATGACAAAATCAGCTGCGGCCTCCTTTTGGGAACCCGATGCATTGACTCCCATAACTGTACGTGGTATAAATACATTTCCGGAAGATCCGCTTAAAACTCTGATATCCATATCCTGGTTAAGAGTCTTAAATACAGAGGTTATGTCCGTATATCCCCACGCCAGGGAATCCTCTTCTCCAAAGAGAATGCGGCATTCTCCCGACATATATCTCATATCATACATCGAAACGCGGGCACACCAGTCATCTCTTCCCATCAGTGCACTGCCCTCGTCCCACATTTCTGCCATCTGCTTTGCTCTTTCGGTATTCAGGTCTTCACTTTCCACATCCCAGATTCTCTTTGCCTGGGTCAGATATTCCGTAAGTCCTTCCCTGTCAATGGAGCCGTCTTCTTTTATGATTCCCGGAGATGAAATATCATAGAGCCTCATCACAATCTCTTTTTCCAGATAAGAGCCTATAATACCGCCTTTCGGATTTTCTCTCCTCAAGGCTTCCACCTTATCCGCCAGCCCCTTCAGATTATCGATTCCGCTCACGTCTTCTCCCGCACAGAGATGGAAAGCATAGAATGTGGGAACCGCACAAACGCTTTTATCGTTTTGATAAGAATTTGTAATATTTTCATATAAGGAACCGGCAGGATATTTCGCATTGATATCAGCTGATAAATCCATGAGGATTCCTTTCTCTATATAGGATTCTACAGGAAGTCCGTCCAATACCAGAATATCCGGTCCCTCCCCGCTTAAAAGGGCGGTATTTAAATTACGGATAGCGTCCTCTTTCGTTATTCCATCCATTCCCGTCATTCCTACCTCATAGCTTATATAGGTATCGGGATTTGCCTGCTGGTACAGATTAATTGCCACTCTCAATATATCATTTTCCTTTAAGCTGTAAACTGACAGCTCATGCTCAGGAACTGCCGAAATATCCGGATTGTATTTATATGCTTTCATCAAATTCCCGTTATAACAGATCAGCATATTTTCTTTATCCACGAAAGCCATTCCACTGAGAAAATAAGCAGGACTTCCCATGCTTCCAAGGTTTCCCTTGACAACCTCTTCCATAACGCTGCCCTTTATAACGTGGCGGAACAACCCCTGTTTGCTCAGAATGTACAAAGCATCCTCCGTATCCCCTTCACACATAAGAAAAGAAAAAGAATCCGAATTATCAAAGTTTAAATCACCTTTGATGAATTGCTCTAAAACTTCATCCTTCTCAAAGCTCTTTGTTGTCAGATTATAACACTCAAGCCCTACATCTCCAGCAAAATAGAGATAATCTCCTATCTGCTTTATATACTGTACAGTGGATCTGCTGTCGCAGAGCTTGGTCGTGGAACCGTTCTCCTGATTGATTTCGTATACGCCGTCGTTGAATCCTCCTACCAGTCTTCCGTCCGATAAAAAGGAATATGCGAATGTATATTGTTTTTCCACATATCGGGATACTTCATTACCGTCTTTATCCACATAAATACATTCATTACCGCCTTCCTGCCAGCATTGGATTAAAAGGCTTCCGTCTTTTCCGATGACCGTCCTGGGTACATAATACCCATTCTTCAATATCTCATCCATAACCGCTACATCTTTCATGGAAAAGGTTTCGCCGTTATCTTCAGAGATATACAAGCCTGAATTGCCGTCAAAGCAGGCAATCCTGCCATCCTCCAGCTTCTCCATGGCACGGATCATTACAGCCATCTCCGGCATTTCTACATCCGATTCTAAAAATCTTCCTTTTGCATTTTCCACAATGTTTGGATTTTTCTCTGCAGGACTCTCTTGCGCCTGCGTACCTTCTGTATTGTTGGAAGGGATATTTGTAGTTGTTCCTTCTTCTTTGTTCCCGCATCCGGTCATTACCAGTAATAGGATTGCCAGACACAGGGATAAAATTTTTCGTTTTTTCATAGTTACTGCCTCCTTATGTCATGAGCATAGCAGAGCATTCTCTAACTTTTCTCTAAAAATTAGAGATACTTTAAAGAAATTTTTGGTATACTTTAAATGAATTG
>CAZDRM010000197.1:0-4526 GCA_964507745.1 uncultured Lachnospiraceae bacterium
AAATACTATAAACAACTCCAACAAAAAGCAGAAGCAGCTGTCATTACGCCAACCGCTTCTGCTCTATTCATTACATAAACCTCTTCCATCTAATACTTCAACTATCAGTTCTGACTGTTTATGGTATCATAAATTTCAATACGGGCCGCATCCATTTCCGGCATGCCGATAAAGATACCGCCGTATTTAAATGTATCCTCCATTTTTTCAATCCTGACAATTTCCACAAAGGCATGAATGACTTCTTTTGTCCAAATAGTCAGAAATGCCTCATATACCGCTCCGATTTCCAGAGGAAGCGTGCAGCTGAAGCCCAATCCCGCTTTGGAAACATCCGCAACCTGGATTGCCACCTGCTCTGATCCTCCTTCCCCATTCAGACGTTTGATAATCAGACGGGATTCTAATTCAATTCTTTTATTTTTTCTTCTCTCTTGATTTCCCATAACTACCCCCAATGATGTATTTCATTTGCTCCTGAGGGCATATTTGCCCCGATGCCTCTATTTTATCCGAAAGTGGGAAGAATTACAAGACAATCATCGCATCTCCGAAGGAAAAAAAACGATATCTGCATTCTACCGCCTCTTTATAAGCCTCTAAAACCTGTTCCCTTCCCGCCAAAGCGCTGACTAACATGATCAAAGTGGATTCGGGAAGATGGAAATTGGTAATGAGGCCGTCCAGGACTTTAAAACGGTATCCCGGATAAATGAAAATTTCCGTATTTCCGGTGCCGGGGTGCACAATGCCGCTTTCATCCGCTCCGCTTTCTATGGTACGGCAGCTGGTGGTCCCCACGCAGATAATCCTTCCGCCGCTTTTTTTCGTCTCATTGATGAGCGCAGCGGCTTCCGGCGTAATTTCATAGCTTTCCGAATGCATATGATGATTTAAAACATTCTCTTCCTTAACAGGACGAAAGGTTCCAAGACCTACGTGTAAAGTGACATAAGCTGATTTTATTCCCGCTTTTTCAATTTCCGAAAGCAGCTCCGGGGTAAAATGCAGACCTGCAGTGGGCGCTGCCGCTGAGCCTTCATATCTGGCATATACGGTCTGATACCGGTTCTTATCCTCAAGCTTGTGGGTAATATAAGGCGGAAGGGGCATTTCTCCCAGCTTATCCAGCACTTCTTCAAATATGCCCTCATAGGTAAACTCAATGAGCCGGTTGCCTTCTTCCAACACATCCAACACCCGGCCCTTTAAAAGGCCGTCGCCAAAAATAATGACGGCGCCGGGCCTTGCCTTTTTGCCCGGCTTGACCAGCGTTTCCCATTTATCCTTATCCTTCCGCTTCAAAAGGAGCACCTCTATGGCGGCGCCTGTCTCTTCCTTGCAGCCCATAAGCCTTGCGGGAATTACTTTGGTATTATTTAGCACCAGACAGTCGCCCGGCCTTAAAAACTGCAATATTTCCTTAAAGGAATGATGCCCGGTCTTCCCGGTTGCCTTATCAAGACTTAACAGTCTGGAACTGCTCCTGTCGGAAAGAGGGTCCTGGGCAATCAATTCCTCGGGTAAATCATAATAAAAATCGGATTTTTTTAATGATTCCATTTCCTGTCATACTTTCTGTCTGTTACTTATTTTTATCACTGATGCCGATTCCTGCAGGCTTACTGCCTCAGTTCAATTCCCATACCGCTAAGGCCGTTTAAAATTTTCTTCATAACAGCAGTAATGTCATTTTCTTCCAGCGTACGGTCGCCTGCACGGAAGGTAACGGAATAAGCAACGGATTTAAAGCCTTCCTTGATCTGGTCGCCCTCATATACATCAAAGAGTTCCAGATTCTCCAGAATCTTTCCGCTCCGCTGTCTGATTACGGCCTCAATCTGGCCTACCAGAATTTCTTTGGGCACTACCATGGAAATATCTCTCTTTACCGCCGGGAATTTTGCAATTCCCACATACTTCCTGTCAAAAGTAGTAAATCCTTCTACAACCGGCATATCCAGAACAGCCACATAAGCTCTTGTTCCCAAATCATAGTTATCGCACACTTCAGGATGCACTTCTCCCAGATATCC
Source organism: uncultured Lachnospiraceae bacterium (assembly GCA_964507745.1). Taxonomy (GTDB): domain Bacteria; phylum Bacillota; class Clostridia; order Lachnospirales; family Lachnospiraceae; genus UBA2882. Next base: position 2,037 of record CAZDRM010000197.1, read on the forward strand.
TATTACAGTCCCTTCATAAACAATATTTGCCTGTCTTCCCGGATGTAAAAAGCTCTTTCCTGCTTTAGGGTCATATTCCGGTGTTTTTTTCATGCCGATGCAATCTAAAAATTCTTCAATGACGCCTTTCATGGTAAAGAAATCCCCTTCTCCGTAAAAGCCCAGAGTAAACTGCATTCTTTCGTCGGGAAGTTCTGTTACGGGCACGCTTTTGGGTAAATAAATATTGCCCAGCTCATATAATTTCACATCTTTATTTCTTCTGTTATAGTTGGTTGCAAGGCTTGTAAGCATACCGTTTAAGGAAATGGTTCTCATAATGGAGAAATCCTCTCCTAAAGGATTGCTGATGGTTACTGTTTTCCGAAGCTCGTCATCTGCCGGGATCAACAGCTTGTCAAATACCTTGGGACTTTCAAAGGAGTAACACATTCCCTGGGAAAAACCACAGTACTCCGCAATATCCCTTGCTTTCTGCTCAATACGAAGCTTATAGGACAATTTACCCGTCGTAGCCTCTCCGCTGGGTAATGTGGTAGGAATCTTATCATAGCCGTAGAAACGCGCTACTTCCTCAGCCAGATCCGCCCTTCCCAGCAGATCCTGACGGAAAGAAGGAATGGTAATGATGTTGGTGTCCTTGTTATACTCAAGTTCAATCTTTTCAAAGATTTTTAACATATCTTCCGCCGGAATATCGGTTCCCAAAAGAGCGTTGTATTTTTCCGGCTCGAAGGGAAGCTCTACAAGAGGCTTTAAGGGTTCTTTAACATCCACCATGCCCCCTACCACTTCGCCGCATGCAAGCTCCTCAATAAGCTGGCAGGCTCTGTTGATGGCTTCTTCCGCATTTCTTTCATCCAGACCTTTTTCAAATTTGCCGGATGCATCGGTACGAAGACCTACTCTCTTTGCGGATTTACGGATATTGGGTCCGTTAAATACTGCCGCTTCAAATAAAACGGTTTTGACATTATCGGTAATTTTGGAATTTTCTCCTCCCATAATACCGGCAATGCCGATTTCCTTTTCCGCATCGCAAATCATCAGTACGTCGGAATCCATTTTCCGCATCTGTCCGTCCAGAGTCTGGAATTCATCGCCGTCCTTTGCCCTGCGTACAATAATCTGTCTGCCCGCAACGGTGTCCAGATCAAAAGCATGCATGGGCTGTCCGTATTCTTCCATAACATAATTGGTAATATCTACCAGGTTATTGATAGGTCTGATACCGCTTGCCGCCAGTCTTCTCTGCATCCATTTGGGACTGGGAGCAATTTTAATATTCTTAACAACTCTTGCGCAGTAGCGGGTGCATAAATCCGGATCGTCCACCCTTACTTTAATATAATCGTTTACATCTTCACTATTTCCATTTACGGTAACAACAGGCGCTTTAAATTCTTTTCCGAAAGTAGCCGCGGCTTCCCTTGCCACGCCGATTACACTGTAGCAGTCTACACGGTTGGAAGTGATTTCATATTCAAATACCGTATCACGAAGCCCCAATACCTCTATAGCATCGGCTCCCACTTCTGTATCCTCCGGGAAAATATAAATGCCGTATTCCGGCGCCTCCGGATACATATCTCTTGATGAGCCAAGCTCCTCGATGGAACACATCATGCCGTTTGAAGGAACGCCCCTTAATTTCCCCGCTTTAATAACAATGCCGTCTTCAGGCATAGGTCCGCCATCGTGACCGCCTGCCACCTTGCCGCCGTCCAACACTACAGGAACCTTATCCCCTTCTTTTACATTGGGTGCGCCTGTTACGATCTGAACGGTTTCTGTTCCGATATTTACCTGACAGACAATCAGTTTGTCCGCATCGGGATGCTTTTCAATTTTATCAATCTGTCCCACTACGATTTTTTCCAGATTCTTATCCAGCCTTTCGTAGCCTTCCACCTTTGTTCCGCTTAATGTCATTGCGTCACAATATTCCTGATCCGTGCAGTTTAGCTCCGGAACATATGCTTTAATCCATGATAATGCTGTATTCATCTTTTTCCCTCCTGTCTAGAACTGCTTCAAGAAACGAATATCGTTTTCATATAATAATCTCATGTCGTCAATTTCATACTTTAACAGCGCAATACGCTCTAATCCCACGCCAAAGGCAAAGCCTGTATATTCCTCCGGGTCGATGCCGCTCATTTCCAGCACATGGGGATGTACCATACCGCAGCCTAAAATCTCAATCCAGCCGGAGCCTTTGCAGAAACGGCAGCCGCTGCCTCCGCACTTGAAGCAGGTCACATCCACTTCAGCGCTGGGCTCTGTAAAAGGAAAATGATGGGGTCTGAATTTAACCTTTGTCTCTTCGCCGAACAACTCCCTGGCAAACTCCGCAAGAGTTCCCTTTAAATCCGCAAAGGTAATATTTTTATCGATAACCAGTCCTTCTATCTGATGGAAGGAAGGGGAATGGGTTGCATCCACTTCATCGGCACGGAATACTCTTCCCGGCGCAATCATACGGATGGG
>CAZDRM010000198.1:0-4505 GCA_964507745.1 uncultured Lachnospiraceae bacterium
TGAACCGTTTGGAATATGACGGCGATGCAGAGCGGATATTGATTTCAGACAGCAGCGGAAGTCTGGAATTTACAGCAAAAACGGATTATAATATTACTGTTGATAAGATCACGGGAAAATTGGATATTAATCAATGGAAGGCAAAAACGATTGTTCATATTCCGGAAGATAATATTGTAAATGTTACAAATAAAGGCAGAAAATGTAATGTTTACTATGTAAAAGAAGGAAAAACAACAGAGCGTGGAAATATTGCCGACAGCGAAAATGAAATCAGCATTTCGGGAATGTTTTCAGAGCTGGTGGTGGACTTGGTAAGTAATTAAAATGAGCCAGAGCTTTTCTATTCCATATCCTGTGCATTGCGAAAGGACCGGTGTGTAAACTATGGAATCAATAATACTGGAAATATTGGAAACAGCGACAATTGCAGTCAGCGGTTTTCTGATAAAAAAGTATATATTCTTAGAGCAGGATATGGAATCGAAAAAGCAACGTATGTTTTATCTGGTCAGTTTTTTCCTGATCGGTATTGTATTTTTTGCTTTTGGGAAAGATATCGCATCATTAGCGGCGTTGTTTATGATCGGGTTGAATATTTGTTTCGGCCGAAAAAAACACAGGCTTCGGGGTCTGGTTTTAATGATACCGATTCTGGGTATTATCAATGGGCTTTTGCTTCCGGTCCTCCTTGTACCGCCGTATCTGCTGGCAATGCGGTCACAGGAAACCGTGGTTTATCAGTTTATTCTTTATGGAGTATTGTCTGCGCTGCTCATTGTATTCTGTGCGAAGGGGCAGGGCTGGCGCAGCTGGTTTCATGAGAATATGCAGAACAGAAAACTGCGAAAGTCGGAGACGTATCTGCTGTGGGTGGTTGGAATTCTGATGCTGTTTTTTTCAAATCATATGGCAAGGCAGATTACACTGAACGGCGAAAATATGCGGGAATTGGCTTCATTTATCGGAATTACCAGCATTTCCGCTTTTGTCATGACGATTACCATTATTGTGCTGATCATGCAGGGCAATATGCGCTCCTTTTATCACGAACGGGTTTCCCATATGCAGTCCGGCATGATTACATTTATGGCTGAAGTCGTGGAGAACAGGGATGACAATACGGGCGGACACATCAAGCGCACGGCGCAATATGTGGAGAGCATTGCAAAGGAACTGAAAAAGCACGAGGCATACAGAGATGTTCTGACTGACAGGTATATGAGCGACATGGTGGTGGCAGCGCCGCTTCACGACATTGGGAAAATACATATACCGGACGCTGTTCTGAACAAACCGGGAAAACTGACGGAAGAAGAATTTGAAGTTATGAAAACGCATAGCACCGCAGGAGAGGAACTGCTTGTCCGCGCAAAGGAAGAACTTGGGGAATCAGATTATCTGAATATGGCGGTGGAGATGGCGGCGTATCATCATGAGTGGTGGAACGGCAAAGGTTATCCTTATGGAAAAAGCGGGGAAGAAATACCGCTTTGTGCAAGGATTATGGCAGTGGCGGATGTTTTTGACGCACTGACTTCCAAACGCTGTTACAAAAATGCCATGCCGCTGGAGAAGGCATATGCAATCATCAGGGAAGAATCCGGCACACATTTTGATCCGGCGGTTGTGGAGGCGTTTTTTGCAGCAGAAATTGGAGAAATGGGAGAGTCTGAATAAATTAATTTAATGTGTATTATTTTATCACATAGGGATTCAGATTATAGAAGCATCCGCATTACAGCGGGTGCTTTTACTTGTTTGCGATTCAGGTAAGTATATAAAAATGTCTTTAATAATAAAGAATAATCATGTATACTTGATATGTTAGCTGTGAAAGGATTAATTTGTATAATAAGGCAATTAGTAAATCAATGAGTGGAGGAAAGGAAAGATGAAATTCAGAGAAAAATTTGTACTGGCGTTGGCTGCAGTTTCATTTATATTTGTCTCGCTGCCTTTGCCGGTCAGGGCGGAAACAAATGATGTAAGCGGCAATGCGCAGGAAGAAGCTGAAGCGGTTGAAGGAGTAGAAATGACCGAGGAAGCAGATATGGTGCCGGATGGCTTAAAAGACGTAAGATTCGAAGTGGAAAGGGATTCTGATGGGAACGCTTTTTTAGTAGCGACTTTTAAAGTGCAGCCTGATCCTGCTTGGTATGATGTTAGCCATATCAATTTATTTTGTGTTTTTTATTTAGACGGAGAACCGATTGATAAACCGTTTTATACTTCAGAAAAGTATATTGACAAAAATATAGAGGGCTCTGTTTATGAGACAGAGGGGAGATGGCAGCTTTCACAAGAAGGAGTATACACGTTAAGAGGTTTTGCTTGGGGTTCGGATTCCTCTAAGCCTTCATATCAAGCCTACTATTGTAATACCGTTGATTTTCCTTCAGACAGGAAAGCCGGTAAAGCAATTGGATGGGATAGTAAGTATGAAGAAACAGCGCCTAGTGAGTGGAGAAATCATGGTTTTATAGTATTTCATATGCTTCCTGAATATCTGCAGAATATTACATTTACTGTAACAGAAGATGATATAATCATCAATTATCCTGACCAAACAGCACCGGATGATACCACCGCATCTGACCAAACAGTACCAGGCGCAAATATTCCCACAGGTCCTGACACCTGGAAAGCTAAAAGCGGCGTAGAAGGCTTTGTATATCGTCTCTACAACGTGGCGCTCCTCCGTGACGCGGAAGAAGCGGGCCTTGCTGACTGGACAAACAGATTGAATACCAAAACGGAAAGCGCGGCCCAAGTGGCAAGAGGATTTTTCTTCAGTCAGGAGTTTATGAACCGCAACTATACAAATGAACAGTATATTGAATTTTTATACCGTACGATGTTCGGTCGTGACAGTGATGCATCAGGAAGAGAATACTGGCTATCCTGTCTTGAAAAAGGCGCAAGCCGTGAATATGTCTACCGTGGATTTGTCGAATCACAGGAATTTACAGAACTCTGCAACGGATTTGGGGTTGAGAGGGGCTCTATATCTTTAGGACAGTATCGAGACCGGAATATAGAGGCTACGGGATTTATTGCAAGGCTCTATACAAAAATGCTTGGAAGAAGCTTTGATGATGACGGTCTTGAATACTGGTGCAAGGCGTATATGACGGGAGAGAAAAGCATTGAAAATATTGCGGCTGACGGATTCCTGCATTCACAGGAACTGAAAAACCAGAATCTTGATAATAAAGAATTTGTTACCAGAATGTATGAAACCTTCTTAAACCGTGAACCGGAAGAAGCAGGCTTAAATGACTGGATTGGAAGGCTGGAAAGAGGAGAAGTAACAAGGGATACTCTTGTATATGGCTTTACTAATTCTCCTGAATTTAGAAATCTGAAGGCGGAATATAACCTGCCATAAAAAGCAGATTATTAGAAGTAAAGATGTGATAAACAGTAAAAGAGGAGCTGTGCACTTATTTAGTGCGACAGTTCCTTTTTCATTTACTCATGGTCTTTCTGGTATCTGATGATATCCGATACAGAGCAATCTAATATAAAACATAATTCATCTATAGTTTTCGTGGTAATCGTTTCATTATGCCTTCATACGATAGATTGTATTCCCAGAAATGCCTTCTTTATAAATTAATTGATAAGTTGTTTTATCCTTTTCTAATAAAGTATTCCAAAAGGGTTCATAAGAAATCATATTCTAATCACTCCATTCTTTTGGAAATAACACTAACACAGTAAAGTCTTTGGGTATGCTAAAATATTAAGCATAATTGTGCGTAAAAGCTCTTTGTTTTTGCACAACATAGATATACCAAAACCGAAGGGTTTTATGCGCTTTTTATCAGAGACAATAAGGTACAAAAGGAGTAAATAGTATATCGAAAGATTTGTTTCAATGAGCGCTTTTGAAGTCATTAAAAGAGTTTCTATAAAAGAGACAAAAATATGAAAAACATCCATCCTCGGACAAAGAATTACTACAGACGGCGGAATTACTATTACACCGTTATATAGATAAAGAAAAATTCACATCAAATCAGGAAAAGTGTATTGTTAATCTGATGCCCGGCAATGTATCATGCGTCAGATTCAAATTTCAGCGCAGACGATTGCAAAGAAAACTTTAGGCTCAAGGTCGAGGCTGGGGAGAGTTTGATAAATTGCTTTGCAGGCGTCGGGCCGCCTTGCGGCATCGGCATCTTTCAGACAGATGAAGAGCCTTGCCCGACTGCCAGTACAAATCAATGGTATCCAATTCATCAAGGAGTGACCGTTAAATCATTATCCTTTATCAGCCCTTTCCGCAACCTCTCTTTCCTGTATCTCAGGCAGGGTCTGCTCATATCTTGCAAAGGAATAGGAGTATGAGCCGCTTCCGCCGGTTATTGAGCGTAAATCGGTATTATAGCCATAAAGCTCCAGATATGGAATATCGGCTACAATTTCCTGATAGCCATTCGCTTCAGGGTTCATGGAAAGAATACGGGCACGACGTTTGTTTAAATCGCCCATAATAT
>CAZDRM010000199.1:0-4493 GCA_964507745.1 uncultured Lachnospiraceae bacterium
CGTCCTTTTCCGATGGATTTGGGAATCCAGTTAATGGTATTGTTATTGCGGATCAAGTCCTCTTTTACCGCTGTCATTTTGATAAACCAGGACTCTCTTGCATAGTAAATAAGAGGAGTATCACATCTCCAGCAGAAAGGATAATCATGCTCAAATTTGGGAGCGTCAAAGAGTAAGCCCCTGCTGTCTAAATCCACCAGCACTTTAGGGTCCGCATCCTTTACAAACAATCCTGCAAAAGGAGTCTCTTCCGTCATATTTCCTTTGCCGTCAACAAACTGTACAAAAGGCAGGTCGTTTTCCCGTCCCACTCTGGCATCGTCTTCACCAAAAGCAGGTGCAATATGAACGATACCTGTACCGTCTGTCAATGTTACGTAATTATCCGCTGTAATAAAATGCGCTTTTTTATTCTGTTTCTTTGCTGATTCATCAGCACAGTCGTACAGCGCTTCATATTCTGTTCCAACCAGATCTTTACCTACATAGGTTTCCAGGACCTCGTATGCGGGCTTTCCATCCTCAGCCACCTTTGCCATAACAGTATCAAGCAAAGCCTCCGCCATAATATAGGTATAACCGTCCGCCGCTTTTACCTTGGCATAGGTCTCATCAGGATTTACGCAGAGTGCGGTATTGCTGGGCAGGGTCCAGGGTGTGGTTGTCCATGCCAGGAAATATTCATCCTTTCCTTTCAGCTTAAAGCGGACAGTTGCAGAACGCTCCTTTACGGATTTATAGCCCTGTGCCACCTCGTGAGAGGATAAAGGCGTCCCGCAGCGGGGGCAGTAGGGTACGATTTTAAAGCCTTTATATAATAAGTCCTTATTCCAGATTTCCTTTAAGGCCCACCATTCGGACTCAATAAAATCATCATGATAGGTTACATAGGGGTCATCCATATCCGCCCAGAAACCTACAGTTCCCGAGAAATCCTCCCACATTCCTTTATATTTCCAAACGCTTTCCTTACATTTCTGGATGAAGGGGTCAAGACCGTATTCTTCAATTTGTTCCTTTCCGTCCAGTCCCAGCATACGCTCCACTTCCAGCTCAACAGGTAAGCCGTGGGTATCCCAGCCCGCTTTTCTCGGCACCATATAGCCCTTCATGGTACGGTATCTGGGAATCATATCCTTGATAACGCGGGTCAGCACATGGCCGATATGGGGTTTTCCGTTAGCGGTAGGAGGTCCGTCATAAAAAGTATAGGTAGGCCCTTCCTTGCGGCTGTCCATACTTTTCTGGAAAATATCGCTCTCCCGCCAGAATTTTTCTGTTGCTTTCTCATGTTCTACAAAATTGACATTGGTTTCAACTTTCCGGTACATGATTTACTCCTTTCTTTCCTGCTGTAATATGGTCTGCTTTCTAATATCATATAAAAAACCTCCGCCCGTAAAAGGACGAAGGTTAAAATTCGTTACCACCTGTTACAGCATACTCTCTTAATAGATTCATATGATTTCCCGTAACGGGGGAATGCCGTCTCAAACTACTAAGCTTCCCCGGTGCTTTCTCTCCGGTTCCGCCTTTGGTCTTCGCAACTTGGAAGTGATTTTCCATAGCCTTCTACTCATACCGGACTCCCACCGTCTCCGGCTCGCTTTGATTTTAAAAAGCAATGTACTCTCTTCGTCAACGTCTTTCCTATTTATAAACTGTTTGTATTATAATTCCGCTAAAACGCAATTGTCAAGAGAATCCATGATTTTCATATTTTCTTTGAATCTGTAAATATTAGTTATGGTCTAAACAGCATTCCAATGTTATACTGAAAACAGTGTATATTGTTGACACCCTGTCCTGTAGGACATAAAATCATAAAATGTAAGGAAACTTTACGTTTTCCGGAAAGAGGGTTTTATGGAAAAAACCAAATTATCAAAACACGAAATAAGCTGGATTTTATATGATGTGGCTAATTCCGCATTTACCATGATTCTGACGGCAACTATCCCCATTTATTTCCGCTCATTATCCACAGCGGCGGGAGTTGCACAGGAATATGCCACCTCTATCTGGGGGACAACCACCTCCATCGCTCTTCTGATTCTGGCCTGTATGTCTCCTATCCTTGGGGCTTTGGCAGATTATCAGAATATGAAGAAGAAGATATTTGGCTGGTTTCTGGCACTGGGTATTTTAGGAGGCGCAGCAATGATATTCGCGCCTGGCTGGATTTCTTTCCTGTCCTGCATCGTCATTGCCCGCATCGGTTACTCGGCCTGCAACATTTTCTATGATGCCATGCTCATAGATGTTACTACCGACGAACGCATGGACTATATTTCCTCCATGGGCTTTGCCTGCGGCTACATAGGTAGCTGCATCCCTTTTGTGATCGGAATCCTTTTGATTCTTCTGACTCCCTTCGGGCTGGATACCATTACCGCTACCAAAATTTCCTTTTTAATTACAATAATCTGGTGGCTTATGCTGTCCCTGCCTTTGATAAAGAACGTTAAACAGACTCATTACCTGCGCCCCAAAAAGCATGTGGTTTCCCATACTTTCAGGCGTTTAGGCATAACCTTTTTAAAACTTCGCCGGGATAAAAAGCTATTGTTTTATATACTGGGATATTTCTTCTATATCGATGGCGTCTATACCATTATTTCCATGGCAACCTCTTACGGCGGCGAGGTGGGCATCGATTCTACACAGATGATTTTAGCCCTGCTGTTGACACAGGTTGTAGCCTTCCCTTGCAGTATTTTGAGCGCCACATTTGCCAAAAAGTTTGGCACCATCCGGGTTTTGAAGGTTTACATTTTTCTCTATATAGGCATCTGTGCCTTCGGATACGGTCTGGATACGGCATTGGAGTTCTGGATTCTGGCAATGTGCGTAGGCATCTGTCAGGGTGGCATCCAGGCATTGTCCCGTTCCCAGTTCGGTAAAATGATTCCCAAAAAGGAATCCAGCGAATACTTTGGGTTCTTTGATATTTTCGGAAAGTTTGCGGACTTTTTCGGCCCCTTAATTATATCCGCCTGCGCTTTCTTTTTACATAGTTCCAAATATGGCGTGCTATCATTAATCATATTATTTGCAATCGGCTTCTGCTTCCTTTGCAAATCAGAAAAAATCATGAAAGCAGAAAATACGGAGGTAAAATAAATGGACAGACAAAATCTCACACTACTGACAGACCTTTATGAACTGACTATGATGCAGGGATATTTCCGCAACAAGGATCAGAATGAAACCGTCATTTTCGATGCCTTTTTCCGCAATAATCCCATGGGAAGCGGATATTCCATCAGCGCCGGACTTGCTCAGGTCATTGATTTGATCAAGAACCTGCATTTTTCAGAAGAGGATATCGCATATCTTGCCAGCCTGAATCTTTTTGACAAGGATTTTCTGGAATATCTGAGGGACTTCAAATTTACCGGCGATATTTACGCCATTCCCGAAGGAAGCATTATGTTCCCCAGAGAACCTATGGTAAAAGTAATTGCGCCAATTATGCAGGCACAGCTCATTGAAACCGCAATTTTGAATATTGTCAATCACCAGAGCCTCATTGCCACAAAGGCTTCCAGAGTCTGCTTTGCTGCAAGGGGCGACGGCATTATGGAATTCGGCCTTCGCCGTGCCCAGGGACCGGATGCAGGCATCTACGGCGCCAGAGCGGCAGTGATCGGCGGCTGTATCGGCACCTCCAACGTCCTTGCGGGTCAGCTTTTCGATATTCCCGTCAAAGGAACTCACGCCCACAGCTGGATTATGAGTTTCCCCGATGAATATACGGCGTTTAAGGCTTATTCGGAGATTTATCCCAATGCCTGCCTGCTTTTGGTGGACACCTATGATACCTTAAAATCCGGCATTCCCAATGCCATCCGCGTCTTTACGGAAATGCGGGATGCGGGAATAGAATTAAAGAATTATGGCATTCGTTTAGACAGCGGGGATTTGGCGTACCTTTCCAAAAAAGCCCGCAAGATGCTGGATGCCGCCGGCTTCCCCGACGCTATTATATCCGCATCCAACGATTTGGACGAATACTTAATTGATTCCTTAAAGGTTCAGGGTTCAACCATTACCTCCTGGGGCGTGGGAACCCACCTGATTACTGCGAAGGACTGCCCTTCCTTTGGCGGCGTGTACAAGCTGGCTGCAATAAAAGGTCCTGACGGACAGTTTATTCCCAAAATCAAGCTTTCCGAAAATTCCGAAAAAGTTACCAATCCGGGCAATAAGACAATTTACCGTATTTATGAAAAGGATTCCGGCAAAGTAAAAGCTGATTTGATCTGTCTTGTGGATGAAAAATTTGATGAAAATGAGAATTTGTCCCTCTTTGACCCCTTAGAGCCCTGGAAAAAAACCAAGTTAAAGGGCGGTACTTATACTATGAGGGAAATGATGGTTCCCATCTTTATTAACGGGGAGTGCGTTTACGAATCTCCCAAGGTTATGGATATCAGGGAATACTGCAAACAGGAGCTTGAGACCCTGTGGCCGGAAACAAGGAGACTTGT
>CAZDRM010000200.1:0-4479 GCA_964507745.1 uncultured Lachnospiraceae bacterium
CAATATGCGTGATGAGGCAAACCTGAATCAGCTTCTTGTTCTTGCAAATATGGAAGGTTACAATGCAATTCTGATTGAACAGGGCAAGGCGATGTCGGAACGTTTGGTTCTGCTTAGAGAATTTGCGATTAAGCAGATGAAGACGCTTGCTATGGTTAGCATGGATGGGCTAAAACAGCTTCCGGGATATGGTTCCAAGTGAAAAAACAGAAAAATGTTATATTTACACCCGCGTATCTACAGCAATACAGGTGGATGGGTATAGTCTATCACACGATGGAGAGGCAATAGAGCATGCATCTAAGCGTTTTCAAAATGACTATGAATGATAAAGTTTGCTATTGAGCATTCAGCAAATGGAACCATTATGCACCTGAATAGTATGAAGTCTTATCGTAAGGATAAAGAGCTTGTATATCTGGCTTGTAAAGTGAAAAGATGGAATTTTGTATATGTTGACAAATCATATAGAGATGACTATGACTTGGCGAAAATTCGTATGAAATAGGTTGGAGAACCGAATATGATTTATAGTTATATGAGTGTAAGGCTAAGAGGATACAAGGAACTGGTCATGCTTGATTTACAAGAAGATTTTCTGAACGTAGTACTCATCAAAACTTAAGAATGTTTTAAATGCATTGATTTCGATATGACTAAGGATTATTTTATTCCACCAGTGCTTATAACGAAGCAAATTTTATACAAATACGTCAACGAATACCTAAAATTTATATAGGCATCAACAAAATGTTGGTGCTTTTATTATGTCATTTATACTTTTAGGAAATAAGAGCAATACAAAGTGATATTTAATTTATAAAATATTTAATAAAGTAAATTTATAAAAGCAAATAAATGTGATATACTAATAATGTAAAAAGGATGTGAAGCCCATGAAAATATCTTATGCCAAACTATTTGACATACTAAATCAAAGAAACATTACAAAAACAGAATTAAGAAAAAATATCAAAATCTCCACCGCCACTCTTGCCAAGTTATCAAAAAATGAACCGGTTGCAATGAAGGTAGTCGAGGATATTTGTAATTTTCTTAATTGTCAGCCGGGAGATATTATGGAGATGGAAAAGGAAGTTGATAAAACATCTTTATTGTACCGGTTAAGAGAGGAAAAAAGAATCCGGTTAAAAGATGGAATCTATCATCAGACCCAAATAAAACTTGCATACAATTCCAATCATATGGAAGGCAGTAAACTGACAGAAGACCAGACACGATATATTTATGAAACAAATACTATCGGACTGGAGAAAGAGCCTGTTAATATAGATGATATTATAGAAACAGTAAATCATTTTCAATGCTTTGACTATATTCTGGATTGTGCGGAGGAGATTTTGAATGAGACTATTATTAAGAAAATCCATTCAATATTAAAATCCAACACATCGAATAGCCGTTTAGAATGGTTTAAAGTGGGAGATTATAAACAACGTCCTAATATGACAGGAGAATCCAAGACCACACCACCCGGTAAGGTTAAAAAGGAGATGCAGCAGCTTTTATTTGAGTATCATCAAAAGGATAGTATTTGTTTTCATGACATTGTGGAATTTCATTATCGTTTTGAAAAAATTCATCCCTTTCAAGATGGAAATGGGAGAGTGGGCCGCTTAATCATATTTAAGGAATGTCTGAAATACAATATCATTCCCTTTATTATCGATGAAAGATATAAAATGTATTACTATAGAGGGTTAAAAGAATTTGAAAATGAAAAAGGATTTTTAACAGATACTTGTCTTTCGGCGCAAGATGCATATAAAGAACTGCTGGAATATTTTGCAGAAGAATAGGTCTGTGATTCAGTCAAGAGCAGAGAAAGAACAGAAGTATTCTCTTGCGGACGATATAGTTGCACGGTATAATTAGTGGATATAAGGAAATATTGATTTTTAGCGCGTGGCATACGGCGATTGGCCTGCAGGCGGTCGATGGGCTGAAAACATCGGAATACCTTGAAATGTTTCTGCACAATCTCCTGTTAAATGAGAAACATCCGCTTCATAACCGGACAATGCACATCAGCGGAAGATTCAAAGGAACAGAAAAAGCGGACATTGAAAGTGCAAAAGCGGACATTGATGAAATAAAAGCGGATATTGAGAAAAGATTTCAACCAAAGACGACAAAACATATTTTGAGACTTCGTGAGGCGTTTCCGGGCCAAACGATTTTTGGACGTGCGGATGTGATGGAAGTGATTGATATTAAACCGTCCAGAGCTTCTGTTGCAATCGCTCTGCTTCAAGAATTTTGGAACCTTGGAATCGGAACGAGGATGTTTGAAGAACTGTTCCGAGCAGCCAACGAGCGCGGTGGCGTTCGTCAGATTGAACTGGATTTTATTGAAGGCAATAGCCGGGCAAGAGGTCTGTACGAAAAAATGGGCTTTCGCATTACAGGGGTAAAGCCGGATGCTATACGAATGAAAGACGGCACTCTTGTAAATGAGTACATGATGATAAAATGGCTGTTTCTTTGAATAAATTATCGGTATCTGAGCATACTATTTTCTGTGTTTATTGAATTGGGGAACATTTTTTCTTGAATAATCAAGAAAAAGCTCCCCAAATTGTATTGAATATTGGGGAACATTGTGCCATAATTATTTTAAGAGTTGTTCCCCAAAGGAGGAAATGCTATGACAGCGCAATATCAGGAAATACAGGAATTACTCAGAAGCCGAGCCGACCTTTACGCAAGATTGAATCTGATGCCTTATGATGGAACGCCTGAAATTAAGAATCGTGGAGATGGGAAGTATCTCTATGTCAGAAAACGTGTGGCGGGCAAACAGACATCAACCTATGTAGGTACGTATACAGAGGAGCTTTATAACTTGCTTCTTCGTAACGCCAGAGAAGCCAGAGAAATCAGAAAAGAACTTCGAAGCATAGAAAAGCAGCTTGCCGCTGCCGGATATTCAGAAGATGAACTCTCTGCCGATGTAATAAACAATATTGCATTTGCACGGGCTAATATGAAAATGAATATCTATGATCAGGCTGTCTTGGAGGGTGTTGCGACATCTTTTCCACAGACGGAAGAAATCATAGAAAACGGGATAGTTTCCGGCATGACTGCTACCGATGTTCAAAAGATTTTGAACTTGAAACACGCATGGGAGTTTATCCTCGACCGTGATGTGGTTGCCAGTCGTTCCGACTACTATATGCTCAGCCACATTGCAAGGCTTGTGAATGAAGGCTTCTTTGCAGAAGGTGGCCGTATTCGTGGTGTTCCTGTTACTATTGGTGGTTCATCCTATATTCCGCCGTTGCCTAATGAATTGGATGTAAAGGACAAAATCCGTGAGATTACCGAAGAAACAGATGAGGCCATTGATATTGCCATTAAGCTGTGCCTGTATTGTATGAAAACGCAGATATTCCTGGATGGCAACAAGCGGGCAGCGGTTATTTTCGCAAACCACTATCTGATTGCTCATGGAGGTGGTTTCCTGGTAATTCCTGAAAAGGAAGTGCCGGAGTTTAAACAGCTGCTTGTAAAATATTATGAAGGCAAAGATATTTCTGTCATTGCCGCCTTCATGAAAGAACGTTGTTGGAAAACAAATGAAATGCAGTAAGGGGAAAATATGAAAATACAATGTACACGAGGAATGGCGTTGGGCGTTCTGGCAGCGATGATGATTTCCACGGTGGGTTGTGGAGCTTCCGAACCGGAAAATCAGAATATCCCCACTGAAAGCAATGAGGAAAATGAGGAGGTTAAGATTATGCAGAACTATGAAATAGAGATTTTTTGCCCTGAGGAGTATTCTAAGAGAAATACTGACATCAAGTACAGTGATGTGATTAAGACTACATATTACTCTACGACCTGTGAGAAAGAAAGACCGGTAAATATTGTACTGCCGGTGGGATACTCGGAGGACAAAGAGTATCCGGTGCTGTATGTGCTGCACGGTATTTTTGGCACGCAGAATGACATGAACAATAACAGTATTACGATCCAGAATATGATGACAGAGGGTATCGCCAAAGATATGATTGTTGTTTATCCCTATATGTATGCCAGCAAAACGCAGGATAAATGTACTGCCATTGACAAGGAGAATGTGGCGGCCTATGACAATTTCGTCAATGACCTGGTAACGGATCTGATGCCTTTCATTAAAGAGAACTACTCCATAGCTGAGGGTAGGGAGAATACTGCAATTACAGGATTTTCCATGGGCGGAAGAGAGGCGTTGGCAATAGGATTACAGCGTCCCGATTTGTTTGGATATGTGGGAGCAATCGCTCCGGCGCCCGGTTTGGTGTCGGGAAAAGACTGGGCCATGGAGCACGAGGGGCAGTTTGCAGAGGAAGAGTTGGTGTTTCATGACGAGAAACCAATCCTTCTGATGGTCTGCTGCGGCGACAAAGACGGCACGGTGGGACAATTTCCCAAGAGCTACCACGATATTTTTGAGAAAAATGATGTGGA
>CAZDRM010000201.1:0-4449 GCA_964507745.1 uncultured Lachnospiraceae bacterium
TTCATCCTTTTCCACTCCCTTCTGCAAAGGGCGAAAGCTCCAGCCTGATATAATAGCCCTGGTCGTGCTCACAGACAGGACAGATTTGAGGCGCCGTTTCTCCTTCATAAACATAGCCGCAGTTTAAACAGATCCAGCCCGTTTTTACATCAGAAACAAAGAGCTTATTCTGTTCCAGATATTCGGCAAATCTCCCGAAACGGTCTCCATGGAATTTCTCGATTTCCGCAATCATATAAAAGGAATTCGCCACCTTCATAAAGCCTTCTTCCTTTGCCTTGTCGCCAAAGTTTTTATACACATCATCATGCTCTTCGTATTCATTGTGCTGTGCCATTCTTAAAAGCTCAGCCAGATTTTCCGTCAGGTCCACAGGGTAGCTGCCGTCTACATGAATATTTTCCCCTGCCAGTTCCTTCAGATGATTGTAAAAAATCTCCGCATGCTCCTTTTCCTGATCGGCGGTATAAAGAAATATCTGTCCAATTGCCTGCTGCTTCTGCTGGTTTGCAACCCCTGCCGCAAAGGTATACCGGTTTCTCGCCTGGCTTTCCCCTGCAAAGGCCCTCATTAAATTATCCTTTGTTTCACTGCTCTTAAAATCCACTGCCATATACTTCCTCCTTTTTCCTTGGGGGAGCACTCTGCTCCCTGGCGTTGTTCCAAACGGATATACTGTTTTTCTTTTTCATTATTCCCATAATTTTCCTTAAAATACATGATATCTGCCTTATAAGGTTTCCTGTCCATAGAGTTTCTTCTCTAAAAGCTCTTTATTCTTTCATCACATGTTACTTTGCATTTTATTACTTTGCATTTTATTACTTTACATTTTATTACTTTACGGCTTTATAAATAAGGACTCTCTGACTTTGCAATGAGGCACTGAAAACGCCTGTCCACCTCTGCCTGCAGGGATTCTACTATCTCTTTGTATTCTTCCTTTTTCAGATGCTTCGTCCTGCCCATCATGGAAAGCCAGTCCAGCACGGGAATTTTTTTGCCGTTCTGCTCCGGATTGTAGCTAAGGGTCGTAATGCCCCGTTCCACCTCATAAAGAGGAAAATAACAGCAGTCCACCGCGGCTTCAATGACCCTGCGTTCTTTATTGGGCGGGTCATTCCAGTTTAGCGGGCAGGCGGAAATAGCCTTTACATAGGCACAGCCCTCTTTTTTAGCATAATCCGCCGCCTTTGCCGCCTTTTTGATAAAATCCACAGGGTTGGATTCCGCCACCGTTGCTACATAAGGAATGTTTGTGGCCGCCATAAGCTGGGGCATATCTTTATGGAAATAGTGTTTTCCGTATTGACAGCTTCCCACATGGGAGGTGGAGCTTCTGGCTCCTTTTGGGGTGGAATAGGACAGCTGATAGCCCGTATTCATATAGCCGCCGTTGTCATATTCAAATAAAAGCACTCTGTGTCCTCTGAGGGCTGTAGCAAGAGCCGAACCCATGCCGATATCCATGCCGCCGTCGCCGCTTACCATAATAAATACGATATCCCCTTTGGGAATTTCCCCTTTTGCCTGCTTCCTGTAACAGATTTCCGCCATCCCGCTTAGGGTTGCCGCACCGTTCTGAAAGAGATTGTGCAGATAAGGAACCTTAAAGCTGGTTTTGGGATAAGGGGTTGTCACAATCATGCCGCACCCTGTCTGAAACAGCAAAACAACAGGGTCCTCAATAGCCCGAAGAAGCATATTGACATTGACGGGAATACCGCAGCCGGGGCAGGCTCCGTGTCCCGGCGCAAGACGCTTCGACATTGCAGCAGTCTGATTAATCTGCCCGCCTGTTACCTGTTTACTGCCTGTTATCTGCTTACTGCCCATTATGATTCCGCTTTCCCTTGTTGCTTTGTCTTCCTGCTTCTCTCCGCCTTCCGTTTCTGAATCGTTTCTTTCCGCTTCTGAATCGTTGCTTTCCGCTTCCTTTACAATCGTTGCTGAAATTTGAGTTTTCTCCCTGCAAAGGGGAGCAAAAAAAGGTTTTTTCTCCATTCCCGCTTTTTCGGGATTTCCTCTTTCCACGCCGTAATAGACCATGGATTCCTCTGTTCCGTCTTCCGCTATTTCAAACATGGCAAGGGCGTCCTCTACATAAAAATCCTTGCCGCCTAGTCCATAGACAAGATTTTTTACCTTTCCCAAACAGCCGTACTTCTGCAGGGCGGCACGGATTTCCAGAGAAAGATTGCCGCCTCCCGCCCCATAGCTGTCCTGTCTGTCGGCTATCAAAATATGGGATGCATGTCTGAGCTTCTTCGCCACCTCCTGCTCCGGGAAAGGGCGCAGGGCCTCCAGCGTAAGAATGCCAACCTTTTTTTCCTGATTACGCAGTCTGTCAACCGCCACCATTGCGGTATCAAAGGAAGAGCCTAAGAGCACCAGGATCGTTTCGGCATCTTCGTGACAGTAGCCCTCGCACCACTCATAATTTCTTCCGCAAAGAGCCCCGTATTCCGCAAAAATCCCGGGCAGGACCTTCTTAGCCTCCTCCATGGCGAGATGAAGCTGGTATCGGTTATTGATTAAATCCGGCTCGTTCATATAGGCGCCTACGGTTATGGGATGCTCTAAATCCAGAAACGGATAAGGTTCTTTCTTTTCCCCTATAAAATCCCTGACGTCTTCATCCCGCTCAAAGCGCATACACCTTCTTTTCTGGTGGCTGGTAAAAAATCCGTCGTAAGCTACTGCTACCGGCAGCCTTATGGCCTCCGCCAGCTTCAGTGCCACAATATTGAAGTCATAGACCTGCTGGGAAGAATGAGCAAACAATATGGGCCATCCCGCATTTAACAGATACATAATGTCGCTGTGGTCTCCTTTAATGGAAAGAGGCCCCGATACGGTCCTGCATGCCACGTTCAGTACCATGGGATATCTGGTTCCCGACTGGACAGGGAACTGTTCAATGGCATAGAGCAGTCCGTTGGCGCTGGTGGCATTGATGACCCTTCCGCCTCCCACAGCCGCTCCGTAGCAGATTCCCGCCGCACTGTGTTCCCCTTCTGCAGCGATCATCATCAGATCCGTCTTTCCTTCCGCCTTCATTAAATCCAGATTTTCGGCAATCTGGGTGGAGGGCGTAATGGGATAATACCCCATTAAATCATAGCCTATCTGCCTGATTGCCATGGAAGCCATTTCGTTGCCGCTTGCAAACTCTATTACCTGTTTACATTCCTGCATATTAAACTTCTCCTCCCTTCATGCGCTGTTCTGTTAAAAAGGACTCCGACGTAACATAGCCGTCCGGCCCCGCCTTTTCATAATTTACGGGATTTCTTAAAAGCTCCTGGTTTGGCATAAAATACTCTTTACGGGGATGCTCCGCCTCCACGCCGCTTACCAAAGCCTGTACCGGGCATACATCCACGCATCGCAGGCACCCTTTGCAGTGGTAATAGTCCAGACCTTTATTGATCATCATTTCCCTGCCCTTAAATTCTCCCTTCTGAAACTGGAATACCATATCGGGACAGGTTGTATCACACAAGCCGCAATTAATACATTTTTCCGGGATGAATATGGGAAAATATCCCTGTCTGGAAGGAGACAGGTCATTGACCACACTGTTTCCGTAATTAGGATTAACGCCGCCTATGGGAGCAGTCTCATAACCCCAGACAGGAATGTCCTGACTGCTGCCTTCTGCTTCTCTTTCTGTTTCTCTTTCCGCTTCCCTTCCCGTTCTTTTGTCCGTCTTCCCGTTTCTGCCGTCTGAATACCCCACTGACTCTTTCTTTACGTCTCCTGCCTTTTTTGTATTGTCACTTCCGAGGACCTCTTTTACTTCTTCAAATCCTCTTTTGATTCCTTCCAGATTCCCGGCAAGAGCGGCAGGGTATTTTCTTCCCAAAGCCGCTTCACATATGGCATTTAAGGCTTCCAAATCCACAAAGCCCATAACCTTTGCCATGGCTCCCAGCATAACCACGTTTACACGGGATTTGGTTTCTATGGCGATTCTCTGGGCATCCACAAAATAAACGCCGTGATACTTTTCCGGCTCAAAAAATTCTTCCTGTTCCTTTCCGTTTACGGTATTGACAATAATATCCGTATAGCTTCCGCATCCTTCCAGAACAGAAGTATCTGTTAAAAGAGCGCTGTGAAATACCGCCAGAAGATGGGGCTTTTTGATGGGAGAATGGATGCGTATGTCCGCCTCCGGCCCGCTGTAACGGATAAATCCCTTAACCGGCGTCCCCGTTTTTTCCGAACCGTAGCTGGAAAAGCTGGCGCTGTTCAAGCCTAAATACTTAAGCCCCAGCTCTCCCAACATTTTTCCGCACAAATTGGCTCCTAAACCTCCGATACTTTCCAGACGAATTTCGTAGTAGCCGTTTTCATCGGTAATTGGCAATGTAACGCTGTTTTTCACCTGACTCCTCCTTTATTCCGCCTGCTTTTCAAAACAGTCTTTTCCCACTTTACACA
>CAZDRM010000202.1:0-4427 GCA_964507745.1 uncultured Lachnospiraceae bacterium
CCCCAGGATGAGTTGGACCAGGTGCATCTGCCCGACCCGGTAAAAGAGGAATTGATAAATCTGCGGGAGAGCAACCGCCTTCTGGAAGAGAGAATCAAGGCACTGGAAAATAAATTGTAAAATGGTTGACATAATATTAACTTAAAGTAAGACAGAAATATAAGTTCAAGGATAAAAGGAGAAAATCATGAAAGTTTATAACACCCTCACAAAGAAAAAAGAAGAATTTGTACCCCTTGAGGAAGGAAAGGTAAAGATGTATGTTTGCGGACCTACTGTTTATAACCTCATCCATATTGGTAACGCAAGGCCTATGATTGTATTCGATACGGTGCGCCGTTATATGGAGCACAAGGGCTACGAGGTCAATTATGTGTCTAACTTTACCGATGTGGATGATAAAATCATCAAGGCGGCCAATGAAGAAGGCGTGGAACCTTCAGTCATCTCCGAGCGTTACATTGAAGAATGCAAAAAGGATATGAAGGGAATGCATGTAAAGCCTGCCACCACCCACCCCAAGGCTACAGAAGAAATTGACGGCATGCTGGATATGATCAACACCCTGATCGAAAAGGGTTATGCTTATGCAGCGGAAGACGGAACCGTTTATTTCAGGACCCGTAGCTTTAAGGAATACGGAAAGCTTTCCCACAAGAATCTGGATGATTTACAGGGAGGAAACCGTTCCCTCTTAGTCAGCGGCGAGGACCAGAAGGAAGATCCTCTTGATTTTGTACTCTGGAAGCCCAAAAAAGAAGGAGAGCCTTATTGGGAAGCACCCTGGTGTCAGGGAAGGCCCGGCTGGCATATTGAATGCTCCGTTATGAGTAAAAAATATCTGGGAGATCAGATCGATATTCATGCAGGAGGAGAGGACCTTGTTTTCCCTCATCATGAAAATGAGATTGCCCAGTCAGAGGCGGCTAACGGAAAAGAATTTGCAAAATACTGGATGCATAATGCATTTCTGAATATCGATAATAAAAAAATGAGTAAATCCCTGGGTAACTTCTTTACCGTAAGGGATATCAGTGAAAAATATGATTTACAGGTACTCCGGTTTTTCATGCTCTCCGCTCATTACAGAAGTCCCTTAAATTTCAGCGCGGATTTGATGGAGGCTGCAAAGAACGGACTTGAGAGAATTATTACCGGAGTGGAAAACTTAAAGTATGCCATCAGCGTAACGGAAAAAGAAACCATGGATGAAGACGAAAAGGCTTTGGCAGAGACAGCAAAGGGCTATATAACCAAATTCGATGAAGCCATGGATGATGATTTTAATACGGCTGATGCCATTTCCGCTATTTTCGAACTGATTAAGTTTGCCAATACTAACGGAGACGGAAAGAAGTCTAAGGAATTTTTGCAGGTGCTGCTTGACGAAGTAAAGATGCTCTGCGATATCTGCGGACTGGAAGTGGATAAAAAGGAAGAACTGTTAGACAGCGATATTGAGGCGTTGATCGAAGAGCGTACTGCGGCAAGAAAGGCGAAGAACTTTGCCAGAGCCGATGAAATCCGTGATGAATTGTTGAATAAGGGCATCATTCTGGAAGATACCCGTGAGGGCGTAAAATGGAAAAGAGCTTGAGCTTTCTTGAAAAAATAAAGGAAACCTTTGAATGTGAGGAGATAGACGTCAAAACCTATTCTCCTCTTGCCCTTGCCTTTATGGGCGATTGTATTTTTGAGATTATTATCAGAACAGTCGTTGTGGAGCGGGGCAATCGCGGAGCAAATGGTTTACATAAGTCAAAGAGCGATGTTGTAAATGCAAGGGTGCAGGCTAAAATGGCGGAGGCGCTTTTGCCGGAGCTCACAGAGGAAGAACTTGCCTGCTACAAAAGGGGAAGAAATGCAAAATCCCATACTATGGCGAAAAACGCTTCTGTGGGAGAATACCGGAAGGCCACGGGACTGGAGGCGCTTTACGGTTATCTGTATCTTCAAAATAAAGAGGACAGGCTGTTGGAGTTGACAAAGCTGGGATTAGATATGATTGACATAACTATATAATATGTAAACTGAACGTAAAAGTTAGAATGAGAAAAGCCTCATTAGAAATGAAGCGAATTTATTCAAATGATAAAAAGAATATATTCCTTGCAAACAGTAATTTAAAATAAAATGTCAAATTTGACAAATTAATAGATAATATATTATAATAAAAGTCAAATATGGCATTTTAATTTTTAAAGGAGATTCTTTTGTGAAATTATATGGGACAGAAAACAATGAAATGATCATGAAGGAGCTGGGGAAACGGATTCAGGATATGAGAATTTCCATGAATCTGACCCAATCTGAAATGGCGGAACAATCCGGCGTGGCCCTTCGTACAATAGCCAGAATTGAAAACGGGGAAAGCGTAAAGGTTGAAAATGTACTAAATGTGCTGCGTATTTTAAGAGTATTGCCTAATTTGGACCTTTTGCTCCAGGAACAGGTTTTGATGCCCACAGAACTGGTTGATTACGGGAAAAAGCGCAAACGTGTTTCAACCAGAAAAAAGGCCCCGGAAGAGAAGAAGTGGACATGGGGGGATGAGAAGGCATGATTACTGCAGAAGTATATTTGTGGGGGACCAGAATCGGCGCGGTAGCCCAGGAGGATAACGGCTCTGTCCCGCTGTTTAATTATGATAAAGATTTTCTGAACAGCGGAATTGAAGTAGCCCCCGTTGTCATGCCCTTATCTCCCATGGTTTATTCATTTCCGGCACTGCCCAAAGATACGTTTTACGGTTTGCCGGGACTTCTTGCCGATTCATTGCCGGATAAATACGGTACAAAGCTGATTGAAAGGTATCTGTCGGAACAGGGAAGGGACATGCATTCCCTTACGGCGGTGGAAAGGCTTTTGTATACGGGAAAGCGCGGAATGGGCGCCCTTGAATATGCGCCGGCAAAGGATTATGGGGAAGTAAGAGACGGCAGTATTAATATTGATGCATTGGTAAAGCTGGCGTCGGACATTTTGTCGGAACGGGAAAATATACATGTCAGCGGCGATGAGCAGACAATGGAACAGATTATCAATGTGGGCACTTCCGCAGGCGGAGCCAGGGCAAAGGCGGTCATTGCATGGAATCCCCAAACCAGGGATATCCGTTCGGGACAGATTGATGCAGGAACGGGATATGAGTATTGGCTTCTCAAATTTGACGGGGTAGAGAACAACAAGGATAAAGGCGACAAGGCTGATGCTCCTGCTTACACAAGAATAGAATATGCTTATTACCTGATGGCGAAGAAAGCGGGAATCGAGATGAATGACTGCCAGCTTTATCAGGAATCGGGCAGATATCATTTTATGACAAAGCGTTTTGACAGGAGCCCGGAAGGTGCAAAGATTCATATGCAGTCCCTTGGGGCCATGGCGCATTTTGATTATAATATGCCCGGCGTATACAGCTATGAACAGGCGGTGTCTGTTATGAACCGGCTTCATCTGGGACAGAATGAGGTGGAGCAGATGTTTAGGCGGATGACTTTTAATATTCTTATGAGGAATCAGGACGACCATGTCAAGAATATTTCCTTTTTGATGGATAAATCCGGTACATGGAGCCTGTCGCCTGCCTATGATCTTACCTATGCAAATGACAAGGAGAATCTATGGCTGAAAAGTCATCAGATGAGCATGAACGGCAAAACGGAAGGATTCGGTCCGGAGGATTTTTATGAAGCCGGCAGACATATGAATCTTACCAAAAGGAAAGCGGATAAAATATTGACGGAAGTAAAAAACGCAGTCGGGGAATGGGAATCCTGTGCGGAAAGCGCTTTTTTGGATGAAAAAGAGATGGATTTCATTAAAGGACAGTTTTTGAAATTATAATTCCTGTGGCGTGTGTCTTTGCCGGCATCACTTATTATAAAGAAGAACGGTAAAGGAAAGATAAAAGGAAAATAATGGAAAAATAAAAGAAAGATAAAAGAAAGATAAAAGAAAGATTAAAGAAGAGAAGGAGAAACTATGGGAAAAACTTCTTATACGAAAGCTGGTGCTCAACCGTCTCTCCCAGTCCAATGACTGGAATACTTTTGCACAACTGCTTGCACAGGACGGGATAACCCTCTCATTCTGCACCGACAGCAACACCGGACGCATCCGGGGCGTGGCTTACGACCATAACGGATTCCGTATATCAGGTTCTAAGCTGGGATTGCATAACCAGTTCACATACGGAAATCTTTGCAGGAAATTCGGCAGCATGGACGCAAATCAATCCCTTGCCAATCAGCCGGGAGTCGTTAAACAGCGCAATGTAACCTATATCCCTGTAGTACGCTTTATCGAAATCCTGACTAATCTTCCCAAAGTACCGACCGGGCGCGGAGATAACCGGGAATATGAAGTCGGACGGCGAGGACGCAAGTGGGAACGCATCGACGACCGGATTGAGGAAGAAACCACAT
>CAZDRM010000203.1:0-4420 GCA_964507745.1 uncultured Lachnospiraceae bacterium
TTTTCGCCTGTTCCTTTTCCTCGGCGGACAGCTCCAGCTTGGCCAGAATTCCTACATAATCAATTGTTTCGTCTGTAATCACATTCGCCATTTTTTACGCCCTTTCTCTATGATTTTGAAATGGTATGCATGTGCTCATTCACGCAAAGGTGCATCTGCGTACATACGGCATATAATGAAAAACCCGGGACAAATCATTACTTTGTCCCGGGATCAATTCATTCCCGATTACGGTATTACCCGCATATAGAACACATACTCATCTCTTTACCGCAATTTGTCTGGAAAAATAGTAGCATAATTATCCTATTTTTGCAAGCATCTTAGGGGGTTTCATACCCTCCGCCCCGTATTGCGGAAATCCTATTCTGTCTTTCCCATGTACTTTTCTCCCAGCTTCAGGGCTGAAATAACGGGGACAATCAGCATTCCACAGAAAAAATTGCTGACTCCGTGTATAAAATCAAAAGGCAGCCCCGCCACAATCCACGCTATCATTGCTTTAAAGCTCAAGCCGTATAACAACGCCTGTGCGGGAGCATAAAGCGTCCCGAACAAAAAGCCGTGCATCGCGCATACGACCATATATACAAGGGGCTTTACCTTTTCAGGCATTTTCTTAGGAAGCAGCATAACGACTCCCCAGAGAACCGTCCACAGATACAAATAGGGTATCCACCAGGTTGCAAAACCGCAAAACACCCCGTTCATCAGGACATAAACATAAATGGGATACAATGCCTTTTTTCCGTAAACAACCGTAAAGGCAATGGTAAACATACCCAGAAGATGAATATTGGGGGCAATCTCCATAATCATCTTGGAGGCATACATTACCGCCCCCAGCATTGAGAACACAGCCATTTCTTTTACAGTAAGCTTCATATCATTCTACCTTAAAGGAATAATTTTCTCCTTCTGTTACTGTTGTCGAGCTGACGCCTGTGGGAGCCTGTTCTCCGTTAATATAAAATGCCCAGTACACACCGTCTTTATCGTAGTCGGCAGTTATGCCGTTAACGGTTTTTACATAAAGACCGTACTCACTTTCTTCTCCGGCAATCAGTCCCAAATCCTCCAGGGCCTCTCCCACTGTTTCCTTATCCGTATGGATTTCGAAATTCGTTTCAGTGCCCT
This sequence comes from uncultured Lachnospiraceae bacterium, assembly GCA_964507745.1. GTDB lineage: Bacteria > Bacillota > Clostridia > Lachnospirales > Lachnospiraceae > UBA2882. Next base: position 1,138 of record CAZDRM010000203.1, read on the forward strand.
CTTTGTCCACTACGGAAAATTGAAACACCGTACTTCCTTCTCCAAGTACAGCAGCCTCTGTCTGGACATTTGCTTCCGCTCCCGTCTGGGACTGTGCTTCCTGATTAGTGCCGCCATTACAACCGGTTGTAGTGAATGCCATAGCCACAATAAGCATCATACAAAGGATGAATGACGAAATTTTTTTACTTCGTTTCATTCTCATGATTTTATCTCCTTTGATTTATATTTCCTCCAGATACCGGCGCTCGCGGTCATAGAAAAGAGGATTTTCCCGTCCGGATATTTCGACTTGGCATTCTGCTGACCAAACCTTCTCAGATTATTTCCAATGGTCTTTCCCCGAATTGTGGCATTCGGGTCAGATCAGCAATATTTTTCATATGCCTCACGGCGACGGGCTCGTACAGGATTTCCACCTGTTTCCCCGGACAAGTCAATATTATAATGGTTTGAATAATAATTGGCAAGGGGCGGCATCCCTTAAAACCGCTTATTTACCGGAAATTATATATCCAAATACGGTAGCATTACCATATATGGTACGAGAATAAACGTTCTGATAGATTTTTAAACGGAGATACTCTATAATAACTGTAAGTCAAAAAAGCATACAAAATGTTTTTTTCAGGTAAATCGTGATGGAGGAAAAAACTATGGGATTAAAAATGAGCCCCGGTTCGGTTATAGCACATCTTGATGCCAAGAATACAGGCATGTATCGTGTCATCGACAATGCCGAAAGGGTGTTGTCTGAAATTTCATCTCTGGAAGAATCCAAAGACCGGATGCAGGGGGAATCCTATGACAGTATCCGGGAATATTACACTACCCTCCATGTGGCTGTCATGCACCAGACCATTTTATTTGCGGAAGCATTGATACAGGAAAACAACGCCTACAAGGCCTGCATCTCCGGAGAACTTGGAGGTATCGGATATGTGGATGAGGAAGCCCTTGAACGGGATAAGGAATGTATTGAAGAACAGATTAACAAGGCCTATTATCTGACGAGCACAGTGAAGGGCTGCTCCTATTCTGCTCTGTTAGAACAACTTGAAATTGCCCTTAATCAGGTAAAAAAGAAATTAAAGCAGATTGAAAGCTTCCTAAGCGCCTCCAGTGGCTTGTATCAAAATATAAGTTCTTATCAGGCTGATTTGAAAAGAGGAATCGAATGCCTCCACAGCTCCGTCTTTGACGGCAGCATGATAAATTATCAAGTGAATTATGTAGATTTAAGCTGGGTAGACAAGGTTGAAAAGGACTGGGTAAAGAGAAATCTTGAGATAGAAAAAGCTTTTATAGAGAATATGGAGGCACAGTTCGGGTTTGACAGAAGAACAGGGGAAATACTCTTTCGCCTATATAACTCTATGGAGGAATCAGATGTAAAGGATGTGAATCTGGAATACTTTAAGCTGCTAGCTTCCTTTGTATATACTTATGAAGAGGTGGAATATGAAGAGGCGGAGTTTGATGAAAATGTTTTATGGAAGATATTCAAATTCGGAGCAGATTCTATTGTAGATACGGAAGAATTTAAAGAGCCTTTGGCAAAGTTTAAAAAGGAGCAAAAGGTAACACTAAATGATTTGTGGCACTCTCTGGTGGGGACATACAGCAGGGATGGGCTGGAAAATGAGTTGAAAAAGTATGGGCTGACGGAGGAAGATATCAATTATTTAGGAGAAAATATAAAAGATAATTACGAATATTCTGGAAAAGAGCCTCATGAACAAGAAGAAAACGAAAAATCAAAACAATATTCCGGAAAGATTGACCTAGCCCATATGTCAATTGTCATGACAGCCATACTGACACCGGATAACAATGCTTTTATAAAAGCAGGAGACAAAAGCGGTATATTTAATGGAATTTACGATTTAAGGGCAAACGCCGGTTATGTAGGGGATGTATATGGAACAGCAGGGAATGGACCAAAGCTTACGCCTGATGATTACAAAGCAGACCTGGATGCAGTAAATTTAAGTGCAAGGTTTCAAAATGGCGGAAATGCAATTAAGATAATGAACCAGTACTACTCGGGGATAACCGACGGAACAGACAATCGTGCGAGAGAATTTGCCACCAATATAGGACAAGGGGATTATAAGGAAGGCATTAAAACATTGAAGGAGCAGGCGCATCGCCATGATGAATATATTTCAAAACACAATGATGCGGAACATCTGTTTGACAGAATGAAAGAAGATTCCCTAATCGGAGATGCTGTAGGAGATAAATTAGATAACTTTTATGTATCAGAGGAAGTCTGGGAAGAAAGAGGCAAAATAGTGAAAAATTTTATTCACAGTATTGAATCGGGGAGGAATGAATATGTAGAATATGAGAAAGTAAATGTACAATTTGCAGAGACCGGAGAATATGGAAATGAGTAAAAAATTTAAAAAAACTTATCTGCTGACAGTATTTGTTTCAATAATTTTCTTTACCCTTATTGCGTGTATTATAAATAACTGCCGTCAGGTTGCGCAAGACTATGTAGATGAATATAAACTTCACATAGAAAGAATCAGTAATCTGGAAGACAACCCCTTAACGCTTGCCGAAGAATTTATGCAGACAAAATATGACAAACATTGGGCTTCATTAGGTGTCATTGGCAACTACAACGATTGGAGAATGAAAAATGATTACGAATTGGGTGCTCGTATCATACCAGAAAGATACCATACCATTTTTACAAGATATAACAGAATTCGGCGCGATGGCAGCATCCGGGATAGAGTACCGGAGAATCAAGACCTACTTATTACATGCCAGGCATATGCAAACGACGAATCGGAGTATGATACAAAAAGTATCGTCATTGCTTTTAATTATAATAATAGTATCCGTAGTATAACTGTATATATTGACTATCATGGGGATAATCCGGCAGAACCAGTAAACTTTAACATAGACCTGATAGAAAACGAATATGTTGCAGACAGAACAAATGCTGAAGAACTTACCGGCCTTACCATTGAAGAAATCGTAGAAACCGCAGAACTCAACCGAAAAGGGTTTGAAGATCTTATGTATGCCATGAAGGAGCACGAACCGGAAGAAAGCAAAAACGATTTGAACGCTGATTTGAAATTCTTATATACAGTAACCAAACTGCAGATTGTGGCATTGTTATCCCTGTGGATAATCGTATTAGTGGCAATCTTAAAATTCATGACCAAAAAGAAAACTGTTGCAACTCCAATTGAAGGGGGCAAGAGTGAAAAATAGAGTAGATTTGGGGCGCACTTAAATAAGGGGTCGTAATCCC
>CAZDRM010000204.1:0-4368 GCA_964507745.1 uncultured Lachnospiraceae bacterium
TCCCTAAGTCCGGTAAAATAACGCAAATCATCCAGAGGGAAAGGCTCTCTGGGGGTATCTTCCGCAGAATACACAAACCATTCCTCGCCATAATAAGTCTCATAACTGTTCCAATCTGCAAAATAACGGTCGCCGGATAAAAGCAGAGAGGAAATCTGTGACAATTCTTCCTGCGTAATGGGTTCGTTATCCGATTTTCCAAGGGCTTGTCTGGCAGCATCTTCGATTACCGGATTATGAAAAGTAACCGATTGCTCCATACGCCATTCTGATAATTGATGCTTTACCAAGGTTCCCCCGCTTAAGAACAAAGCCGTAGCAGCAATGGAAGCTGTAAGACACAAGGGCACAAAACGCATACGAAAACGGCAGACGGAAGCAATATCACGGCGTAACCGGCGGATACTTGAATACCGCTTGGAAGGATCAAATGCAATACATTTACGGATAATACGCCGTACCGAAAAAGGAAGAAAAGCAAAATCGCTTTTATCCCGTGAATAAGAACCTGTGGAAAGGTAGATAAGGAGTACCCCCAGACTATAGATATCGCTTTGAACGCCGGTCTGGCTAAAGCCAAACTGTTCCGGGGGCGCCATGCTCCGCGTACCGACCATTATGGTATCATGGTCCGAGCCGGAATTTTGAATACGGACCGTTTCCATATCCGACATGACAATTTTTCTCTCCGGAGTAAGGATAAAATTCTGGGGTTTGATATCACGATGAATAATAGGCGGATTTTGGGCGTGAAGGTTTGCAATAAGGGAGGCAACAAGATCTAATATGGAGAGTGCCTCCCGAACCGGAAGGGTTTCCCGATGTTCTACATACTCTTCCAGCGTCTCGCCTTCTATGTACTCACGAACCAGCAAAAAAGCATTATCCCCTTCCGCACAACAATAGTAAGCGGGAAGAAAATCAAATTCGGAAGAACGCAGAAAAGACGCTTCAACTTTAAGAAGTCCGGCTTTATCGCCGGAAGCATATTTTAAAAGGGCTCTTTGCCCGGAACTTTTTTCCCTGACTGTATAGACCTGTTTATCCGGCGCATATTTTAGGCAGGATTCAAGAGAATAGGAATCGGACAACGGAGAAGGAAGCACCAGCCCGGTTTCAGATAACATCATTTGCAATCTCCTAACAAAACGATATAATAAAAATATTATATTTATTTTATCATAGGGCTTTCTGTTTGGAAAGTCTGCAAGCCGCATACCGACCAAAGACGAATATTTATTATAATAATATTATTCCTGCGACCAACAGAAAAATGGTTATGCCGGCATGGATATCAAGCCAATATCAGAGAGGATTTACTCCGGACTGGGGAAGTTATGAAAAATAAGAAATTTGACCAAACCAACAATACAACATCAGAACTATTTCACATGATACAGGAAAAACCGGATCAGTTTGCCTCCGATTATATCGGAAATAAAGAAATTTACGGAGCTCCCGTTACCCTGCAGCAATATTTACAGGATTTACTGCAAGAGCATGAAATGAGTATTCCTGATTTGATTGTGAAAACTATTTTAAGCAAATCTTTTGTATATCAGGTTTTTTCCGGGAAACGAAATCCCGGCAGGGACATTTTACTGAGAATGGCATTTGCCATGCATTTATCTATAGAGGAAACCCAGCGCTTATTTATAATTGCGGGAAAAGGAGCCCTCTATCCAAAGGTGCACCGGGATGCCATTATCATGTTCTGTTTGGAGAAGGGCATGTCTTTGGATGAGGCAAATGAGTTTTTAGAAAATTCTTCCGAAAGGGGTATATTATAACGGCGTCAAAGTCCGCAAACTGCATACCAATTAAAGAACCGGATGTGGCACAATCATTATAATACTGTGCACAAAAATTGTAAAACCACAAAAGGGAGGAATTTTGTATGAAAAAATCTACACGGCGCCTGTTAAGCATAACACTGGCATTAGTTTTGACTGTAGGACTATTCCCGGGCACAACGGCTGTCCATGCCGCTGAAGTCAACGCCAACGGAATAGATGAACAGGATGTCACTGTGAATGAAGAAAGCAGTAATGTGGATGCATATTGGACGGCAATCGATACGTATTATGATGCACTTGATGCATTCCAGAAAAAGACTGACGAATTTTGGGAACAATACGGAAAATTAATAGAAGAAGAAAATCCACTGTCAGAAGCTCAATGGAATGAGATTTATCAGGCATGGAAACAGCTTCCTAAAGAAGGCAAAGAATGGGAGTCTCTAAAGGCAGCTTATATCGAAGCATATAAAGCATTAGAACTTGCCTATAATACTTTGACTGAGGAAGAGAAGGAACTCCCAGATGATTATAACAATACCCCGAAGAATGAATTTACGGAGATTCAGGGATACTATCCCGAAATCTGTAATACTGAGCCTATAGGCCTTCCTGAAAGCCCATACCTGCAACCATACCTTGACAGACTTGATGCAGAGAACGGTGTTTATCATTTATTAGGTGCTGCCGGAGATGCCATGGCTGCATTTGACGATGCAAATGAGGCGTATCAGGAAGAACTGGATAAAGAGAATCCGGATTCCGCAGCGCTTGACTCCCTGTACAAGGCAGCTTTGGAAAAATATAATCAATTAATAGCTGCCGACAACGCTCTTGAGAAGGAATATAAAGCACTGGAAGCGCTTTATCAGAAAATTCCTGATGAGGAAAGAGCCATAGAATATGGGGACGGAAACGGAGTGTCTATTGAGTGGAATGGTTTAAGCAGCGAAATAGCCGACCACCGCAACAATATGAAGGATAAAGTGAAACCCACCGAACCAAATACGGATTCCACTATACCGGAAGGTCCCCAGACATGGAAGGATAAGCAGGGGGTGGCAGCTTTTGTCTACAGATTATATAATGTAGCCCTTACCCGTGATGGGGAAGAAGAAGGAATTGCAGACTGGACAGACAGACTGAACAGCAAAAAGGAAAATGCGGCACAGGTTGCATGGGGATTTTTCTTCAGCGACGAGTTTAAGAATAAAAATTATTCAGATGCACAGTTTGTAGAAGTGTTATACAGAACTATGTTTGGAAGAAGCAGTGATAACAGCGGCAAACAGGACTGGATTTCCCGCCTCGAGAATGGAGCGAGCCGCGAGTATGTATATTATGGTTTTGCGGAATCAGAGGAGTTTTCAAATCTTTGCAATAGCTTTGGAGTTGAGAGGGGCAACGTGACTTTGAGCCAGTACCGTGACCAGAATATACAGGCAACAGGCTTTATTGCAAGACTCTACACTAAAATGCTCGGCAGGAAATTTGATGAGGATGGACTGGAATACTGGTGTAAAAAATATCTGACAAAGGAAAACACCATCGAGGAGATTGCATCCCATGGATTCCTCCATTCAGACGAGTTAACAAATTTAAATCTTAGTGATACGGAATTTGTTACCAGAATGTATGAAACCTTCTTAAACCGTGAGCCTGAAGAAGCAGGATTGAATGACTGGGTAGGAAGATTAGAGCGAGGGGAAGTAACAAGAGATACCCTTGTATTCGGGTTTACCAACTCTGCGGAATTTGGAAATCTGAAAGCGGAATATAATCTGCCGTAAGAAACGGATTATTAGAAGTAAAAATGTAATGAACAGTATATGAGGGCATGAATTCCATATTTTATGGTATTCATGCCCTTTCATATGAAAAGTGTTATGTTTGCTTTTTAAATAGAAATATCAATACTTCCGGCTTCATCCACTGTTTGCCCTGTCTCTGCAGCCTGACTTTGATTTATGCTTTGAATACTCTGGTCCAGCTCGGTTGTCCAGTCTTTTCGGTCATTAGCATGTCTTTCATTAAATTGGTCAATCAGACTTTCGTCAGACATATCCTTTTTTCGTTCCGCCAGCAGTTGGGCGTTTTTGGCAGCCATATACATCCTCATATCATATTGCATTAAATTATTCTCATCTGACTGCGATACCTTTGCACCGCTTGACATACGTCTTGCTATTTCCTGGGCTACCGCCATACCGTCCGTAATGGTTTTCATAACAGCGGCTTGTTGTTCTGCATACAGTTTATCATGCTGTGCTAAAAATTCATCCGCCTGTTTCATTTTATTCTCAGCACTTATCTTTGAATTTGAAGCATCAATACTAATTGTTAGATTCTCATTTTTCTGATTTTTATCATTTATAACCGCCTGTTGCAAAACTGTACTGTTATAATATGAATTGCTATAATTTCCCTCTATTCCATTCATGATTCAATCCCCCTATAGCAAAGCCAATCCGTTTCCATATATTCTATATGCGCTTTTTTCACATATCTGATAAGGTATATATCGGCTGATTTTGTTCCAAAACCAATAGGGCATTCCCAAATCATTTCTATT
>CAZDRM010000205.1:0-4291 GCA_964507745.1 uncultured Lachnospiraceae bacterium
AACAAAATCCCCGAATTTTAATACATTGCAGTCTACCATAAATTCTATAAATTCCTGTTTGTACTGTTCCATTTTTTTCTCCTTAAATATAATACTTTAAATCTTTTCGTTCCAAAGTCTGAACTATCCTCTTTTGAATTTCTTTTGTCTCTTCACTTTACCCTAACGCCTGTGCAATATCCTCCTTCATATCAAGCACTGCTGCTCTGGAAGCGTCCGCATAATTTTCCGCTGCAAACTTTTCCTTGTAGGCATCGCTCTGATATGCGGCAATAATGCCTCTGGAAGAATTCACAATAGCGCCTAAGCCGTCTTTGTTGAAGAAATGTGTTAAATCCTTGCCTTTGCCGCCCTGGGCGCCATAGCCCGGCACCAGAATATAAGCCTTGGGCATAATATCCCTCAGCACCTTTCCCATTTCCGGATAAGTAGCTCCAACTACAGCACCAACATAGCTGTAAGCATCCCCCATGCATTCTTTTCCCCATTCATCAACCATTTTGCCCACATGTTCATATAAGGGCTTTCCGTCAATGATTCTGTCCTGAAATTCTCCACTGCTGGGGTTGGAAGTCTTGACTAATACAAAAATTCCTTTCTTTTCCTCTTTGCACACATCTATAAAGGGCTTTACTCCATCGGAGCCCAGATAGGGATTGACCGTTACGAAGTCTTCGTCAAACCCGTAATAGCTTTTGGAGCCTACCGTAACCTTTCCCAGATGTCCCACCGCATATGCGCTGGAGGTGGAGCCGATATCGCCCCGCTTAATGTCTCCGATGACAACCAGACCTTTTTCCTTACAGTAAGCAACGGTTTTGGCAAAGGCGGAAAGTCCCGGAATTCCAAACTGCTCATACATGGCAATCTGGGGCTTTACCGCAGGAACCAGATCGCAGACCGCATCTACGATTCCCTTATTAAACTGCCAGATTGCTTCCGTAGCGCCTTCCAGCGTCTCCCCAAACTGTTCAAAAGCCTTTGCCTTGATATGCTCCGGCACATATTTTAACATAGGGTCTAATCCTACAACAATAGGCGCTCCTGTTTTTTGAATCTTTGCTGTTAATTGATTGATCATATTTCCTTCTCCTGTATTTTTATGGTATTTGTCTTCTATTTTCCATTTCTGCTGCCATTCCCACCATGGTCCTTTTTCCGAACATTCTGCTAGCGGGTGCTTAAAAATACCGCTTCTCTCTGTGCCGCCTCATCATCGGGATAGGATGAAAGATAAGCGTTCATAAGGGATTTTGCCTTTGCAAACTCTCCCGCCCGTTCATAGGCCACAATCTGATTGTAACGCAGGGTCTGGGTCATGGATGCGTCTCCCAAAGCCAGCGCATCTTCAAAGGCATGAATCGCTTCATCGTAGTTGCCCGCCGCTAACTTACAGAGTCCCAGCTGATTAAAGATAAGGGCGTCCTCCGGAGCTTCTCCCAGATATTCCGAATAGAGAATGCCGGCGTAATTACTGTCGCCTAACTGCTCATAGGTTCTTCCCAGCATGTACACGATCTTGCCCTTTTCCTTTTTGGCAGACTGCTTGGCAACCTCTAAGTGATTTCTGGCATTATCATAATCCTCCAGATAAAAATAAACGACACCCTGCTCATAGTCACTTAAATTCTTTTCTTCATCCAGCATCCGGGTCAGATACTCCCTGCCCTTTTCCTCATATCCGTTTCCGGCAAGTATCTCATAAATATCAATCTTCATACCATGAGAATCGGAAGTATTTGCTATTGCCCGCTCAAAATTGTAAATTCCGCCTTCATAATCCTGACCTTCTATGAGAATGCTTCCTCTCAGAAAATAGGCATCGGAATTTTTCTTATCGCTTTCAACAATAGCATCCAAAAGCTTTACCGCTTCATCAGGTTGTCCACTTTTATACAGCGCCGTAGCCATATAGAAATTAATATCCCGCTCCAAGTCCCCTGCAAAGATTCCACCGTTATCCAGCGCCTTTTCAAAGGCCGCTATGGAATTCTCATAATCCGCCATTCCCAGATAAGTAATACCGCAGCCTCTATACGCCAGCTCCAAATCCTCTCCCGATACAATGGCCTGTTCAAAACACTGCAGCGCTCCCTGATAATCCGACAGTTCCACTGCAGCAAAACCCGCTTTAATATTTTCTCCTTCTTTATGTCCGCATCCTGCCGCCATTACTGACACACCAAGCAGCAAACCCAGAAGCAATCCTTTGTTTTTCTTCATATTAAGTCCTCCGACTGTTTTATTATAGCAAAAAAGAAACTTCAATAAAACAATTTCCTTAAATTTTATCTGCTAAAATTTGTCCCCAGCGGTTGTTTTTTTCACAAAAACCGGTTTTATCTTCCATTTGTTCGTTTTTTCATGCATCTGAGGCCAAAAACAGCCAATTGTTTTAAAAAGTTATATAATAAATGTATAGTTATGTAAACTCCAAATATTCAGGATCGAAAGCAGTCATATCTGAACTCACTTTACCACTCGCACTATATTTACCGTTTATCTGCATTGAAACACTTTCTTTAATTTTCAATTTGGTTTTTACCCCCTCTTTTATGCTGCTTTCCATAACTAAAAGAAAAGGACATCTTACATATCCTGTAAGGTGTCCTTAATTTTTTTGACGTAGCTTCTGCCCACTTCCAGCTGTCCCAGACCTTCTTTTAAGACCAGATACTGATTAATACCGTCCAGCGACTGAACAAAATCCATATTGACAATGGTTCCCCTGGAACAGGGAACAAAATCCTCATCTATGAACTGCTGCATGGTATCGCTGCAGGTATGATAAGGGATATCCACAATTCCTTCTCGGGTATGAATCAGCATCTGCCGTCTTTTATGTTCAATATAAATAATTTCCGAAACACGTATGGGATGAAAAACACATCCGCTTTTGAAATAAACAAACCGTTTTTCTCTCTTCTGCATTTTAAAGCGTAGGGCGTCCTTGATCAGCACCTCCGCGGCCTCGTAAGAAAAAGGTTTTTCCAGATAACCGTAACAGTGAAGCTCCCTGAATACATGAAGACATTCATCCATCAGGGGAGAAATCACAATGACGGGAACAAATGCATACTTATCAAACTGTCTGATATCCTCAATAAACTTCAGACAGGATATGTCTATTAAAGGTTCTTTATTTAGAGCAGTGTCCACAATGATCAATTCTATATCATGGGAAAGAACAGTCTGATAGGCATCCGCCAAATCTCCTGTTTGAAAAATACTAACGTTCCTTTTATATTTCAGAATAATATGATAAAGCTCATCCATTATCACATAATCAGATTCGATCAAAAGAATCTTTTTCATGTCAACTCCGTTTATCCCCTATATTCACTTTTTTCAAAAAGTCTTCCAGACTGAAACCGGAATCGGGATATATTACCTTTCTGGAGGTGGTAAAATATGCAATCAATCTTATCATAATGTCCATTTTTGCCGTTTCCGAACAATTACGTACCATATTCCAGACCTTTTCCTCGTCCTGGAAATCCCCGTATAAAAGATAGTCAGCTGAAATCCCGTAAATATGATTTAATTTCTCCAACACATCCGTGGAAATATTATTTTCTCCCCGTTCCAGCTTTTGATATCCTTCCCTGCTCATTCCGAGAGTCTCCGCAAACTGCTTCTGAGTCAGTCCCAGCAGCATACGGACAGCCTTGATTCTTTCAGTCCGTTCTCTCTTATTATATTTTGTTTTTTTCAATGAAATCACCATCTGCGCAAAACACCCTTAATAACATCATGATACAAACCCCAAAATCCATTTACCAGAATCCTAAAAGGGATATGATATGCCTTATTAGTACGCTTTTTCTCAGTTTTTATTCACAGAATTTTTACATAAAAAAAGAAATCTCCCCGACCTTGGGCAGATTTCCCTCTCACATCAATATATTTTTTTGTTGATTACAGATACCCAACCGACAGCTTTTGCTATTTCTCTGCCAGCTCGCAAATAATATCCACACATGTCTCAATGCCCAGCGTAGATGAGCTTAAAGTGATATCATAATATTCTGACATACCGAATTCGGTATTGGTATAATAGGTACAATATTTCCTCCTCGCCTTATCAATGGCACGAATCTGGTCGCTGATTTTAGCTTCCGGCGTATCCGGCATCTGTTCCTTCATATGCTCAAGACGCCAATAAGGAGCAGCATGAATAAACACATGAAGGCAGTTATCAAACTCCTTTAAAATCGTATTGGCGTTTCTTCCCAGAATAACACAGTTACCCTTTTCGCCGATTTTCCTGATAACCTCTCTCTGCACCTCA
>CAZDRM010000206.1:0-4290 GCA_964507745.1 uncultured Lachnospiraceae bacterium
GTGGATGAGGATTTCCTTCTGGTTCTGGGCATCAGGAATGGAAGAGAGGATGCCGCAGAGCGGTTTGTCAGGAAATATTATAGCGAGATTTTAAATTACTGTTTTGCAAAAACCGGAGACTTTATGCAGGCGGAGGATATTACCCAGCAGACCTTCTTAAACTTTTTTAAGAGTATCGGGCGGTATGAGCACAGGGGAAAGGCAAAGAATTTTCTCTATGTAACAGCGGGTAACCTGTGCAAAAACTTCTATGAGCAAAAGAGAAGGTCTAAGGAAATGCCTTTAAGCGAGGAAGAAAGAAATGCGTTGACCGATGAGCGAAGCAGGGATTTTGCCGGGAAAACGGTGGAGAAAATCAGCATCCGGGAGGCACTTTTGCAATTGCCGGAGGAACAGAGGGAAGCAGTGCTTCTGTATTATTTCCAGGAACTAAAAATAAAAGAAATTGCCGCAATTTCAGGACAGACCCAGTCCAATATCAAATACCGGTTAAAGGCGGCAAAAGAGAAATTAAAAGAAATATTGGGAAAGGAGGATTTCACATGAGAGGACGTGAAAATGAGGGCTGTGCAGGAAAAAACAAAACAGGCTATATTGTGCTGGATGAAAGAGTCTTAAGGCCGGAAAAGCTGGAAGAAACCGTTGCCTTGTCAAAAAGAATCATGATGGAGTGTGAGAAGGAAAAGGAAGCGGGAATGCTTGAATTCATTTTCGGACAGATGCGTTTTATATCAAAAGGGACCTGGGCGGTAAAAGCCGTTGTTTTTCTGGGAATGTTCCTTGCCTTATACGGAATCCGGCCCCAGAGCGGAAAAGGGGCGGAGCCTATGATAGCGGTAGCGGCTTCCCTTCTGGTGCTGACCGCCATGCCGGAAATCTGGAAAAATGTCAGATATCAGGCTATGGATGTGGAAAGCTGCACCCGTTTCGGACTGAAAAAAGCATACCTTGCCAGATTTTTGCTGCTGGGCATGACGGATTTGTGTGTGGCGACGGTTTTTGTATTGTGCACAAACAGATGGCTGTCTTTTTCTTTCTATCAGATAGCGGTATGGCTTTTAGTACCCTATAACTCCATGCTGATGGTCTGTCTGTCAATTATGGCATGGGGAAAAAGAACCTCAGAGTCCATGGCGGAGGCGGGCGGCGCTTTATGGATGGCGGTCGTTTTCTGGCTGACAGTATACTTACAAATCTATGAAAAAGTACAGCTGTTTATATGGGGAATCCTTCTTGTACTTTCCTATGTTTATCTTGGATTTGTCATAGGAAAAATTGTGAAAAATGCCAATGGGCTTTCGGAGGTGGAATATGTTAGAGATTGATGGCGTAAGCAAAAAATTCGGAGATTTTTATGCGGTAGACCATGTTCATTTACAGTTGGAAAAAGGCGTTTACGGATTGCTGGGAGCTAACGGGGCGGGAAAGACCACCCTTATGAGAATGATATGTACTTTGTTAAACCCCACAGAGGGGGAAATCCGCTATGAGGGAATGCCAATTTTAAAGTCGGGGGAAGGTTACCGGAATGTTTTGGGCTATCTTCCCCAGGATTTCGGTTATTATCCCCAGTTTACGGCGGAGGAGTATCTTCTTTATATAGCGGCGTTAAAAGGGATGAAGGGAAGTTATGCCAAGGCCAGGACCCAAGAATTATTGCAGCTTGTATCCCTTGAAAAGGCGGGAAAAAAGAAGGTAAAGAATTTTTCGGGCGGAATGAAAAGGCGGCTGGGAATTGCCCAGGCAGTATTAAACGACCCTGAAATCCTGGTGCTAGATGAGCCTACGGCAGGACTGGACCCCAAGGAAAGAATCCGTTTCCGCAATCTGATCAGTGAAATGGCGGAGGAACGGATTGTGCTTTTATCCACCCACATTGTATCGGATGTGGAAAATATCGCCAATGAGATTCTGATTATGAAGGACGGGAAAATCCAGACAAAGGGAACGGTGGAGCATTTAACCGGGGAGATTGAAGGCATGGTATGGAAATGCCTGATGACCCATGAGGAAGCCGCCTATGCGGAAGAACACTATACGGTCTGCAACAGGAAAAAGGAGGAAGGCGGCATTATGCTTACTTTGATTTCAAAAGAAAAACCGGCTGATGGTGCCAAAGAGGTCATGCCTTCCTTAGAGGACGTCTATATGTACTATTTCGGACAGGAGGTAGAGGAAGAATGACGATTTTAAAATTTGAGATAAAGAAAATGCTGCGGAGCAAAACTTCCATAGCCGCTATTGGTTTTTTAGTTCTTTTAGCGGTGGGACTGTGTATCGGTTATATATATGGCGGCTACTATGTACAGGAAGACGGAAGTAGAATCCATGGTATCAGAGCGGCAGTTAAAATGCAGGAGGCAAAAGAGCCATGGAAGGGAGTGGTAACGGAAGAGGTTATTGCACAGGTTATAGAAGAAAATAATAAGGTATGGGCAAATCCGTCCTATATGGGCGAGAATGGATGGCTTTCCGATGAAGGGTACTCCAGACTGCAGGGATTTTATGATTTAAGGGATTTGGTCAATACTACTTACAGGGAAAGCTTTACGTCTTATGATTATTATACCATTAATCGGTTAAGCCCTGATGATGCAGCGGGTTTTTATGGGAAAAGGGAAATCATATTTGATGAATGGCTGGGAAGAGAGGAAGTGGAACAGTCTTTTTCCGATGAAAAGAGAGCCTATATCAGGGAACACGCCATGGATATTGAAACGCCTTACTATTATGAGTGTTTTGACGGCTGGGTAAAGGTAAAGGAAATGAACCTGACGCTGATATTCGGTACAGTTATTGTCATCTGTATTGTATTGGCGGGAAATTTTTCGGCGGAATGTCAGACAAAAGCGGATGCCATCTATTTTTCCACCCGTCTGGGAAAGAAAACGGGAAACAAAATGAAAATTATAGCCGGATTTATACTGGCAACGGTTATCTATTGGGGCACGATGCTGGCGGCAAGTGCAGTATTGTTGCTTGCATATGGTACATCGGGAGGAAAGGTTCCCATTCAGCTGGAATTCTGGAAGGGGCTGTATCCCCTGACACAGACCCAGGCATGGCTTTTGGTTCTGGTACTGGGCTATATAGGCTGTATGTCCATGGGCGGGATTACCATGTTGATGTCTTCCAGGTTTAAATCCTCCTTTGTGGCGATTATTTTAGCTTTCCTGATTATTATGGTTCCTGCCATGGCTTCGCAGTCTATCAATAATTATTTCTGGCGGGATGCGCTGTCCCTTTTCCCCCACGGAGCCATTATGGGATATGACTATTTAACCACCTATGTGCTGTATCAGTTTGGGAGCAGGGTGTATTCGCCCTTTGAAATACTGATGCCTCTGCATGTGCTGGTTACGCTTATGACCATTTTGCCTACTTATTACAGTTTTCAGAAATATAAAGTATAAAGAAAAGAGGATGCGCCCCTGTTTTGTCTATGTCAGACAAAGCAGGGGCATTTTTTCAGCAGATATTTTGAAATATCGGGTATCATTTTGAAATTTACATATCTATAGTCTATATGTTATCCTGTGTGCAGGAGGTTGTTTTCCATGAAATATAAATACTATTACGATGATGAATATATTAAGGATTTTTCAAAGAAGCTTGCTCTTGCAATACCTGACTTTCAGAAAGAGGCATTTGTCGATAATTTGCTTGGCCGGTTGGATGATAAAGAATTGTTTGATCGTTTTGACAGCATCGTGGATGCTATGGAAAAGTGCATGGGAAGTGATTATTCAAAAAATATACAGGCGTTTTTTCAGATACTCGGACCGGAACTGGAAAAAGCGGAAGGAATGTTCAATGTGGGCTGGTGGCTGTGGCCCGTCAGCAGATATGTGGAACGGCACGGAAATGAGGACTGGCAGCTGTCCCTGTCTTTCTTAAAGGAACTGACAAAGAGATTTACAGGCGAATATGCCATTCGTCCTTTATTAAAAGAGCATCCCGCAGAGGTCATGGACGAATTGATTCTTTGGACAAGAGATGAAAATGTTCATGTGCGGAGACTTGCAAGTGAAGGCGTCAGAATACGTCTGCCATGGTCAGGAAAGCTGACTGTAGCATTGGATGAATTTGAGAGATATTCGACGATACTTACAAATCTGAAGGATGATCCGGAGAAATTCGTGCAAAAAAGTGTGGGAAATAATTTAAACGATTTGTATAAAGAAGCGCCGGAGAAAGCGGAGGGCATTATTGCCCAGTGGAAGAAGGCTGGGGAGAGCAAAGCGTCGGCGTGGATTATGAAGCATGGTATGAGGAATCAGAAGAAATAAT
>CAZDRM010000207.1:0-4216 GCA_964507745.1 uncultured Lachnospiraceae bacterium
CCCCAATGTAATGAGACAGACCAGAAAGCCTCCTGCCGTTTTTCCGAGGATATATCCCGCCCGGCTCACAGGCTTTGTATGCAAAAGTTCATAGGTGGCCCGCCTTGTATCCTGCATATATAAGACCGACAGCATGACCGTTGCAAAAAATCCCATATACAGTCCGGCAAAGTCGGCAAATTTCCGTGAAAAATAATAGGAAAAGCTTTTATGCTGCATTCTGTCCTCAATATAAGCATTGATTTCATCCTTTGTTCCCCTTCGGTAGGCAAAATTCCGGTAGCCTGACATAGCCCCGTAGTAATGATATTCTCTTTCCAGATATTCGCAGGCTTCTTTCAGTTCCATTCCCTGTAAGACTTCTATAACTGTATCCGCTTCCTTTTCACTCATGGAAAAGCCGGAAATCAAATTCTTTCTGATACTGTTTTCCCACAGTTCCCTTTGTTCTTCCTCACTGCAGGGAATATATCCTTCATAAACATCCCCTTCATGAACCTGGTCCGGAAACTCCTCCGACGGAAAATTTTCGGAAGAAAGTTCCTCTTCCGACCTGATATAATGAATTTTTAAATAAGGCTCCAGATGCATATAAACGCCCAGAACCACAATTGCCACTCCCAGCCAGAACAATGGACGTTTCAGGTAATTTCTGATTTCTCTTTTCATAATCACCGTCATTTTTTTTACCTCTTTTTCTTTGATAGCCCTATTGTAAGCTGTAAATCACAACCAAAAGACAATGATAGATCATTTATAAAAAGAAAAAGAGCCGGACTGCCTTATGATGCAATCCGGCGAAACAGTGCCTTTACAACGGCGCCTCCCGATTCTTCATTTTCCAGTAAAAGCTTTCCTCCATGCTTTTCACAATACAGCCTGCTTATATACATTCCCATTCCCTCGTGCTTCAGACTGTCCTTTACATTTTGTTTATAAAACGCCCTTGTGACTTCCTCTATATCCCGGGTAAATCCGGCTCCGTCATCCCTTACGCATATTTCCAATTTCTCACTGGTAACGGACACTTTTATTTCCACCTGTTCTTTTCCATACCGCAAAGCATTGGAAAGAAGATTTTCCACAACCTCCAGGATTACCTCTTTATCCCCGAAAAAGCATTCCCTTGTACCGGAAACTTCCAAAAATGTGTCTATTTCCTTACCCTTTCCAAGAATATCCAGTTCCGCCTGAAGTTCTTCCTCGAGCTGCCTTCCCGAAATTTCCGAAGCCAGCATTTCCCGATGCTCCAGACTGCTTAATTTCTGCATGGTATCCACAAAAACATCCATGCGCTCAATCTGTTTTTTGCTTTCCGAAAGCATTTCCATGGCTTCTTCCCTGTCAATGGTTTCGTCAGGCAAAAACTCCATAAGCATTTCCTGATACCCCTTTAAAACCGATAAGGGAGAACGGATATCGTGTGCAATCGCCGCCCGCAGGATTCTCTCTTCTTCCAGGGCATTCCACAATTCCCGGTTGTTTTTTGCCAGCTGTTCCCGCATTCTCTCAAATTCTTTGCACAGCTGACCCATTTCATCCCTGTTTTCATAGCTTATGCTAAAATCCAGATCATTTCCGGCAATTCTTCCGGACGCCGCGGCAAGCTCCGCTATGGGTCTTTTCAACTTATGCCTGTAAAAAAGAAAAACCGCTCCCATGCTTCCGGCCGCGGACAAAAGCAAAACCGTCCATGTTTCCACAAAATCGCAGAATTCAGACACCCTGAGATCCTCTGGCGACATCTCCGGGCTGTCAGGTCTTGCCGCCGGTTCATAAATATACCCGCCTCTTCCCGGTTTAACCAGTTCCTTATAGCTCTCCTGATCCGCATACTTCCACCAGACCGTATTCTGAATCCGTTCGGCCCGCCTTACAATCCATGCCGACAGGAGAAAGCACAAAACCAGACTGATGAACATATATAAAATAATGGTTTTCCTGACGGAAAGATTTCCTATTTTCTCCGAAAACTTCTTTATGTTTCCACCAATTTTTTTCACTTTATCCATCTGTATCCCATGCCCCACACTGTTTCTATATATTCCCTGTCAGTCCTTTCCTTCAATTTATTCCGGATTCGCCTGATCATCTCTGTAACCACCCGGCTTTCCCCTTCTGCATCATAGCCGCAGACTCTCTCATAAATTCTCTCTTTATCAAAGACAATTCCCGGATTCATGGACAAAAATTCAATAATTCCGTATTCCAGTTTTGTAAGCTCCAAAGCTTCTTTTCCCACCTGCACCTTTTTCGCAGCATAGTCAACGGACAGTTCCCCGTAAAACCGGCACAGGGCTTTCCCGCGGCTCCTCTCTTCCCGCCTTAAATGAGACCTGATTCTCGCTTCCAGTTCTTTTAAACTAAAAGGTTTTAAAATATAATCATCTCCGCCAAACATAAGACCGTTTACCCGGTCCTGTTCCTCTGCCCTTGCGGTCAGAAACAAAATCGGGCAGGATACCTTGTCCCTTATAAGACGGCACACCTCCATGCCGTCCATATGGGGCATATTTACATCAAGCAGTATTATATCCGGATTCCGCTCCGCCATTTTCAATGCCTCCGCCCCGTCCTCCGCCGTAATAACCGAATATTTCCTGATTTCAAAAAAACTTTTCAGCATTTTTAAAAGTTCTCTGTCATCATCCGCAATCAGAATGGTATTGCACATGTTTTCCTTATCCCCTTTTGTTTCCTGAATTCTACATTGTCAGATTCTGCATTTTCGAAGTCCTGTATTGCTTTTCCTTAAGGCAAAACCCTATCACATCATTCTATAACATAGCATTATTTTAAATATAAAATACAATTGTCAACAAAAAAACAACAGCTTTTACACACCGGTATTTTCACAAAAAAGACCTGCAGCCCAAGGTCCGCAGGTCTTATCATATAGAATCTACTTTATTTTCGTAACAGTAACCAGTCCGCCTCCCGGAATCATTTCAAAGGTAACCGTATCGCCCACCTTATATTTTATAAACTCCGGAAATTCCCCGCTGCTCATATCCACATCAAAAATCTGGTCATAGCCTTCTATGGACACATAATAATGGGTGTTGCCTTCTATTACCACATCGCCCATGGCTTCTATCCTGCCCGTTACGGTTTCCGACATGCCTGCGGCCTCCGCCGATATGCCGTTGGTGTTTAAAAGCCCTCTGTAGGCCTTCTCACATTCCTTTACCGTATCGCCGATTGCCACCCACTGATATTTCTGGATATTGACCATGGCATACATCTTAACAAGCCCTGCCGCATCCTTTAAGGCAATGAAATAGGTGGGTTCTCCCGCTATATTTAAAAGCAGGGGGAAGGTTGCTCTATAGCCCAGATTCTGTACCTGGCCTTCCGCCGAAGACATGGCGGAATCTTCGATTGCACCTTCTATCTTATAAAATTTGGTTTCCATGGTTCTCTGGTTCATCAGCACAAATCCTACATTGGACTGGTCGCCGTTGACGCTGGTAACGCCTGAATACACCCATACGTCATCATCCAGGGCAATATAGTTGTAGCCGTTTGTAGTTGTCAGACAATCTCTCTGGCTTAACACGCTGTTGAAAAAGCCGTGCTGCAGAGTACCGTGATAATCATAAAGCTGCATCAAAAGCTCCGCCTGATAAACCTTGTCCACCCACTGGGGTACATCATCCACACGGTAATCCTCACACTTTCCCGTTACCGCATTGCAGATGACCACCCGCCCCACGGTTTCCCCGCCAAATAATCCGATATTGAATTTTTTAACGGGACAAATCCAGTAAGGCGTTCCGTCATCCCCGATTTCAAAGAAAATCTGGTCTCCGAAAATATAGGTAGGAAAATGAAAACGGAGGTGTCTGTATATATTTCTGTTAAAATATTCCGACTTGGAGTATTTGATTCCTTCCGTAAGCTGGACGCATTCCGTATCCTGGGTTGCCATGTCAATCATCATATAAGCGGGAATGCCATCCTTCATATTAGTAAACCACTTAATGGTATTGGCATACACAAGGGGCGTTACTCTCACAGGCTTTCCGTTATAGTTAATCTGGGCATAATCCGTTCCCACCTCAAACTGAGAAACCATTTCCACCATGCTTCCCATCTTCCTGTCTCCCAGCAGACTGGCGGAATCCCTGTCCAAAAGAGGAATGGTATTGTAATCCACCTGCTTAATATCTTCTGCAAAGTTTCCCTCCTCCACAGTCATCAGATCCCGGTATTT
>CAZDRM010000208.1:0-4171 GCA_964507745.1 uncultured Lachnospiraceae bacterium
AGCCTTGATAAGGATGTCATCAAAGTGGATAACTGCCATTTCCTTTTCCCCTGTAACTCCTCTAATATGTAATTAGAAGTGACCGGGGGATGACTGTTCCAAATAACCTGCATAATTTCCAGTTCCGCTTCGCCTAATTTTTTTTGTATATTTTCCATGTGAATACTCCTTTATTATACGATTGTATAATTCATTATACGGTCGTGTAATGTATTTGTCAAGCTGTAATATAAAAAAGCAGTACATGTTAATAAATAAAAACATGTACCGCCTGTGCAAAAGGACTAAGTATTATGCCTTTACAATCTTCAAATCATAACCTAAGGCATTTAACAAATTATAAAACAGTTTTAGAGATGGACTATTTTCTTTTGTTTCAATACGAGAAATAGCCTGTTGCTTATTACCCGTAAGCTTTGCTAATTGCGCCTGTGAAATATTCTGCTCTTTTCTTATAGCTACCAGTTCATCAATCAGCTTTTTTTCTTTATCCTCTGCAAAATAAGTCGGTGCAGGCATATTCTCCCTGGATACTAACGGAATATTTCCCTTTTCCATCTCAATAGCTTCTAACAAGCCTTTTTCCAAGTCTTCATAAAAGCTCATAACTATTCCTCCTTCAATAATTCAACCAGTTTTTTCAATACTTTTCTTTCTTTATCCGTTAAATCGATTTTTTCCTTTTTAGTATAAACATCAATAAGATAGATACACTCTTTTACTTCTACATCCACATAAATAACTCTTCCACCGCCCCGCTTTCCAGTGTCTTCCATTGGAATTCGTATTTTCCTAAGTCCGCCTGTTCCGGCAATAGTATCTCCTGTTTTCGGATCTTTTAATAATATATTTTCCAATGTCCGCAAATCATCATCTGTCAGTCCCAGGGAATACCACTTTTCTGTAAAAGAAGGGACTTCTTTAAAAATTCTATTCATATGTATTTTTTATCCTTTCCATTTGTCATTCTTATTTTACAACACATTTGTTGTAATGTCAATTTTTATACAACTAATGAAAAGATACGGGTAGTATATACGGTATATACGGTAAAAGGTATAATACTCTTGAGAATATGGGATAATTATGATATAATTTATCCACACCAAACAGGAGGTATACAAAATGCCACAAATTATTCCAATAAGAGATTTAAAAAATACTTCAGAAATTTCAGAAATGTGTCACAAATCAGATGAACCTATTTATATTACAAAGAACGGATATGGAGACATGGTTATTATGAGTATGGAGATTTATGAAAGCGCTATGCGTCATCTTATGATATATCGGGATATTGAAAAATCTGAACAGCAGATAGAAACCGGTCAGATAAAAGATGCCAAAACCGCTCTGGCAGAAATGAGGTCAAAATATGGCTTATAAACTGGTTATCATGAGGCAATCGTCCCACAAACGAATTATATAATAGTTTTTGATATAAAAACGGATGTCGTCAATGTAATTGGCATCTTTCATCAATTAGAAAATCATCAAAGCAAAATATAGTTCATAATAATTCTATTTCTCTCTTCTATCCCTTCTTAAGCCAAATCCTTACATACAAAAAAACATAAATCAACAGCGTTCCCGCAAAATAGCAAACTATATCCAAAAAGTCAAAGGTAGACCCGATAATAATACGAATGACAGGCGAAGTAATATGCAGCCGATCCGCAATATGAAGCCCCTGTAAAGCTTCTATAAAAACACCAAAAATAAAAAGTCCAAAAGGAAGAACTCTCACTGTAAAATTGTCACTTTTGGGAAATAAAATTCTTAAGAACGCATAAAGCAGGGGGAGGACCAGAATGTCTCCCCCGTATGCCCTGATAAAGCCGCCTTTTAAAAAGACGCCGATTAAAATTTCCGTTAACAGCAGTAATATAAAAAGAAACAAATACCTTAATCTCATTTTCATGGCATTTCTATTTATCCTTTCTTATCCTGCAAAAATCAACCGGTCATCCGCTCCTACTTTTCCTCCAGCTCCCATATATGGGAATATTTTCTAAAATACAAGCAGACGGCAATGCCCACAAAGGCAATAACAAAAAACAATGCAGCTGCTCCTGACCCCTTCCCGCTTCCAAACAGAATGGAATATATGCTGTCCGGCTTCTGCCTTCCCATAAAGGGCTCAAATACCCGGTCTACCAAAAACCCGCCTAAAAAATAACCCAGAGGAATGGTAAAAAACTGCAATGTGTTTCTTGCGGCAAAAACCCTGCCCTGCATTTCCAGAGGGATTCTCAGCCTTAAAACTGCGTCCAGATTCGTATTCATCATGGGAATTGCAATCCATCCCAGAAAAGCGCCTATACACCATACCGGCACATTTCTTCCAAATGCCAGAATCAGATTTTCTGTACTCATGGCCAATAACAGGCAGTTGCAGATTACCCTAATTCTGCTTTTAGGCTCCTTAGAAAAAGACGCAAGAACACTTCCTAAAAGCGTGGTAAGCCCTACTACCATATTGACTATTCCCATTGCCGCTCTGCTTCCGCCCTCTCTTGAGAGCATCATGGCGGGAAATGCCGCCTCGTATATGGATGCCACCAGATTGATAGAAGAAAGAAACAGAATCAAATCCAATATCCCACGGTTCTGCCACAAATATGCCACGCCGCTTTTTGCCAATGCAAGCACACTTTCCTGCTTTTCATTTTCAGAAATATTTTCTTCCGGTATATGCAGGAAAAATAGCAGTATGACAAATGCCGCTAAAAAGGTCGATAAATCAAACCAGATAATAAATCTCATTCCTGCCAACCCCATAACCGCAGTTGCAATAACAGGCGTTAAAACAGAGTTCAACGCATTGGAAAAATAGCGCATCCCTCCTACCTTCTGATAGTATTCTTTGGGCAAAATACAGGTTGTGGCAACCTCTGAGGCGGGCTGCTGGACAGAATTCATCAATCCGTTCACAGCATTTACCACGTACAGATGCCAAATCCTTAAGTTTCCGCTTTCCAGTAATCCCAGAACAATCAGGGTGCATATCGCCGCCCCACTGTCGCAGATTAACATAGTTTTCTTTTTATTCCACTTATCGCTTACGGCTCCTGCAAAAACAGACAAAAGCACATAAGGCGCATAAGACGCCACCATTAAAAGTGAAGTCCGGAGCGCCGAGCCCTGCTGCTCGTAAGACCAGATAACCAATGCATAGCTGGTCATGGCGCTGCCCAGTGCAGAAAAGGACTGTGTGATCCAAAGTATCAGAAAGCTTCTAAGCTTTATAAAATCATTTTTTAGTTTATTCATAAGACTTTGCTCCTTTTAACAAATATTTAGGTATTTGTTACATGCAAAGTCCCGGGATAATTTTTTACTTCTTTATCTGCTCCATACAAATCTTACCCCTAAACGACTTTGCATGGAGCTTTTACAATACATAATTTCATTTTCAATCTTATCTCCTCCGGTTCCATAGATTTACTGCATCCTCATATCCGAACTTTAATTTTTTATTTAATCTCCTGCCCTTTGTACCGGTTGATGCAGGCAAAAATCTCCTGTCTTCTCGGCCTTGCAAAAGGCTTCTGTGTAATGACATCCAGCCCTTTTTCATCCATGGTTTTCTCCAAAAGGTCCACCACTTCCGAAAGGCTTCTTTTTCCATCTACAAAATGGAGATGGGCATATTTTAAAAGCTGTCCCAAGGCATTCAGCTGCTCCGTATCCACCAGCTGCTCCACAAGGCGCAGGTCAATATTTTCCCTGTCAATGGATATGCTGTCCATACCCATGGTTTTCATTTTCATCCTCGGCTCCTGAAAGGCCTTTACAGGAAGCAGAATCCTCTTATGGGAAAATGAGGCTGCTTCCAGTTTCCTGACGTCTGCCGTACTGCTACTATCCGTCGCATTTCCACCGTCATCTGTCTGTTTGCCTATGCCAGCCTGCATATCAGATTCCGCCGCTTTCCCACTATATTCCGCCGCTTCCTTTTTCGCCCGCTCCGTAATATCCACAGGATGATAGCGGTCCATCTGCACGATTTTGTCCGCCACATAAAAATAGGAACCCGAGCTGCCCGCCACTAATATGGTGGAGACTCCCTGCTTTTCATATAATTCCCTGACCCTGTCTATAAAAGGAATAATGGGCTCCTGATTCCGCAATACCACTCTCTGCATCAGTTCATCCCTGATCATAAAGT
>CAZDRM010000209.1:0-4036 GCA_964507745.1 uncultured Lachnospiraceae bacterium
TAGAGATCAAGTATAAGTCGGACGGTGGATGGAAATCTATAGATGCTGATGATATTGGTACATATGTTACAGTTACTTATATAAATAATGTGAATAAAGGTAAGGCGACTGTGATGATCAATGGAAACGGTGACAGATATGTGGGAAGCAAGACCGCAACATTCAGTGTTGTGTCAAAGAGTATGAAATAAATAAGATGTATTAAATTTCGTAAATAGTAAATAGTAAATAGCAAGAATGTGGGGAGCGATGAAAAAACTAGAGTCGCTCCCCTATATAAGTTTTAAAAAATTTGTATGATATTTCGTTGGTTTTTCATACTTAATTTGTTGACTGTGCTTAACATATTGCTTGCAGTTATAATCTGCCCATCTTGTGAAATCGGCAGGAATAGATATTGTTAAAAGGAGAGGCTGAGGGTATAATAAAAAGGATAATTCATATATATTGTCGGGAAGGATGCGGGATTACTTTTTCTCAGTGGAACATGCAGGACGCGGTGATTTATTTGAAGGGCTTTCCATATGGGATGATGAAACGTTCAGGCAGATACAGGGGACCTGGCCTGTGATTTCTCTTAGTTTTGCAAAGATTAAGGAAACGTCTTACCAGAATACCAGAAAGAGATTGTGCCAGATTATTACAAACTTGTATAATCGATTTGATTTTTTACTGGATAGTGGAAAGAGTTAGTCTCTTTTACTAGAAACTTGTTTAATGCCACATTCAAAACTAATCCTTATCTGGAACGTGCCATAATGACAGGAATCACGAGGGTTAGTAAAGAATCACTTTTTTCTGACCTTAATAATCTTGAGGTGGTGACTACAACATCGAAAAAGTATGCGGACAGCTTTGGTTTTACACAGGATGAAGTTGAAGCGGCCTTAGAAAAGTATGGGCTTTTTGATAAGAGACAGCAGGCAGTATGGAGCCTTTTGCTTGCCAGCGGCTATTTGAAAGTGAAAAAATATGAAGTATACGCTTCACCATTCGGAGAATGGAGACAGGATTATGAGCTTGAGCTGACTAATTTCGAGGTAAAAGCGATGTTCAGGAACATGATTCGCAGATGGTTTGGTAGTGTAAATACTGACTATAACGACTTTATTACAGCGTTTTTGTTGGGTGATGTGAAGGCTATGAATTTTTATATGAATAGAATGACATCAGAGATATTCAGCTATTTTGATACTGGAAAAAAACATTTAGGGACAAGACCAGAGCATTTCTATCATGGGTTTGCTTTTTGTGGGAAAAAGGTGTTGATTGGCACGGCTGAGTACTGAGGGGAGTAAACATATTTATTCATATACCACATCCTTTGGAAGGAATGAACATAAATGAAACTATCTGATAACACAATCTCACAACTGGATTTTAGGAAAAGAAAGTCATCGCAAAAAATAAAAGAACTCGAAAGCCTTTTAACTGGAAGACAGACCAGTATTATGCCACACGTACAGGACGAAACCGGAGCCTATTCCGAGAATAAAATCCAAGATTTTATAAAGAAACTGCTGGAGAGCCTTAAGCGTTATAAGCAGTATGAAACTAAGAATCCGAAATATAAACTTAGCGATAATGAAAAAGAATTCTATACAGCCTATCTTTATTGTACCATACGCGGTATGTCCGATTCCGTGTATGGAGCTTATGTATCGATTGCGCCCTGCATTACGTATGAAGATATTGTAAATATGGCGAAAAACCCCGAAACTGTAAGAATACATACACCAGAAGAATTGCATTATGAAGAACTGTACGAACCGGTAACCGGCGGCTTTTTTGGATACATGGATGAAACCTATGAACTTCTTACAGGCGAAAATATAGCTGTGACGATTACGGAAGAGGAAAAAAGCAGGGTATTTAAAATGTATCCTGATGCGAAGGAGATTGAGAGTCAGCAGAAGGAGCTTGAAGAAATTGAGGCAGGTATTTCCGAGGAAGACTACGCTGAAATTATGAAAGATGACTATGGTTTTGGCGAAGTAGAAGCAGAGATAGATGATTTTATAAAGGAAATTGAAGATGAAAGACAAAAGTGGGCACAGAATTTTGGCGATATAGCGTCTTTTTGTGAACATTATAAAAAATACAGGAAAACTTACTTTGAAGTAGAACGATATCATTTTGCTGCTGATATTGAAAATATGATGGACCTATTTTTGATGGAGCAGGGGATTTCATGTTTTGGAGACGAAGACGCATTTTTGAAAGCTTATACAATGATAGGGCAGTCATACACCCGTATGAAGAAATTGCTGAGAGAAGGAGAGTAGCAGTATGTTTAAAGATGAATTTTACGCAAGCCTGCGGAATGATTTCAGTGCGCATACAACAAAATCCTTTCTCTACCGTTACTTTAAACAGGAAAAAGAAGACAACATCCGCCTTAAACTAAAACAAAATTATGCGGAGCGGAAAAATACAATAGAAGACCGCATTGAATATGCAAAAGTACTGGCGGAAGGTCTGCTTGAAAACCCTAAGCTTCAAAAACTATATCCGGAATTTGATATTGTTTTTTCTAAATTAGGGCTGGATTTTGAGACGGATGAAATTAGAAAAAAGAAGAATAGTACAGATAAAATAAAGACTGCATTAAAGAATTCTATTACGCAAATTTTAAAAAATAATGAAGAATGTATTCCAGAACTTGCAGACCTTCGTATAGCTACACAGGAGATACTTAATAAAGCGGGGCATGCACTAAAACGTAAGGACACTTATGTTCATCTTATGGAAAGTTATCTGGACTACGAGATGGGCAGCAGTGTCCAGGGAAGTTATTTGTATGAGCTGACAACCCTTCTTGGCAGCAATACAAAGCTGCGCCTGACTAAAGAAAGCAGGGAAATTTTGTTAGAGGTTGGAAAAAGATTTGGTGGGGAAGGCATATATAATTCTGCTGGAAAAGACAGTGAAAAATATATGAAAATTTCCGCTTTACTCAAGCGTGAACCAGCTTTACTTGAAAAAAATGATTTATTGAGAAGTAGAGAAATTAAAGTAATTACGGAAGAACTTCTGGATTACATTTTGAAATTGGATGTTAAGACTTTTCTATACGACATAGGTTACGCCGAAAGAACCGGCGACGGTACGATGGGTGAAAGCCGCAAAAAAGACCGTACTATGGATATGCTGGATAAATACTGCAATGAGCATAATATTTTCTTCACTCCACAGATTGGCGCAGATAATGATGGAAAAGCCAAACTGGATGACCCCGAATACATAAAAGAGTGCAGGAAACTGTTTGCGCAGCTTAACAGAGATAAAATCACTAAAGTTTTTATTCCAGTGGCGATCGATCCTGCGAGCGGAGCGGGTGTTTATATAATCGGCAGGGAATATTATAAGGAAGTGCCGGACAGGCAGGTGGAAATACCTGAAAGCTGCTGCTATAGCTGTCTATTTTTTGACGAAGTTATTGTTGATGAAAGCGGAACGGTAAATCTTGTTATGGGCGAGATATCGGTATTTGACACTTTGGAAGCAGCGGTAAAAGTTTATAAATATCAGCTTGAAAGCAGAGGCGTTCTGGTAGGTTATCAGAGCAATAATGAAAAGATTCCCAGAGGCAGCAGCGGATATTTCAGCATGTATTTTGATACGGAAAAATGGGAACACGAATTATCCTTGGATATGGAAAACAATCGGAACTTCCTTTTTAAAGAAGCAAACGATGAAGCGAGACAGCGGGCGCTTATGGAGCGTGCTGGTGGGCAGAGGATGAGGCGGAGATAGATTCTTTTAAAATTCTTCGCTGCACTCTGCTTTTGTTCATTTTTAAGATGCTTTTCTTCATCATAGTTAAAGATGCTCACTTCTATAGTCTCCACTCGATTTTTTGATAAGAAATCTGATAATATTCCGTGTTTTATACAATAATCTATTGTTTTTTCAACAGCATTCGGAACAAAGTATCCTTATAGTTGCGTTGTACATTTGTTTCGTTTATATATAATCCTCCTGACTGTAAAACCACACTATTGCAAACGGTTTATCGATACAGGAGAGTCGTATC
>CAZDRM010000210.1:0-4028 GCA_964507745.1 uncultured Lachnospiraceae bacterium
CATAAGAATTAAAGGCCTGTACCTGGGTCTTTTCATCATCCAAAGCCGTCAGCATGATGGTGGCGGTTTCCGGCCTGTTTTCCTTGATAAAAGAAAGCACTTCCAGCCCGCTTACTTTGGGCACCATAATGTCCAAAACCGCCATGTCAAAAGTTTCTTGCTTCAAGAGTTTCAAAGCCGTTTCCCCGTCCTCGGCACAGATTACCTCGTAGCTCTGCATTTTCATATATTCTGTCAGAACCTCCCGTATGGTAGGTTCATCCTCTAAAAATAGAATTTTCATGGTTTTTCTGTTTCCTTTTTGCTATTTTTTGTTTTCTTTTTATTTCCCTTTTGTTTTATTTTGTTTTATTTATGATGCTTATTGTAGCACATTCTTATGAATTTCATATGAAGATACAATGAGAAAGCATCAGAAATGATAAAATTGTTTTATCGTTCCTGATGCTTTCTTTTCAAATACATTAGTGTCTTTTATCTTTTTATCTTATTTCTTCTACCTATGATCCTTCCGAATCTCCCTTTGTAACTGCTGCTCCGCAAAACCTATCACATCTTTTTCTGCATCCAATGCCGCCACGATGATTTTCCACTTATCCTCTGCCGGGCTATCGGAAAATACCTTTATCTGCTTGTAGAGCAATTGATTTTCTTTTATTTCCTCAGCAGATATTTCAATGGATTTTCTCATTAACATCAGAGCGCTGAAACTTCTTTCATCAAAATCCAGATATTGAATCTGTGCTCCACTAAAATATCTTAAAAGCTTTACCCTTTGAGTATTAAACTTTTTCGTATCTTCCTCTTTTTGCTTCTCCCAATCTTCAAAAGTTTTTATGGATTCCAGCTGCGGTAATATGTACTGGCATAAATCATCGCCAATCCGCTTCTTAATATCCTCTAAATTCATGTCCTGGGGACTGCCGTTTTTATATGCATCAATCAGATATCCCCTTGCATCTCTGTAGGGATGAAGATAACCACAATCCGGAAGCATTTCTCTTTCTGTAAATACTTCTCCAAAGAATTCTCCCTTTAAAGTTTCCTTTGATACGTCTTTGGGAAATGCTGTGATTTGGAACCAGAAGCCAAATCCCGTAGCTGCGGAATTAAACTGGGAACTGTGTATTCTGATTGCCAGACAGCAATCATCCCGCACGGAATAATAATTCTGCCCTGCCATCTGATAACCTGCGATTTTCAATTGCGGCTTTATGACTTCTTTAAACAGGCAGTCTTTTTTCTCTTTTGATGTCACAATTCTTCCCCCTTCATTCACTATTTATTATACCATCTCATAACATGATACTTCGATACATCATCTGTGAAGCCAACCGATTTATAAAGATGATATCCATCTTCTGTGGATTTAAGTTCTACAACACTCAGATTTTTTTCCACTGCATCTGACAGAAGTTTATTCATAATCTTTTTCGCATACCCTTTATGCCTACATGTCGGATTCGTATAAACATTTAATACCGTCCCTGTTTTTCCGGTTATAAACGACGGACTCATTGGCTTTTCAACTACCAGTAAAAAGGCACAGGAGGCAACTTCTTCTTTATCTCTTATGAGATAACAAAAAATATTCTCATTAAGATTCCTTCTAAAATAATCCGGTAAATCCCGCCTGATTTTCTTTATATCTTCCTCGTCTAATTTACCCAAATCCTCTTTTAAATATGCTATCCTTAATTCCGTGAGTAAATCAATATCTGCAGTTTCAGCATTTTCAACTATCATTGGAACCTCCTGTATAAACAAACAATTTCCTAAAATTATTTGTATCGTTTGATTTCAAGTACCTCTATAGTATAAAAGGGTATGCCGCATAATGCAACATACCCTTTACTATTACCTAAACACTAATCCTGCTTTACATCCTTCATGGAGAAGCTGATACGTCCCATCTTGTCCTTGCCTAAGCAGACAACGGTTACCATATCTCCCAATGTCAGCACATCTTCTACATGATTGATTCTTTCCCTTGCAATCTTGGAAATGTGAACCATTCCTTCCTTGCCGGGTGCGAACTCGATAAATGCACCGAATTCCTTGATGCTGACAACCTTACCCTTGAAAATCTGACCTTCTTCAAAGTCGGTTGTAATAATCTCAATCATTTCGATTGCCTTTTTCATCATTACATCATCAGTACCACATACGGAAACCGCACCGTCATCGGTAATATCGATCTTCACGCCGGTCTGGTCAATAATGGCATTGATGGTCTTGCCTCTCTGTCCCACAACATCGCCGATTTTCTCAGGGTCAATCTGAATCTGGATAATCTTAGGCGCATATTTGCCAACTTCCGGTCTGGGAGCTGCAATAGCGGGTTTCATACAGGTATCCATAATGAACTCTCTCGCTTCACGGCATCTTGCAATAGCGCCTTCCACGATAGGTCTGGTAAGACCGTGAATCTTAATATCCATCTGGATTGCCGTAATACCTTCTGTTGTACCGGTTACCTTAAAGTCCATATCACCGAAGAAATCTTCCAGACCCTGGATATCGGTAAGCAGTACGTAATCATCATCTGTATCCCCTGTAACAAGACCACAGGAAATACCTGCAACCATCTTCTTGATGGGCACGCCTGCAGCCATTAAGGACATACAGGATGCACAGGTGGAAGCCATAGAGGTGGAACCATTGGACTCGAAAGTCTCGGATACGGTACGGATAGCATAAGGGAATTCCGCTTCACTGGGAAGTACGGGAACCAATGCCTTCTCCGCCAGAGCGCCATGACCGATTTCACGACGTCCCGGTCCTCTGCTTACCTTTGTCTCTCCTACGGAATAGGAAGGGAAATTATAGTGATGTAAATATCTCTTGGAAGTAATATTTTCATCCAGTCCGTCTACTCTCTGAACCTCGGAAAGAGGCGCTAAAGTACATACGTTGCAAATCTGTGTCTGTCCACGGGTAAACATAGCGGAACCGTGAACACGGGGAATAATATCCACCTCGGCAGCTAACGGACGAATCTGATTTAACTGACGGCCATCAGGACGCTTGTGGTCTTTTAAAATCATCTTGCGGACAGTCTTTTTCTGATACTGGTAAACAGCCTCACCTAAAATAGCAAGCCACTCTTCCTTCTCTGCAAATGCTTCTTCCAATTTAGCGGTCACGTTTCTGATATTCTCTTCA
The DNA here is from genome assembly GCA_964507745.1 of uncultured Lachnospiraceae bacterium. Lineage (GTDB taxonomy): Bacteria > Bacillota > Clostridia > Lachnospirales > Lachnospiraceae > UBA2882. Next base: position 3,166 of record CAZDRM010000210.1, read on the forward strand.
CGCACCTGTTTTTCATCGGTAAATACTGCTTCTTCCATTTCTGCAGGAGGTACGATTTCCTTCATGGCATCGAACATTTCCTGAGGGATGGCGCAGCTTTCATATTCATGCTTGGGTTTTCCGACCTCAGCCACAATCCCGTTAATAAACTGGATAATGGTCTGGTTTACTTCATGGGCCATGTAGATTGCTTCAATCATTTTTGCTTCAGGGATCTCATTAGCTCCGGCCTCAATCATAATAACCTTTTCTGATGTAGAAGCAACGGTCAGGCTCAAATCGCCGTTATCCCATACTTCCTGGCTGGGGTTTAAAACAAACTCCCCGTCTTTCATGCCCACCTGTGTCATTGCACAAGGGCCGTCAAAAGGAATATCGGAAATACAGGTTGCAATAGCTGTACCAAGCATTGCCACGATTTCCGGTCTGCATTCCGGGTCAACGCTCATAACCATATTATTTAAGGTAACGTCGTTTCTGTAATCCTTGGGGAACAGGGGACGCATAGGTCTGTCGATAACACGGCTTGTCAGCACTGCATTTTCAGACGCCTTACCTTCACGTTTGTTAAATCCACCGGGGATTTTGCCTACTGCATACAATTTTTCCTCATATTCTACGCTGCAGGGGAAGAAATCGATGCCTTCCCTGGGTTTCTCACTTGCCGTAGCAGTGGATAATACTGTTGTTTCTCCATAGTGCATAAATGCACATCCGTTAGCCTGTTTGCCCACTCTTCCGATATCTACGGATAAGGTACGGCCTGCAAGCTCCATACTGTAAGTTTTGTACATAGCTTAACTCCTTTTCTGATTTATTTTTGTATCAGGCAGAAGCCGCCGAAACTACTGATGCATCTACAA
>CAZDRM010000211.1:0-2037 GCA_964507745.1 uncultured Lachnospiraceae bacterium
TGATTTAATGAATCCAGTCCTCTTTCTTCATCCGTAAAAGCGCTTTAAATAGATCCAGGTCATCTACAGTGGTAATCTTAATATTCTTTTCTGAACCAAGGGAAAAGAAAATATGCTCTCCTAAATGAAGCAGCAAAGTATTCAATGCAACCTCTCCGTGGATTCCCCGTTTCTCCGCTTCCTCATATGCCCATCTTGCCTTTCCGAAAAGACATGCCTGAGGTGTCTGGACTCTCATAACCTCACTGCGTTCAATATTGCCCGTACCTTCTACTCCGTCATTGGTCTGTACAATCGTTTCCTGACAGCGTATAGCACTCACCCCCGAACCGTATTTTCGGGACTTTACAATAGCATCTGTAATAACCTCTTTAGGTAGGAACGGACGGACGCCGTCATGAATCAGAATAATATCGTCCTCCTTGCAAATTCCCTTCAGAACATCTATTCCGTTTTTAATAGACTCCTGTCCGTCAGACCCGCCGCTTACAATCCAATTCAGCTTTGTAATATGATACTGTCTGGCATAGGCGCGCAATACCTCCTGCCACCCTTCCAGACAAATCACTATAATGCTGTCAATCTCAGGATGATTCTGAAAATTCTCCAATGTATAAATCAGTAAAGGTTTTTCATAAACGCCCATAAACTGTTTGGGGATATCCTGCTCTGTGCGGCTTCCATGACCGCCTGCCGTAATTACCGCTACATTCATCTTATTCTTCCTTTTGTATCTGGTTCATTTTGTATAACGCTTTAAACATCGCCACATCTTCGGCAGTATTAACTTTCATATTCAAACCCGAGCCTTCCGAAAAATAAATTTCTTCCTGAAGACTGGTAAGCATGCCTGTATTATCCCAGAATCCGGTTTTTGATTCTGAAATGGCACGGTTATGCATCTGCCACAGATACCCAAAATCAAACGCCTGAGGTGTCTGAATTTTCATAATTTCATTACGATCAATGCTTTTAAAACCCGATTTTCCGTTCTGAGTATGGATAACCGCATCCATAATGCGGACTGCCGCAACTCCCATTTTGCACTTGCGGCACATCCCTATGCTCTTTGTAATCAAATCTTCCGATACCATAGGTCTTATGGCATCATGTATGACCACAATATCGCCCTGTCCCATGCCTCTTTGCTCCTGCATATACCGCAAACCATAATAGGTGGACTGTTGTGCATTTTCCCCACCGACCAAAACAGCATTTAACTTTGTTATATGAAATTGCTTGGCATAGGCTTTTACCATCTCCTGCCAGCCATCCAGACAGATTACCACAATTTCATCAATATCAGGATGTTCCTGAAATCTTTCCATTGTATAAACAATGATGGGACGGTTATTTACATTTACAAACTGCTTGGGTACATTCATTTCAAATCTGGCATCCGTTCCGGCAGATAAAATAAGCGCACTGTTCATATCTTCTTTTTCCCCTTGTATTTATAAATTATCCTTGTAATAATTGATTATCTTCATAATTTGCAGGCAGGCTTCCCTAATTCGGCATCTCGTTACGGATACTTTCAACTGTGCATTTCAGTCCCTCCGGCATATGCACAAAAGCCTTCCATCCCAGCCGGTTCAGTTTTTCCGCATCCAGCATTGCCTTGGTGGCAGTGGAATATCCTGCTTTTTCCTTATCATCCGGCAATTCGAATACAACCTGGGTACCGGCAATATCCGCCAGATATCCCGCCAGGTCTTTTAGGGTTATATCCGATTCCTTATCAGCAATATTATAAGCTCCGCCGTTTTCTCCAAGCATCAGCGTGTATAACATTCCCGCAGCGGCATCCGTTACAAACGTGTAAGAATATTTTTGGTTTCCTTCACTCTTTAAAACAATATTCTCTTTTTCCGCCGCTTTCTTTATAAACTGTGAAATTGCCTTGCTGTCCGATAGCAGCATAGTGGGGCCATATACCCTGCTGAGCCTGGGAATCACAAATTCCAGATCATAGGTGCGGGCATAAGCATTGCACAAAGCCTCTCCAAGGCGCTTGCTTTCCGGATAGCCTGCCCT
>CAZDRM010000211.1:2137-3989 GCA_964507745.1 uncultured Lachnospiraceae bacterium
GTAACCAGTCTCTCCGATATAAAAGCCACATAACGGTTTAAATAACCGTCCTCCTTGTACCCGCCGTTTGCACCTATGGCATCCAGAATAGGAAAACTCCATCTGCAAAATTCATCAAATATTTCCCACCTTGCAATAAACATATTGCCCGGAAGGAACAGATTCCCATCAAAAATTTCCACTGCCTTATTATAAGCTTCCGGTTCATTTTCCTTGAGATACTTTATAAAAAACTCCCAATCCTCTGGCAGATGACGCTCTTTATAATTTTCTCCTACGTTAGGATATAAATAAGTAGGAACCGGTACAACAGCATCTATGTCATGCTGCCGCATCCTGTCCGCCCAATCCTCCCCCATCACAAAATGCCTGCGGTAATGGGAGAATCCCACATAATCATGACGACAGTTTTTCCACACCCAGTACATTCCCGTGGTTTCACAATACTGACGGTTCTTTGCGGAAATGTTTTCTCCCGTATCATCTGTCAGAATATCATCTCCGAGCCGCTGATCCGTCAATGCCGCTCCAACCTGAATGGCTTTCTCATAAGGCGGAATAATATAGGGCGTTTCCAATTCCTTATCATAAATGGATTTTGCCATATAAATACGGGCATCCGGATTTTCACTGATACCACTTTGGGAAATATGATTTGCCACGGCATGCTCTGACTGTTTGGAAACAAGGTCCTCCAGCTTCACAAATTCCCTGCCTTCTTTTGCAAAGGCTCTACGAACATAAGCATTTCTCAGGCAGTTGTCCACATCTACCGATACGGGAATAATGCATTCAAATCCTAATGAAACCAGCAGCGCTTCTATTCTTTCATGGAAAATCCCTTTGGTAGCAATAATAACAGGAGCTTTTATCTGCAGGCTTGCCAGTTTTTCTTCAGAAGCCCTGCCAAGATGTATTACCGGTGCCCCTGCAATCTGAGAATCATTCTCCTCTTCATCATCTACCAGATAACCTATGATTTCCAACCGGGGAAACAGCATATTCATATAGCCTTTTATAGTCTTTGCTCTGGAAGCGGCTCCGAATACGTATATTTTATTTGTCTTTTCCAGGATATCTAACAAATTATTCATAATCCTATGTTACCATTTCAAAATGCAAAACGCAATTTGAATACCCTCATCTATTATCAATATTCGGCATTCTCATGCCAGTTCCATGCATGTTTTACAATCTCTTCTATATCCTCATATACCGGTTTCCATCCAAGCACACTTTTTGCCTTCTGACTGCTGCCCACCAGCTTTGCCGGATCTCCCAGCCTTCTGTCTGTCAATGTCGCCTGAAATTCCCTGCCGGTAACCTTTCTGACGGCTTCCACAACCTCAAGCACTGATGTACCTCTTTCATTTCCCAGATTAAAGAAGTCGCTGTCTCCTCCTTTTTCCAGATGATGCAAGGCCAGAAGATGTGCCGTTGCCAGGTCATATACATGAATGTAGTCCCTGACGCAGCTTCCGTCCGGCGTATCATAATCCGTTCCAAAGACCTTGATGTCAGGCCTTTTACCTGATGCAGCATCCAGTACCAGCGGAATCAGATGGGTTTCCGGCTGATGGCTTTCCCCAAGCTCGCCCTCCGGGTCTGCCCCTGCCGCATTGAAATAGCGGAGTACTGCAAACTGTATTCCATAGGCATTGTGATAATCCTTCAGTATTTTTTCTACCATCAGCTTGGACATACCGTAAGGATTAATAGGATTTTGAGTTAAATTTTCTGTAATAGGTATGGTTTCCGGTTCGCCGTAGGTCGCACAGGTTGAAGAAAATATGATTTTCTTACAATCGTATTTTTTCATAACCTTTAAAAGATTCAACGTGTTGGCAACATT
>CAZDRM010000212.1:0-3888 GCA_964507745.1 uncultured Lachnospiraceae bacterium
AATCCTTTTTATTAAGCGCTTCCTTTAAAGCCTTCAGCTGTCTCATAAGGCTTCTCAAATATCCTTTAAATACTGCCATTTCTTCGTCCATCGCCTATTCTCCTTCCCATGGGTTTATTATAGGCTTTCTCCTTTCTTTTCGTCAACCGGAATTACTTTCTGACAATCAGTTTTCTCCTATACTCATCCCTTGGAATTTCCGTCTCCTTGTCTTTCTTTTCAATCGCCTCTTTTTCTTCTAACTCTTTCTGTTTCTCTAAGCTTTCTTCTGTTCCGTCTTTTTTTGCGCTATCCTCTCCGGCGTATTTCCAGACATCATTCCTTACCGTCACTCTTTCTATTATCACTTCATCTTCTGTTACTTCTCCTTTTGCTATTTCTTCTTTTGTTACTTCTCCTTTTGCTATTTCTTCTTTTGTTACTTCTTCTTTTACTAATTCTTTTGGCGCATCTTCTATTCCCGCTCCCCTTACCTCATTTCCCTTCCATGCAATTCCCGATACGGCCATTACCATCAGAATCAGACAGATTCCCCTTGTATATCCCGTACAGACCATTCTTTTTAAATCGCTGATAAAATATTCTTTTTTCTCTTTGTTCTTTCTTTTGAACATATGTCTCTTCCTCGCTTTCCTTTCCTTTTGCAATCCCTCCAGATATATTTTTAAATCCTCATACAGTTCTCCTCCGTTAGCATAGCCTTCCGTTTCATGGATTTTTACCGCCTTTTGCATAATCAGCCTGCATTCCCGGGATAAATGAGAAATATCCGCTTTTTTATCCGCAATTCCTTTTGATAACACACTACCCGTCAGCATTTCATATAAAATGATACCCAGTCCGTAAGTATCTCTATAGGCGCTTATCTTTTCCCCTTCCGAGGGCGGCAGATATTCTCTTGTGCCGAACACCTCTCTTTCCTTCTCCCCTTCATACAAAACGGATCCAAAGTCAATAAAACAGACATCTCCTTCCAGCGTAACCATAATATTCTCCGGCTTTATATCCCCATAAATAATGGCGGGAATCTTCCGGTGGAAAACCGCCAGTATTCCGGCCGCTTTCATAATCAGAACGGCAGCCTCTTTTTCGCTCCAGATTTTCCGCTCTCCTAAAAGCGTCCGCAGGCTTTTTCCTTCAACATATTCCATCACAATGCCCGCGCCCTGTTCATTTTCTATATAGTCTATCAAATAAGGAATCCCCTTTCCTCCGAACCGCCGCAGTATTTCCCGCTCCCTCTCCGCCTCCTTTCCTCCTGCCTCATACCATTTTAACGCTGCAGGCATTCCCGCATCCTGATTTTCCACAAGCCAGACCGTTCCTCTGCTTCCCTTTCCCAGCAAAGATTTTTTTACATATTTTTTATTCATTTCTTTCTCCTCCCATATAAATTGCGGAAATATTATCTCCTTCCTTCTGTCGGATATTATAAGTGGCGATTTCCCTTAATCTTTTTCCGATAGTCGTTTCACATTTCATTTTTTTTACATCCAGACATTTTTTCCAAATATTTTTGTCAAATTTTCTGAAAAACCCGTCTGTACAAAGCAGCAAGCCCCTTTTTCCTATATTCCCGCTGTAAAAATCCGGTTCCCACTCCCTGTTCAACCCCAGACATTTAAAAAGCCCCTGTTCATTCCCATGGTCCTTTGTAATCTGCCTGCACAAAAAAGAATTCATTAACCTTCCCAGCAGATAGGTTCTGCTGTCTCCAATATGAAACAAATAATATCTTCCCTTATAAAGAATGCACATCATGGCTGTAGTCCCCATGGTCATACCTTCCGTGCGCATTTTCTGAAACAATTCCCTGTTCAGCTGCCGGTAAAGCGTAAAGCCCCTGGACTTTATAATCTGTGTGAGCTTCCTCTTGTGTCTGCCGTGTTTACATATACATGGAATCAACTGTCTGTCAAACCACGTTTCCATTTCCCGGATGCAAATGGCGGAAGCCTCCATTCCATTTTCCATACCGCCCATGCCGTCGCAGACTGCTGCAAACCAAAGCTCTCCTTCAGAGAGCAGACTGCACCTAAACAACAAAGCGTCTTCATTTTCCGCCCTTTTTCCGGTTTCATATACATAACCGAATCTCATATTTAATTGTCCTTTCCTGGAAAAATCATTCCCATAAGAATTTCCAATCTGTTACCGCATTCTATACAAAGCCATACAGACTCCGCCTTTGTAACAGTCCCTATTCTTATGAAAAACGGGTACAGAACGTACCAATTAAGATATTCTTATTATATGTCAAAGTTACCGCTCATGACAAGACGGCATTTTTCACAAAAAATTGAAAAATGCCGTCTGATAAACTTTCATTCTTTAACCGCCTGTAACCAGTCTTGCAATATCATTATACATAACAACCACCATTAAAAGCATCAGCAGTGCAAAGCCCACAAAATGGAAAATTCCTTCCTTTTCCGGCGGTATGGGTTTTCTTCGTATAGCTTCAATGATCAGAAATAAAAGCCTGCCCCCGTCTAAGGCCGGGAAGGGAATCAGATTTAAAACTCCCAGATTTGCGCTTAAAAGAATGGCAAAATTCAACATATTCAGCCACACATAAAAGGCGCCGTCCTGCTTGGATTCGGCGTAAATGGTATCGACTGCATCCACCATTCCCACAGGTCCTGACATATCCTTTATTCCGGCTTTTCCGGTTACCAGCATTCCCAGGCTCCTGATGGTTGTATCAATCCAGTATTTTACTTCGTAAAAGCTGTACTCCCCAACGCCTAAAAGATTAAATTTTGTATAGCCGTTCATAGGAGCAATTCCGTAATAGTACCTTCCGTCTTTTTCGGAATACTTGGGCTCAAGGGTTACAGCAGTCCGCTGTCCCTCCCTTTCATAGACAATATTGACCGGCTCTCCCTCGTTTAACATGGCCTCTAAGGAAATTTCCCGGAACAGATGAATATTCTTTCCGTTAATTTCAACAATTTCATCTCCCGCCATAAGTCCGGCTTCGCTTGCGGCTGTCCCTTCCCCTACCGTTCCGATTACGGGAAGGTCGCTTCCAATGCTGGCAACAATAATTGCGGAAAGGACAAAAGCAAGGATAAAATTAAAAACAGGCCCCGCCACAACCGTGGCAATTCTCGCCCATACGGGAGCATCGGGAAAAGCCCCTGATTTTTTTAAGGTTCCCATGTCCTCTTTTATACTTTCATCAGTCTCTTTGCCCTCTTCAGCTTCCTCTTCCTGATCCAGTCCGCTTAAGCCGTCCTCTCCTTCAAACATACAGGCTCCGCCAATGGGAAGCAGCCTTAAGGAATACTTTGTATCGCCCTTCACAAAATGTAACAGGGTAGGACCCATGCCAAGGGAAAATTCCACCACATGAATGCCGTTTGCCTTGGCAATAATAAAATGACCAAATTCATGGGCCAAAACAACAACGCAGAATATAATTACGAATAAAATAATACCCAAATCAGCACCTGCTCTCTATAAATTCATAACACCAGCTTTCCGTTTCCAGAATCTGCTCCAGGGAAGGATTTTCAGTTGTCCTATGGGCGCTCATGGCCCTGCCGATGATATCCGCTATGTCCAAAAACCGGATTTTTCCCGCCAGAAACCAGCTGACTGCCTTTTCGTTGGCCGCATTAAACACCGTAGGCATGGTTCCTCCTCTTTGAAAGGCCTCATATGCCAGTTTTAATCCTGTAAATGTTTCCATATCCGGCTCTTCAAATGTAATCTGCCCCAGCTTGAAGAAATCTATACCGGGCATATCCATGGGCAGCCTGTCAGGATAAAAAAAAGCATATTGAATAGGCAGCTTCATATCCGGCAGCCCTAACTGGGCCATAACAGCGCCATCCACATATTCTACCATAGAGTGTATGATGCTCTGGGGATGTACTACAA
>CAZDRM010000213.1:0-3872 GCA_964507745.1 uncultured Lachnospiraceae bacterium
GCCCTTGCCCGGATTAAGGATATCTGCAGCAGGTTTTCCACCTCTTTCGGCAGACTTCCGAAACGGTCCAAAAGCTCCGAACGCATATCGTCGCACTCTTCTTCATTTTCAATGGCCGCAATTCGTTTATAGATATCCAGCTTTTGAAACTCATTCAAAATATATTCCACAGGAATAAAGGCATTAATATCCAAATCAATGGTAGTCTGGAAATCTTCTTTCAGATCGATACCCTTTAAATGCTTAACCGCTTCATTGAGCATCTTACAGTAAAGGTCATATCCCACGGCCTCCATGTGTCCGTGCTGCATTTTCCCCAAAAGGTTTCCGGCTCCTCTGATTTCCAAATCCTTCATGGCGATTTTAAAGCCGCTTCCCAAATCGGTAAATTCCTTAATAGCCTCTAAACGCTTTTCCGCCACTTCTTTAAGCACCTTATTTCTGCGGTACATCAAAAAGGCATAGGCGTTCCTGTTGCTTCTTCCCACGCGCCCTCTGAGCTGATAGAGCTGGGAAAGCCCCATGCTGTCAGAGTCATGAACGATCATGGTATTGACATTGGGAATATCGATTCCCGTCTCAATAATGGTAGTGGATACCAGCACATCGATTTCCCCGTTAATAAATTCATATAAAATTTTCTCCAATTCGGATTCCTTCATCTGTCCGTGGGCAAAAGCCACTGCCGCATCGGGTACTAAAGCCTGAACCAAAGCTGTAATCTCCCCGATGGAATCCACCCGGTTATATACGTAATAGACCTGCCCGTTTCTGGCAAGCTCCCTGTTAATGGCCTCCCTGACCATTTCCTCGTTATATTCCATGACGTAGGTTTGAATGGGCATACGGTCATTAGGCGCTTCCTCCAAAACGCTCATATCGCGGATTCCCACAAGACTCATATGCAGGGTTCTCGGAATGGGCGTTGCCGTCAGCGTCAACACATCCACATTGTTTTTCAGCTGTTTGATCTTCTCCTTGTGGGTAACGCCGAAGCGCTGCTCCTCGTCAACGATCAAAAGCCCCAAATCCTTAAAGGCCACATCCTTGGAAAGCACCCTGTGGGTTCCTATGACAATATCCACCATGCCCTTTTTCATTTCCTCAATGGTGTGCCTCTGCTCCGCGGCTGTGCGGAATCTGGAAAGCATTTCTATGGTAACGGGATAATCCTTCATGCGCTGCTTAAAAGTATCATAGTGCTGTTTGGCGAGAATGGTGGTAGGCACTAAATAAACCACCTGTTTTCCTTCCTGAACCGCCTTAAATGCGGCGCGGATTGCAATTTCCGTTTTACCGAATCCCACATCCCCGCAGATCAGCCTATCCATGATCTTGGAGCTTTCCATATCCCTTTTGGTTGCTTCAATGGCAGTCAGCTGATCCTCAGTTTCTTCGTAAGGGAAAAGCTCTTCAAATTCCCTCTGCCATACCGTGTCCTCCCCATAGGAATGCCCTTCCTTGTTGGCACGGACGGCATAAAGCTCCACTAACTCCTTTGCCACTTCCGAAACTGCGGTTTTGACCTTTGTCTTTGTTTTTTCCCACTCCTGGGTGCCCAGCTTATTGAGCTTGGGCTTTCTGGCATCTGCCGCCGCATATTTCTGAATGACGTCAAAGCCTGTGGCCCTGACATAGAGAATCCCGCCGTCACGGTAAGCGATTTTCATATAATCCTTAACCACATGGTCAACTTCCACCTTCTCAATGCCCTGGTAGACTCCCAGGCCATGGCTTTCATGGACCACATAATCCCCTACCTTCAAATCGGTAAAGTCATTGATTTTCTGCCCCTCATAGCGCTTCTTCTTTTTCTTTCTCACAGTCTTGCTGCTGAAGATATCGCTTTCGGAAATAACGGCAAACTTTAAGTGGGGGTATTCAAAGCCCTTTAAAATCTGTCCGTAAACGGACATGATCTCCCCTTCCTTCGGCTCTTCCAACCCGCTTTCACTGTAGAAGCAGGGCAGTTCCATATCCCGAAGCTCATCGGACAGCCTCTTTGCCCTGGTGCGGGAAGGCGTAACCAGCAAGACTCTGTATCCGCTTTTTTTATAACGCTTTAACTCCTTACATAACTCTTCAAAGCTGTTATGAAAGGATTGTATACTTTTTGTTGTGATATAATACTTCTTGTTAACTTCGATTCCCGGCGTGCGCCCGTCCAAAGTGGAAATGCTGACCAGAAACCGCTTCTGAAGCTTTGCCATAACCTCCTTTGCCGGATACAGGATTTCCGTCTGTCCAGGCAGGGTATAGCCCTTCTCCAGACGGTTCTTCATGCTCTCTCTGAATTCCAGTTCGATGGCGTCCGTATGCTCCGCAACATGAAGAGGTTCATCAATAAAGAAAACTGTTTCCTCCTCCGACATCAGCTGGGGAAAAGAAACGGTCTCCTCACAAAAGTAATGGATATAGCTGTCTAAATTGGCTAAAACCCCAAACTCCTCCATCTGCTCTCTCAAGGTCTCCATCTGGTTTTTAACCCTTGCGGCCGCCTCGGGCTGATGAGCGTCCCGAAAGCTTTTTTCCACTGCCTTGGCTTCCTTTTTTATCTTATCAAGACCGGCATTACGTTGTTCTCTTGTTAAAAGCAGCTCCGTAGCAGGATAAACCGTTATCTCGGAAAGCTCCTCAATGGACCTCTGGCTTAAGACATCGAAGCTGCGGATAGAATCAATTTCATCTCCCCACAGCTCAATACGATAAGGATTTTCTTCCGTCAGATCAAAAACATCCACAATGCCGCCGCGGACGGAAAACTGCCCGCCTGCTTCCACCTGGGGCACTCGCTCGTAACCCATGCGGGAAAGCTTTTCCGAAAGAGCCCTTTCATCCACGATGCTGTCATCCCCGAGCCTGATCACATGATTTTCCATAACGCTTAAAGGCATACAGGGCGCCATAAAGGCATCAAAGGTTGTGATAATGGTAACCGGCTCTGCCTCCAAAATCCTGCGGTATACGGCAATCCTCTCCCTGGTTACCTTATTGCTGTGAATATCCGCCTGAAAAAAAATAAAGTCCTTTGCAGGAAAATACAGCACTTCCTTGGTATAAAAAAGAAAATCCTCGTACAGCTCCCTTGCCCTTTTATCGGAATAGGTTGCAATTACCTTATAGGGGAAATCTTCGGAAAGCCCCCACATCATATGCACTTTCTGTGAATCCACACAGCCGGATACGGCAATATTTCTGCCCTCTCCCATATCCCTCTGCATTTCTTCAAAATCCGACAGCCCCTTAAGGCAATCCTGCAACACTTTCACGTTCTATCCCTCTTAACTATAAACAAATTAGTCCTTCTTCTGATTAAACAAATTCATGGCCGCATCCGGCCCCTGTTCTATAATGACCTCCACGGCATCTCCCGCTTCTTTAAACGCTTCCTCCATAACAGCCCGCTCTTCTTTGGAGAAATGCCCCAGCACATAATCCGCAAGGTCATAGCCCTTTGGCTTTTCTCCTACTCCTACCTTTATCCGCACAAAGGTATCATGACCTAAGTGGGCAATGATATTTTTAATGCCGTTATGCCCGCCTGCACTGCCTTTTTTGCGGATACGCAGCTGTCCCGGCGGCAGGGAGATATCATCGTATATCACAATCAGCTCCGAAGTTTCATCCACCTTGTAATAATCCAAAGCGCTGCGTATGCTTTCTCCGCTTAAGTTCATAAAGGTCTGAGGCTTCAGCAGAAGTACCTTTTCCCCGCCGATAACACCCTTTCCAATCAGTGCCTTATGCTTCTTTTCTCCCATATAAATGCCATGCTTATCCGCCAGACAGTCCACCGTGTCAAAGCCCGCATTATGTCTTGTTTTATCATATTCTTTTGAAGGATTTCCAAGTCCTGCAATTATAAACATTTT
>CAZDRM010000214.1:0-3813 GCA_964507745.1 uncultured Lachnospiraceae bacterium
GTTATCCACCAGTTTGCAAGAGAGATGCTGGCAGGGGGCGGAAAGATGATTTTAGGCTCCGATTCTCATACACGTTATGGTGCATTGGGCACTATGGCCATGGGAGAAGGCGGTCCCGAGCTTGTAAAACAGCTTTTGAACCAGACCTATGATATCAATATGCCCGGCGTGGTTGCCGTATATTTTACAGGGGAGCCCCAGAAAGGCGTAGGCCCTCAGGACGTTGCTCTGGCTATTATCGGGGCGGTATTTGCCAACGGATATGTGAAAAATAAGGTCATGGAGTTTGTAGGACCGGGTGTGGCGAATATGTCTCCCGATTTCCGTATCGGTATTGATGTTATGACCACAGAAACTACCTGCCTTTCCTCCATCTGGAAAACGGATGAGCAGATTAAAGAATTTTACGAGATTCATGAAAGGGCGGAAGAGTATAAAGAGTTAAATCCCAAAGAGGTGGCATATTATGACGGCCTGATTGAGATTGATTTATCGAAGATCAAGCCCATGATTGCAATGCCCTTCCATCCCAGCAATACTTATACAATTGAAGAGGTTAATGCCAACTTAATGGACATTCTGGATGATGTGGAGAAGCGTGCTGCAGTTTCTCTGGACGGCGCTGTGGAATTTACCTTAAAGAATAAAGTAAGAGACGGTAAGTTCATGGTGGATCAGGGTATTATCGCAGGCTGTGCCGGCGGCGGCTTTGAAAATATCTGCGCAGCGGCGGATATTTTGAAGGGCAGCTACATCGGCTCCGATGGATTTACCTTAAGCGTTTATCCCGCATCCATGCCTGTTTATATGGAGTTGATCAAAAACGGCTGTGCGGCTTCTATTTTAGAGACAGGAGCGGTTATGAAAACTGCATTCTGCGGACCCTGCTTCGGCGCAGGAGATACGCCTGCCAACAATGCTTTCAGCATCCGTCACTCCACAAGGAATTTCCCTAACAGGGAAGGTTCTAAGCTGCAGAACGGCCAGATTTCTTCCGTTGCCCTGATGGATGCCCGTTCTATTGCGGCTACGGCGGCAAATAAGGGCCTGCTCACGGCGGCTACGGATTTTGACGGCGAAATCGGTAAATACAAATATCATTTTGATGCGAATATTTATAAAAACCGCGTGTTTGATTCCCATGGGGAGGCAGACCCTTCCGTGGAAATCCAGTTTGGTCCCAACATTAAGGACTGGCCTGCCATGGTTGCCTTAACGGATAATCTGGTGCTAAAGGTAGTATCTGAAATTCATGACCCTGTTACTACCACCGATGAGTTGATTCCTTCCGGAGAAACCAGTTCCTACCGTTCCAATCCTTTGGGACTGGCGGAATTTGCCCTTTCCCGCAAGGATCCTGCTTATGTAGGTCGTGCCAAAGAGGTACAGAAGGCGGAGAAGGCGAGAGAGGCTCTGGTAGACGGAACAGCCACAGAGCATCCCTGCCATGTATTGCCGGAAATCAAACCGGTTATGGATAAGGTTAAAGAGAAATTCCCGAATCTGTCCCATGAGTCATTCGGCATCGGTTCTACGATTTTTGCAGTAAAACCGGGAGACGGTTCCGCAAGGGAGCAGGCGGCAAGCTGCCAGAAGGTATTGGGCGGCTGGGCCAATATCGCCAATGAATATGCTACCAAGAGATACCGCTCCAATCTGATTAACTGGGGAATGCTGCCCTTCATCATCGATGAGGGAGAATTGCCCTTCAAGAATCTGGATTACATTTTTATACCGGATATCAGACAGGCGGTAATAGACAAGAAAACGGAAATTCCCGCTTATGTGGTAAAGGAAGAGGGCTTAAAGGAATTTACCTTAAAGATGGGTGAATTGACCGATGAAGAGAGAGAGATTATTTTGAAGGGATGCCTGATCAATTACAACAGGGTATCGTAATATTTAGGAATTATTTGAAAGGAAAAACGTCGGAAGAGTGTGAAGCAGTTCAGCAGACCATTTTACATTCTCCCGGCGTTTGTTTTGTGTAATAATTGACATTTAACCAGGGAAAGAGTATACTCAAGTTGATTAGTGAATAAATATTCATTCAAAAAAGGAGAAGGACATGCCAAAGTCAGCAGAAAAATGTAAAGAAATCCGGGATGAGATGAGAAGCCGGATACTCCATGAATCCATGCTCTATTTTGCCAGAAACGGATTTGCGGGGACCAAGATAAGTGATCTTGCAAGACATATCGGCATTGGGCAGGGGACAATTTATGTCTATTTTGAGTCTAAAGAGGCTTTATTCCAGGAAATTCACAGAATGGTTAACGGGGAAAAGGATATTGCAAGGGTAAAAGCTCTTGCGGGACTTCCCTTAAGGGCAAAGCAGAAGATAAACATGATGTCAAAGGAAATCATAAAGCAGTTAAAAGAGAATGAAAGATTTGCGGGAGTGATTGTCCTGAATACCCAGATGGTCTTGGAAGAGGAAGCGGGGAATGCGGCAGATACCACCTATCAGCTGGAGTTATACAAATATACGGCGAAAATAATTGAACAGGGACAGAAGGAAGGGACCGTTGTGGAAGGGGCGCCCATGAAGCTGGCGGATTATTATTGGGGCGTGGTTTATTTGTATTCCTTAAAAAAGCTGTTTACAACCAAATATGAAATGATAAGTGTGGAGGATTTGGAGAGGACCATCCTAAAGTAATATGAAGAAGGATACAGGCGCAGAGTGGGCATAAGCCTGTGTACATTCGGTAAATGATTTGGTTAGGATGTGGAGATTTGGTTAGGCTGTGGAGGATAAAATGAAAAAAAGAATTGCAATTGTAACGGGTGCCAGCCAGGGAATCGGAAAAGAATTTGTGAAGCAGCTCTTGGCAAAAGAAATAGATGAGATATGGGCAGTTGCCAGAAATAAGGAGAAGCTTGGGATATTAAAAAAGGAATTCGGAGAAAAAGTCATTTCTGTTTCAAAAGACCTTTCGGCTGTTGCAGAAGTAAATTCCATAAGAGAATTGCTGGAAAAAGAAAATCCCTCTGTTGTCTGGCTGATAAACAATGCGGGAACGGCTAAAATGGGCGGCTATGGCGCTTTTCAAACAAAAGAGATAGAAGAAAGCATCAGACTGAACTGCAGTGCGGTTGTGGCGCTGTGCACAATGTGCATTCCTTATATGGAGCAGGGAAGCAGGATTTTAAATATTTCTTCGGCTGCATCCTTTCAGCCCATGCCATATCTGAATTTATATGCCGCATCCAAGGTGTTTGTGAGGTATTATTCCCGCGCGCTGAATATGGAACTGAAAGGGAAGGGAATCAGCGTGACAGCAGTCTGTCCCGGCTGGGTGGATACAGAACTGTTAATGAAGGAAATAAATGGGAAAAGGGTAAAATTCCCGGGCGTTGTATCTCCTTCGGCAGTTGTGCAACAGGCATTAAAGGACGGAGAAAGAGGAAGGGATCTGTCAGTATGTTCCCTTTATGTGAAATGGGAGCATTTGTTTACAAAACTGTTTCCGGAAAGAACGGCGATGAATATCTGGCTGAAAGGAATTCGAAAATATGGGTATGCAGGAAAGTAAAGAGAAAAATTTCATATATACTGAAAGAGTGGATTTGTTTGATCCCAATATTTATATTCAGTTCTATGTAAAAGTTACGGGAAATCCTACAACCGATGACCTGGTAAAAGCTGTAAAAGCTGCCTTTTATGCAAACGAATCCACAATGTCCAAAATTGTTTTAGAAGAGGACGGCAGCGCCCGCTATGAGAGGATGGAAGAAAGCGGATGCAGCGTCTTTGTTACAGAAAAGGATTGGAAAACGCTTGTTATTGAAAATGAAAAGCAGGCATTT
>CAZDRM010000215.1:0-3804 GCA_964507745.1 uncultured Lachnospiraceae bacterium
TAACTTGGAACTAGGATTTTTTTCTTTTTTCAATTAATTTTCCTCCACATTCTTTGCAGTATCCGTAGAGTTTTACCTGATGATCCATAACATAAAAACCGGTTTTATCCAAAATTTTCTTTTCCAGCTCCTCCAGCAAATCATCCTGAAAAGAAAAAATACTTCCGCAATTTGTACAAATAAGGTGGTGATGGTGATGTCCCGATTCGCTCTCATTTTCTTTCCCGATCTCATAACGGGCGAATCCATCATCCAGACTCAGCTTATCCACCAGGCGCAGCTCAACTAATATCTGTATCGTTCTATAAACAGTAGCCAATCCCATTTCAGGGTACTCTGCTTTTACCAAATCATAAATTTCCTCTGCCGTAAAATGTTTATCGGGGCAGGCAGAAAGAATTCCCAGTACCAAAACTCTCTGTTTTGTTACTTTGACCCCTTTTTCTCTTAATATCTTTTCGCATTGTTCTTTATCGATTGTCATTGGTTCCCCCATATACCGGCCTTATGACTCTCCGTTTTCCGCCACAAATGCCACATCCTCCAGCATATCTTCAAAAATCGCAGCAACGGCATTCAGTTCCTTATCATCGGATACGATCTCATAGACGCTTTCCGTCTCCCCGTCTTTTGACATATCCTTTAAAATCAGGGCATCCGCGTCTCCCTCTTCTTTATCCGTAACGAGAAGATAATCAATCCCCCCTAATCGGGTCTGCTCCAAAACATAAAATTCTACCGCTTCTTCTCCTTCCGGCACAAAACTAATCTTCTCCACTATACTCTCTCCCTGCTGTCATGTAAATAGTCCAAATAGCCCTGCAAAATAAAGGATGCTGCAATGGCATCCACATATTCCCTGCGATTCTCTCTTCGTACACCGGCTTCCATCATCACTCTGTCAGCTGCGACGGTGGTCAGCCTCTCATCCCATAAAACAGGCTCTATCCCGGTCCTGCGGAAAAGCATTTCCGCAAACTCCCTGGTTTTTTCAGCTCGTTCCCCTTCTGTGGCATTCATATTGCGAGGCAGTCCCAGCACAATCCTGTCCACTTCATATTCTTCTATCAGTTCTTCGATTCTGGCAAGGGTCTGGCGCAGCTTATTCTCCGACTTCCGTCTGATAATCTCCACGCTCTGGGCCGTTACAAACAGCGGGTCGCTGACAGCCACCCCTACTGTTTTTGAACCGAAATCAAGTCCCATAATCCGCATTTGTACCCTCGTTACTGCCACTTATTTGTCCTGATATACTCTTTGAGCATCTCTTCCACAAGCTCGTCCCGCTCAACCTTCATAATCAGGCTCCTGGCATTTTTGTGGCTGGTAATATAAGTGGGATCCCCAGACATAATGTAACCCACGATCTGGTTTACCGGATTATATCCTTTCTCCGTCAGCGCTTCATAAACGGCTGATAAAACAATCTTTACCCCGTTATCCGGCTCTGTTACTTTAAAATATTGTGTGTTACCTAAATCTTGCATTTCATCACGCCCCTAATCCATAGATATTGTTATTTTACCCCAATTCTATAAAAAATACAATGAAAATCGCCAAATATTACCTTATGAATGCGAGAACAAGCTCAATAACCGGCATTTGAAAAACATAAACCGGATAAGTCAGCTTTCCCAAAAACAGGAAGATCCCGTCCAATTTTTCCGGAAGCTTAAGAGAACCGGACATTAAAAGCAGCAGGCCCGTTCCATATAATGCAATAACTAAAAAGTCCCATTTAGAGCGCCTGCCATAGTTCGTATAAATAAAAATACCCAGGAAGAGCAGGCTTGCAAAAATGCAGAACAGATTGGAAACAATCCTGCTTTTCGGCAGTTTCTCTATCAACGAACGCAAATGCCCACAGATGAAATAAATAAAAACGCCAAAAGCAACTCCGGCAATCCCCCGCAGCACGCTGTGATAAGCATAAATCACATCAATCTTGCCAATAAGATTGAAATAGTAATGATAAATGAAAAAGCTGATAAGCGGGGCAATAATATACCCGCCGACTTTACCGGTAAGCGAGAGAATCACAACAAAGAAAAGTCCTCCGAAAAACACGGCAGGAACAAACCAGCCCGCACTGATCAGAACTTCATTTCCCAACGGAGTCCATTGTAATAAGAAAAATTCCGCAAAACAGTTTTTTATAACCTTAAAAATATGGGAAACATGATATTCTTTCGTAATGACGCGGACAATCAACATAAAAATCAGTGCCAGAAAGTAAAAAGGATACAGGCGTTTTAAGCGGGAGCGGGCATAAGAAACAGGTGTTATCAAACGCTCTGCCACGGGCTTCCCCGCCTGATAACGGCTATAATAGGCCCCTATAAAATAACCGGATACAATAAAGAAAAATTCTACGCCCAGATATCCCCCGTGGAAAAGCTCTGACTCTCTTTTGGAAAAGAAATGGAACGCCAGAACCGCCATGCAAAAGAAGAAGCGCCATAATTCCAATAAAGTATTTCTCCTGTTCATATAAGAAACTCCCGTCACTTTCATTAAATCCCCATAAACTGTTTCCAAGTCCCGCTTTTATTCCATAAGAAGCACTTCGTCATTGAGCATACCGATAATCTTTCCCCGTATCAGCTTTCCTGACAACTCCTCGGAGGTTTCCTTCGCCACCTTCACATATCTTTCAGTATGCCCGATCTGGTAGAATTTACCTTCTATTTCCTTCATTTCTTCGAAGAGGACCGTTTCTTCCTGCCCCAGAAACTGTTTTCTGTATTCCCTGGACTGTTCTTTTTCCAGTTCCAGCAGGCGGTGGCTTCTGCCTTTCTTGACTTCTCCCCCTACCTGCTCCTTCATTCCTGCTGCTGCGGTTCCCTTTCTTGCAGAATAAGGAAATATATGCATTTCAAAAAAGCCGGTTTCCCTTAAAAAGGCTTCGGTCTTTGTAAACTCCTCGTCAGTTTCTCCCGGAAATCCTACAATAACATCTGTTGTGATTGCCGGATTGACAAAGTACTTTCTGAGCCTGTCCACACCTTCCTTATATTCCGCAGTGGTATAACGGCGGTTCATCCTTTTTAGGGTTTCATCGCAGCCGCTTTGCAGGGATAAATGAAAATGAGGACATATCTCGTCTATTTCTCCTATTGCCTTTGCAAACTCTTCCGTCACAATTCTGGGCTCCAGAGATCCAAGCCTAATACGCTTTACTCCTTCTATTTCCCGAATCCTTATAATCAGATCAAGAAGAGAGACGTTCTCTTCAAAGTCCACGCCATAAGAACTGATATGGATTCCTGTCAGTACAAATTCGCAATAGCCTTTGTCAGCCAGCCCTCTGATTTCCTCGCATATATCCTCCTGCAGCCGTGAACGCACCCGCCCCCTTGCAAAGGGAATGATACAATAGGAACAAAACTGGTTGCAGCCGTCCTGAATCTTGATGTACGCTCTGGTATGCTCTCCGGTCTGCTCTAACTTCATTTCTTCATATTCATAAGTATGGTTGATATCTATGATATTGCTTTCTGTTTCATGAACAGTTTCTTTTGTATATCCCGCTTTTCCTTCATCTGCCGTGTTCGCTTCACATGTTGCTTCAGAAGGCATATGTTTCTGCAGATAAGCTTCCACAATCTCCACAGTATCCTTTTTCTTATTATTTCCGATGGCAATATCAATATCGGAATCCAGCACGGCATTTTCCTTCCCCGTCTGCACATAGCAGCCCAGCGCCACAACCAGCGCCCGGGGATTCTGTTTCTTCGCCCGGTGAATCATCTGGCGGCTTTTTCTGTCGGCAATGTTTGTTACCGTGCATGTATTTATGATATA
>CAZDRM010000216.1:0-3786 GCA_964507745.1 uncultured Lachnospiraceae bacterium
TTAACCAGGCTTTGATGGAGCTGGGGGCAACAGTCTGTGTGCCAAACGGAGCGCCTCGCTGTGATGAGTGCCCGTGGAAGAAAATGTGCCTTGCCTGCAAAGAGAACTGCTGGCAGGATTATCCGAAGAAATCGGCAAAGAAACCCCGGAAAATAGAAGAGAAAACGGTTCTGATGATCGGAGACGGGGAACGGATTCTTTTGCACAAAAGACCTTCCCGCGGACTACTGGCGGGAATGTATGAACTGCCTTCCATAGACGGTTATGCAGATGAAGCCGATGTTGTGGCGGAAGCCAGAAGACTGGGTTTTTCTCCTTTACGGATTCAGCAAAGAGGAGAGGCGAAGCATATTTTTACCCATAAGGAATGGCATATGAAGGGTTATGGCATTCTGGTAGAGCCTGTGGATTTTATGCCGGAAGTTTCCGATAATCCGGGAAAAGATTATATCATGGTATCGCCGGAAGAAACGAAGCAGGATTATCCTATACCTTCTGCTTTTTCTGCCTTTACGAAATATCTGGATATAAAACCCGGAATGGGTAAGAAAATAGTGAAATAATAGGGAAAAAGCGGATAGAATATATAAGACCAAAACAGTGGAAAGCGTAAAAAAATTAAATCGTAAGAGATAAAATAAATATAACATAAGAAAAGGGAAAAGGACTTGATAAAATGAAACTCTTAACGGTAACAGTACCCTGTTATAATTCGGAGCAGTATATGGAAAAATGTATAGAATCATTGCTGCCCGGAGGAGAGGATGTGGAGATTATTATTGTGGATGACGGTTCCACAGACAAAACGGCGGAAATTGCGGATCGTTATGCAAAAGAATATCCGTCCATAGTAAGGGTAATTCATAAGGAGAACGGCGGACACGGTTCGGCTGTTAATGCGGGAATAGAAAATGCCACAGGCGTTTATTTTAAAGTAGTGGACAGCGATGACTGGGTAAATAAAGATTCCTATTTGAGAATATTGGTGTCCCTGCGCTGCCTGGTAGGCGGACATCAGGTTATCGATATGATAATCAGCAATTTTGTTTATGAAAAGGAAGGCGCAGAAAGAAAGCGGGTAGTGGCATTCCACCATACTCTCCCTGACGGAGAGGTATTTACATGGGATGAAGTAGGGCATTTTAGTGTGGCCCAGTACATTCTGATGCACTCCGTTATTTACAGAACCAGGCTGCTGGTGGATTGCGGCTTAAAGCTTCCCGAGCATACCTTTTATGTGGACAACCTCTTTGTCTTTGAGCCGCTTCCCTATGTAAAAAATATGTATTATATTGACACTAATTTTTACCGGTACTATATCGGCAGGGCCGATCAGTCCGTTCATGAAAGCGTTATGATCGAGCGGGTTGATCAGCAGCTCAAGGTCAATAAGCTGATGATTGATTACCTTACTTCCACAAGGATTTCAAACAGGAAGACCTACAAGTACATGGTAAAATATTTAGGCATTATTACCACGGTTTCTTCCATTATGCTGATTCGGGCCAAGACCGATGAAGCCCTTGAAAAGAAAAGGGAATTATGGACATATTTGAAGAAGAAAGATATAAAGCTTTATCATAGGCTTCGTCGCGGATTTATGGGAAGAACCATGAACCTGCCGGGAAAGCTGGGGAGAAAAACCTCTACAGGGCTTTACAAAATCGCACATAAATTTGTGCAGTTTAATTGACTTTTTAGAAAAGAGTTTATATAATAGCATCAAATGGCGATGACGAAGAGAAGTAGCGTAACTTATCGTTTCCAGCGAGCGGGGAATGGTGCGAGCCCCGTAAAGTGAATTTACGTGAATAACACTTTACCAGCCGCAATCCGAAAGTTTCGGCAAGTAGGTGCGACGTCGGCCACACGTCAGTGGCAGGGTTGACATTTGTTAAACCGGTGAGTGACTGTTTGACAGTAATTCAGGTGGTACCGCGGACTTAACTGTTCGTCCTGAAACAATGGGTTTGGGATGGGCAGTTTTTTATTGCCCTAAAAAACAGGAAAAGGAGAATAAAGACAATGAGTATTTCTAACATGTATCGTGACCGGACCATGGATATGGTAACGGAAAAGGATGTTGATGCATCCGTAAAGCTGGCAGGCTGGGTTGAGAATATTCGTGACCACGGCGGCGTTTCCTTTGTGGATCTTAGGGATATGTATGGCGTTATGCAGGTGGTTATGCGCGACACCTCTTTGCTTGACGGCATTAATAAAGAGGACTGTATCAGCGTAGAGGGCGTGATCCAGCACAGGGATGAGGAAACCTATAATCCCAAGATTCCTACGGGAACTATTGAACTGGAAGCTCATAAGGTAGAGATGCTTGGAAAAGTATATAAGCAGCTTCCCTTTGAGGTTATGACTTCCAAGGAAATCAGGGAAGACCTTCGTTTAAAATACCGTTATCTGGATTTGAGAAATAAAAAAGTAAAGGACAATATCGTTTTCCGTTCCAAGGTTATCAGCTTTTTAAGGGAGAAAATGACGGAAATGGGATTTTTGGAGATTCAGACTCCTATTCTCTGCGCATCCTCTCCTGAGGGCGCAAGGGATTATATTGTGCCTTCCAGAAAATATAAAGGGAAATTTTATGCCCTTCCCCAGGCGCCTCAGCAGTATAAGCAGCTGTTAATGGTTTCTGGCTTTGATAAATATTTTCAGATTGCTCCATGCTTTCGTGATGAGGATGCCAGGGCTGACCGTTCTCCCGGGGAATTTTATCAGCTGGATTTTGAGATGGCCTTTGCCACACAGGAGGATGTATTCCGTGCAGGGGAGGAAATCCTGACTGCAACCTTTGAGAAATTTGCACCGGAGGGAGCTAAGGTAACAAATGCTCCTTATCCTGTTATCAGCTATAAACAGGCAATGCTGGAATATGGCACGGATAAGCCGGATTTGCGCAATCCTTTGAAAATAGTGGATGTGACGGATTTCTTCCAGAGATGTACTTTTAAACCTTTCCACAAAAAGACGGTTCGCGCTATTAACGTTCATGCTAAGTTGTCTAAGGGTCAGCATGAGAAGCTTTTGAAATTTGCACAGTCCATCGGAATGGGCGGACTGGGTTATCTGGAAGTGCTGGAGGATAAGAGCTATAAGGGACCTATCGATAAATTTATCCCCGATGATATGAAGGGAGAAATTGCGGAAATCGCAGGGCTTGATGTGGGAGATACCATTTTCTTTATTGCGGATAAGGAAAGCCGTGCGGCTAATTATGCAGGACAGATTCGTACAGAGCTTGGAAACCGTCTGAATCTTATAGAGGAGAATGCATATCGTTTCTGCTTTATTAATGATTTCCCTATGTATGAGTATGATGAAGAGGAGAAGAAGATTATCTTTACTCATAATCCTTTCTCCATGCCTCAGGGCGGACTGGAGGCTTTAAATACAAAGGATCCGCTGGAAATTCTGGCATATCAGTATGATATTGTGTGCAACGGCGTGGAGCTTTCTTCCGGTGCGGTTCGTAATCACAATCTGGATATTATGGTTAAGGCATTTGAGATTGCGGGTTATACGGAGGAGGATTTGAAGCAGAAGTTCGGTGCGCTTTATAATGCCTTCCAGTTCGGGGCTCCGCCTCATGCGGGTATGGCGCCGGGGGTTGACAGGATGATCATGCTGCTTAAGAATGAGGAGAATATCCGTGAGGTTATTGCTTTCCCTATGAACGGAAACGCACAGGATCTGATGTGCGGGGCTCCGGGAGAAGTGACGGAGATGCAGCTTAGGGAAGTGCATATTAAGGTAAGGGATTAGTGAAGGTGC
>CAZDRM010000217.1:0-3739 GCA_964507745.1 uncultured Lachnospiraceae bacterium
TGAAACTATATAATGTAAAGTTAATCCTTACGGAAAGCAGGAAGAAACATTTATTAAAAAAGTTGAGCAATGCCATGAACATACAATAGGAACCTTCGGAAAAGAAGATTATGTGGAATATAAAGAAGGAGTAATGGTTGGATATCGTTACTATGATACCGAAAATACAGATGTGCTGTATTGCTTCGGTCATGGTCTTTCCTATACGGATTTTGTATATACGGATTTATATATACATAGTGTGGAAGAAGAACCGGCAGAAAATGAACAGGTTTTGTGCGAAATCTCCCTGAAAGTAAAAAATGCAGGAGATATGGATGGAAAAGAAATTGTACAGTTATATGTGGCACCAAAGGAAACCGTTGCTTTGCGTCCTGTGCATGAGCTGAAGGCCTTTGAAAAGGTAGAATTGAAGGCAGGAGAAGAGAAGGATATAATGTTTAAATTAGGAAAGTTGGATTTCTCATATTACTCGGAGGATGAGCATTCCTTTGTTTTGGAGAAAGGCAAATATGAGCTGCAGTTGTCAAGCTCCTCAAGAGATATCAGGCTTGCAGGAAGCTTTACGGTAAAATAGGAAATTAATTTATTTTTATTAAAAATCAGAAAAGATGGAGAAGAAGGCATATGAAATTTACAGAAGGATACTGGCAGCATAGTGAGCACGCTAATGCATTATATGCCATGCAGGCATATGAAGTAGAAGAAATTGAAAACGGTATGCGTGTAGTGGCACCTGTGGGTGTAGTGTATTCACGAGGAAACACATTAAGTATGCCCACCATTACAATAGATTTTACTGCGGCGGGAAAAGATATTATTTCGGTGCATGCATGGCATTATGAAGCATTTGAACAAAAGGAACCTCGCTTTTTTAAGACAAAATCATCTTATATGCATGAGTTTTACAGAGATGAAAATGAAGCAGTACTGACAGTGGGAATATTGAGCGTACATGTCAGCCTTAAAAACTGGGAATACAGCTTTAGAGCAGAGGGAAAGGTTCTTACAACCTGCGGTTTCCGAAATCTTGGATATATCCGCTGGAATAAAGAGCCATCTACCATGCTTCCACATACAAATTATATGTGCGAGCATGAGTATATACCATACATGGTGAATGAATTATCGCTGGCACCCGGAGAAAATGTATATGGCTTCGGAGAGCGGTTTACAGCATTTGTGAAAAACGGACAGACAGTAGAAACATGGAATGAGGACGGAGGGACCGCTTCACATGTTGCCTACAAGAGTATTCCCTTTTATATGACAAACAGAGGCTATGGTGTCCTTGTAGACCATACTGACAATGTGTCCTTTGAGGTGGCGAGTGAAAAGGTGGAATATGTAGGCTTTAGTGTGCCCGGAGAGGAATTGCGATATTATCTGTTTTATGGTTCGTCTCCAAAAGAAATTTTGAAGAAATATACTGCTCTGACCGGACGTCCTGCACTTCCTCCTGCATGGTCCTTTGGATTGTGGTTATCAACCTCTTTTACTACAAACTATGATGAGGAAACGGTCAGTGGATTTTTGGAAGGCATGAGGGAGAGGAACATTCCATTAAGCGTTTTTCATTTTGATTGCTTCTGGATGAAAGCTTTCCATTGGTGTGATTTTAAATGGGATGAAACTGTTTTCCCGGATACTGTCGGAATGTTGGGGCGTTATCACGAAAAGGGCGTGAAAATCTGTGTCTGGATTAATCCATATATTGCGCAGGGAACAGAACTCTTCAGGGAAGCTGTGGAGCATGGTTATCTGCTTATGCGTGCTGACGGGAAAGGGGTACGTCAGACAGATAACTGGCAGGCAGGAATGGGTATTGTGGATTTTACCAATCCGGATGCATATAAATGGTTTCAGAATAAGCTGCACAATCTGTTGGATATGGGAGTGGATTGCTTTAAGACAGATTTTGGTGAAAGAATTCCTGTTGATGTGAAATATTTTGACGGAAGTAATCCGTATGCAATGCACAATTATTATACATATCTGTACAATCGCTGTGTATTTTCACTATTGTGTGAGGTAAAGGGCGAAAAGGAAGCCGTGTTATTTGCAAGAAGTGCAACCGTGGGCTGTCAACAGTTTCCGGTACATTGGGGCGGGGACTGCAGTGCAAATTATTCTTCTATGGCAGAAACACTGCGTGGCGGTCTGTCTTTTTCAATGTCAGGATTTTCCTTCTGGAGCCATGATATTGGTGGATTTGAAAACACTGCGTCCGCAGATGTCTATAAACGCTGGCTTGCGTTCGGCTTGCTTTCTTCTCACAGCAGACTGCATGGTTCTTCAAGCTATCGTGTTCCGTGGGCTTTTGATGAGGAGGCTTGTGAGGTGGCAAAACATTTTGTTCATTTGAAATGCCGGCTGATGCCGTACATTTATGCGAAAGCCATAGAAGCCCATGAGGAAGGAACGCCTGTTATTCGCCCGATGGTATTTGAATTTCCGAAAGAGCCGGCATGTGCAACGTTAGATATGCAGTATATGCTGGGTGACAGTATTTTAGTCGCACCGATTTTTAATGAAGAAGGAAAGGTTTGGTATTACCTGCCGGAGGGGAACTGGATTGATTATTTCAGCGGTATGTGCAAAGAAGGAGGGCGTTATTATGAGGGGACTTATGATTATTTTTCATTGCCTCTGTATGTGAGAGAAAACACCTTGTTGGCAATAGGAAAGGTGAATGACCGTCCGGATTATAATTATGCAGAAGAATGTGAGCTACACTTATATGCACCAATAGAGGGAAAGAGTGCAGTTTGCCATATTCCGGATACACAAGGGAATATTGTACAGACAATAAGGGTAGCTATTCAGGATGGAAATATGGTTTCCGGTTCAGAGGGAATTGAGCAGGCAGGGAAGTCTTTGAGCAGGAAGATATATATTCATAAGGCAGATGGAGAAATGAGTGTGGAGACTTTAATGTTTTTGGAGGGATAATGTTGATTTTTACCGCTGGATAATTAGTGATTTTCTTGACTTAAAAGGTATATTGTGATAAACTTATTCATGTGCAAAAAATCTATATAGTTACAAGTGTAGCTATATAGATTTTGAAAATGTCGTTATAGCTCAGTTGGATAGAGCGACCGCCTCCTAAGAAAGTGTTATAACACCCGCCTTGGGAGGGAAAGGAAAATGCCCAGAGTTCCACAATTTAATAGTTTTTATAGATGTTTCCGTAGCTCAGTTGGATAGAGCGACCGCCTCCTAAGCGGTAGGTCGGGTGTTCGAGTCACCTCGGGAACGCCAAAAACCCCGCCGAAAACCCTGTAAAATCAAGGTTTTCGGCGTTTCTTATTTCCCGAGAGAAATCGGACAGATAGCAAAGTGCGATTAGCAAGAGCCTGTTTTGCTAATCAGACCCACCAGAAGAAAGTCGGACTTCGATTTTGAGGTCATCGGTTAGCTTGCTAATGATTAGCAGGATTTTTACTGAGTTTGCTAATCAAAACACCTTTCCTGCTAATTTTCCGAAAAATGCTGCTAAAAACCGTGCTAATTTGAAAGGCGATAGTTCCGAGTTCAATGGCTTGTTTCATAGGTCTGTCTGTTCCTAAGTACGGCATATTTGAATGTTCCATTGCTTCCATATATAATGGAAGCATGAAAGGACGGTGAGCCGTATGAGAGAAAAGAAAAATCACATATATGTGGATAGCCGAGAAAGAACACTACTTTTACATAGCCTTGTGGAGCTGAAAAATCAGTTTATACAGCAGGGCAG
>CAZDRM010000218.1:0-3730 GCA_964507745.1 uncultured Lachnospiraceae bacterium
GTCAGAGCAGATTGCCAAGCTGAAAAAGGAAATCGTGGCTTTGCAGGAAAAGCAGACGGAGTACGCAAAAGAAACATCTGATTATGACACCTTAAAGGTAGCGTTCAGCCAGAGTGGTGTTCCCCATCAGATTATCAGATCCATCATTCCTCAGCTGACAGCTACATCCAATACCATCCTCGGGCAAATGACTGGCGGAAAAATGGGAGTAGACTTCCGGTTAGAGAGATTGCAGAAAAACGGAAAGGAAAAGGTTTCTCTGGATATTTTCATAGAGGAATACGGAAAGTCGGTACTTCCTTATTTGTCAAAGTCTGGTGGAGAAAAAGTTAAATCTTCTCTATCGGTTATCCTTGCTTTAGCTGAAACTAAATCATCATCCGCTGGCATACAACTTGGAATGCTGTTCATCGATGAACCACCGTTTTTGGATGGGGATGGTATACAGGCTTATTGTGACGCATTGGAAACCATTCAGAACAGGTACGGAAACATAAAAATAATGGCTATTACACATGATCCGACTATGAAAGCAAGATTTCCGCAAAATCTGGATGTTATAAAAACGGAGCATGGTAGCAAAGTAATTTATTAGGAGGGCTACTGATGGCAGATAACAAGAAATATTACTACCTCAAGCTGAAAGAGGATTTCTTTGATTCCGAGGATATGAAGCTACTGCAAGGGCTGAAAGAGGGTTATATATATAGCGACATACTCTTGAAATTATATCTGCAGAGTCTACGTCAAGAGGGACGTCTGATGTATAGGGATATTATTCCCTATACACCAGAAATGATTGCCACTGTCACAAACCATCAAGTTGGTACAGTAGAAAAGGCAATGAAGATTTTTGAGCAGATGGGATTTATAGAAATTCTGGATAATGGAGCAATTTATATGTTAGATATTCAGAATTTTATAGGTCGGAGCTCTAGCGAAGCAGACCGAATTAGGAATTATCGAAAAACCATAAATGACGAAAAATCACAATGTCATTAACTTAAGAGAGAAAAAACAAAAAAGGAATAAATCATAATACATCACAGATTCCTTCCTTTTTTGTCTGCTTAAGCCTGAAGTCTAATTTACATTTTTACTACTATATGGAAGAAAATGAGCACAAGCTTCCCTCAGGTTTCTTATGAAGTATCCTAAAATGCACGTTTATGTGTATTGGAGTATTTGCCTGCCAGTTGCCCTTTGGTTCGTTTGTAATGTCTGTCCGGACGCACTGGTACCAGATTTTTGCTGATATCATCATAAAGATTATTAAATAATGCTTCCTGCTTTTCTTTGTCCTTTTCCAAAATAATATAAATCAGATCATTCTTTAAGATACCGATACTGACCGTCTGGTTGATTGCCATTTTATGTCTGTAATTCTTATTTTTTCCGTCTAATTCCTGCTGCGTTTCTAAAATAATGTCTTCTGCAAGATTACTGACATAAATTGTACTATAGATATCCTGTAACAGAAGCCGGGGTTTAGTACCGGTAAAGTTTTCGATCTGCAGGCGGCTTTTTAAAGTCTCATACGCAGTTTCTATCGACTACCTCATATGATATAAATCAGCCAGCTGCCCCGTGCTGAATTTTTCAGTCGGGAGATTTGTAAGCAGGACTTCGTATTTATCATCATCAAGATATATTTTTACCATACGCAGACAGATATGCCCCAATCCGCGCATCCGTTCAGCCATGCAGGTCCCCTCGTAATGTTTTATCCGGCTTTTATCTAATATAATGTCAGTCCACTTGTCATTGCAATCCATGGAAAGCTGTTCTTTTTTGTAGTCACTGCCCTTTAAGCGTGCCAGGAAATAAATATTTTTATCCATCATGCGGATAAAAGCAGGAGTAGAAGGATATCCCCTGTCCATGACAACCACAAATGGCTGCCCTGTTCCGACCGTTTCATAAACCCTGTCGATTTGTGATTCGGCAACGCTCATTTCATCAAATTTACAACGGTTACAACCGCTTTCAATAATCATCCTGTTCATTACATCATATAAACATCCAAGCCCTATGGAAGCCTGTGGTTTCGTATCCTTACGGCTTGATGTCCCGAACCTCTCCAGTGTTTCTGCATTAGTTGGGATATTAAGGCCGGAACCGTCTGCGGCAAGTATAAGATATCCGTTATAGGTGGCATAACCGGGTTCACTATAAAAATTTTTATTATGATAATGATACAAATCCAAAAAGGCATCCGGATTTAGTTTCATGCGTTGCTTCAGATATCCCGGTTTTGAAATTTCAGTTCCGGGATGTGCTGCTTTCATATAATTGCGAAGTTCCAAAGTAAGAGACAATCCTTTCCTGTTGGTCATGGTTAACAAAAGATCCTGCAGTGGCATCTTCCGGTTCCTGATAAAAGTTTTTTCAGCAATGCGGCAAACGGAAACATATTTGTCGCTTTTGATTCTATTTATATCCATTATAAACCTTTTTTGAGATTTTCCCACTACAAATCACTCCATTAACCCTCATAAACAAGGCGTGGCTTCTTTTTGGAATAAGCAGCTTTTAAATAAGGGATCTGTTCTTCTGTAACGGGTCCCAGGTTAGCTTTTACGGTCTGCACAACTTTTCCATTAATACGTTTGTTTTCAACAAGGCTTGCATAATAGTGTTTTTCAGTCCCATATGTTTTAGTGAGTATTTTGATAAACATAGCTTCACCTCTCACTATAATCATACCACTTAATATGGTCAATAGCAAGAAAAATGCAAATTGTATCTCACTACATGCAGTAAAAAAAGAGAAGGATAACATATTTCTTGATAGAAATAAATCATCCTTCTCTTAAGTTAATGACATTGTGATTTTACTGGATTTTTCATCACTTTTGTGGTATAATAAAGCCATAAAAACAGGGAGGAAAGGCATGGCAGGAAGCAGCAAAGATATCCAGCTTTCAGAGCTTAAGGATATGATCGCACAACTGAATATGACGATCAAAACACTGAATGATACCATTGCCAGACAGCAGACTGAGAACGATGCTCTCAAAGCTGAACTTGCATGGTTCCGCCAGAAGCTTTTCGGTTCCTCCAGTGAACGCCGTATGGATGACGTGGCAGGACAACTCAGCCTCTTTGAATCCTATCCTGAAGATGAAAAACCTGTAGAACTCATCGAACCGGAGGTTGTGGAACAACCAAAGAAGTCCCGTAAAAAGAAACCAACACTGGATGAACAGTTCAAAGATATCCCTACAAGGAAGGTGCCCGTGGATACATTGTCCGATGAAGATAAACTTTGTCCTCTTTGTGGCAGCGAAATGTTACCCATTGGTACAGAGGTTATCCGTAGTGAAATCGTCTATACACCGCCAAAGCTTGAGCGGATAGAATACATCGCAACTACTTATGCATGTCCTGAATGTAAGGACACGGAAGAACCACAGTTTATTAAGGATAACGGTACTCCTGCACTGATCTCCGGAAGTTATGTTTCGGAATCCCTGCTTGCATATATACTTTATAGAAAATACGGATTATATATTCCTTTGTACAGGCAGGAACAGGATTTCCTGCAAATGTCTGCACCCATAGGAAGAACCTCTATGGCCCATTGGATTATTACGGCAGCTAAAGAATACATGCAGCCTATGTATGATTACTTCCATAGGGAACTTCTGAAACGAAGGTTTCTCATGATGGATGAAACGCCCATCCAGGTATTAAAAGAAGAAGGGCGGAGGGCTCAGTCAAAATCTTA
>CAZDRM010000219.1:0-3695 GCA_964507745.1 uncultured Lachnospiraceae bacterium
GTTTCCTTAGTTAAATGGATATAACAGCCCCCTCCTAAGGGGCAGTTGAGGGTTCGATTCCCCCAGGGAACATTAACCTGCCGGATATTCCGGCTTTTTTTGTTTATGTAGTGATCTTGTTTTACTTAAGGGGATACTATGAACTATATTGTTTTTGATTTGGAATGGAATCAGTCCGCTTCCGGAAAACGGTTTGTCAATAAAAAAATGCCGTTTGAAATTATTGAAATCGGAGCAGTAAAACTAAATAGCCATATGGAAGAGGTTGACAGATTTAATGAACTTGTAAGGCCTAAGGTTTATAAAAACATCAACAGGATTACCGGCAATATTGTTCATCTTGATATGAAGCAGTTAAAAAATGCCAGACCCTTTCAAAAGGTAATGGAATCTTTTTTGGATTTTTGTCATGATGATTATGTATTTTGTACATGGGGAAATCTGGATTTAATTGAACTTCAGAGAAATATGAAATTTTATTCCATGGCTCCTTTGTCACAGAAGCCCATTAAGTTTCTGGATGTGCAAAAGCTTTTTGCCCTGCAGTTTGAGGGAGAAAAAAGCCAGCATACTTTGGAGTATGCGGTAGATGTTTGCGGCATACATAAGGATATTCCTTTTCATCGGGCTTTTGCAGATGCTTATTATACGGCAAAGGTATTGAAATACCTGAAGCCGGAGTACAGGGAGAAATATTCCTTTGATACCTTTGTGCTTCCAAAGGAAAAAAAGGAAGAAATCAGAATTCTATTTGACGATTATTATAAATATATTTCCAGAGGATTTGAAAGTAAAGCAAAAGCATTGGAGGATAAAGAGGTTTTATATAGCGGATGCTATTTATGTAAAAGGCCGGTTTCCAGGAAAATTTTATGGTTTACAAATAATAATAAGCATTATT
This sequence comes from uncultured Lachnospiraceae bacterium, assembly GCA_964507745.1. Classification (GTDB taxonomy): domain Bacteria; phylum Bacillota; class Clostridia; order Lachnospirales; family Lachnospiraceae; genus UBA2882. The sequence goes on from CAZDRM010000219.1 coordinate 902, forward strand.
ACTGCGTATCCCGTTGCAGGAAGCATGGACTGATTAAGGGAAAAATCCGTTTGAGAAAAGCGGAAGACGGAAAAATCTATGTGATAAAAACCATGAAACAGATTTCCGAAGAACAGATGAATGAAATTATACAAAAAAAGGATAGGATTAAAAAGCAGGCACAAGCGGATTGAGATGCTTGTGCCTGTCTGCTGTTATAAATAAAGCCTATTTAAAATCCAAGCGGTTGTTGGAACGTCTGTTTCGATTGCTGCCGAATCCATAAGTGCGGCTTCTTCTGCGGCGTTTTCTCTTTATGCGGCTTCTTCTGCGTCTGGCAAAATTATAATTTTTGCAGAATGCATAGGTAAAAATACAAATTATAATCAAAACCAGGATTGCTATAATAATGGCGATAACCTTTAAAATATTGATAAAAATTATTTTTCCCCCTCCGAAAGCATTGCCCGGACCGTCAATGGCATTGGCGGATACGATTTGCGCGTCGGATTCAAATTGTGAAGTATTGACAGCAGGGGTTAAGGTAATAGAAGCCTTTCCCACATTCTGTCCCTGATACTGATATTGAATCGTTGCCAGAAGGGAATCCGAACCCTCCAATTCGGCTGTTTCGTAGGATAAAGTGGAAGTCAGATCTTCGAAGGTAATGGTATTAGGAATAATAACATTGTCCGTGGGATCGATATTGATAATAGGATCATTGCTGAAAAATATGTCGCTGTCCGTATTAAACAAATCGGAATCGCTGATGGTATAGTTTGTTTCATTTTCCGCAATATTTACCTTTTGGAAGTTATTGAAACCATAATCAAAAAGGGCAATGGTATCCAAAAACTGATTGGGGGATTCCTCCTGCATAATAACACAGATCAGTTTAATTCCGTTGCGCTCCGCGCAGGAGACCAGAGTCTGTCTGGAAGTAGAGGTAAATCCTGTTTTTCCTCCGATATATCCGTCATAGGAATAAGTACCGGCCGTTAAAGAATTGTGAGTCCATAAATCAATTTCATCGGGCTGGGTATCAGTAGGAGGAATATAGTAATGATTGGTGCCTGCTATTTTGGATAAAGTTTCGTTGGAAAAAAAAGCACAGGCGATTGTAGCAAGGTCTCTTGGAGTGGTATAATGATTGTCGTCATGAAGGCCGTTGGTGGTAACGAAATGGGAATTGGTACAGCCTAACTCCAGGGCTTTTTGGTTCATCATATCTACATAGCCGTCGATGCTGCCTGCGATATGTTCGCCTACGGCATTGCAGACTTCGTTTGCCGAATAGACCAAAATGCCATAGAGACATTGTTCCATGGAAATGGACTGTCCCACGTCCATGCCCATATTGGAAGAACCTTTTTCAATGCTGAAGACTGCTTCATAGGAAAAGCTGACTGTTTCGTTCATTTCGGAATTTTCTATGGCAACCAGCGAGGTAAGGATTTTAGTTGTGCTGGCAGGATAAAATCTGTCATCTATATTTTTGGCATAGAGGATAGTGCCGGTATTGGCTTCCATTAAGATAGCGCCTCCCGCACCGATTTGCGGTCCCTGAGGCCAGTTTTCGATCTGATTGCTTTGTATGGGAAGGGATTTGCGGTTTTCCGCTTCTTCTGCATAATCAGTATCTGCATAAACGGGATTTGCCTGAATGAAAAAATTTGTTATGCACATGATGATGCATATGCCGATCATTCCTGTTTTTTGTAAAAGGTTGTATCGCATGTGAATTCTCCCTGATTTCTAAAAAATAATAAAACCATGTTTTATGATACACTAAAATGAATAAAAAACAAAGTAAAAAAAGGAGAAATTTATGAGACTTCGAAATATTACCGGTTCCAGAGAAATTATTGCCGATTCAATTTATGTTATTCATAATCCCGAAGAGCATAAAGGGGCTGTGAAAGAGCTTTTCGGAAATGATAATCCCCTGCATATAGAAATCGGAATGGGGAAAGGCAAATTTATTATGGAGCTTGCCGCGCTGCATCCGGAAATAAATTATATCGGTATAGAAAAATATTCCAGCGTGCTTCTCCGCGCCATACAAAAAATGGAGCAGAATGAACTTCCCAATTTAAAATTTATCAGAATGGATGCGGAGGATATTGTAGAAGTATTTGATAAAGAAGAGGTGGATAAGATTTATCTGAATTTTTCCGACCCCTGGCCCAAAGACCGTCATGCCAAAAGAAGGCTGCCTTCTAAAGAATTTCTGGCAAGGTATGATGCGATATTAAAAAGAGAAGGAAAATTGGAATTTAAGACAGATAATAGGGATTTATTTGACTTTGCACTGGAACAGCTTCCTTTAGCAGGATGGGAAGCGGAAAAGATTACCTTCGACTTACATCATGATGAGGAAATGATTCAGGGAAACATCATGACGGAATACGAGGAAAAATTTTCTGCCTTGGGAAATCCTATTTATAAGTACATTATATATAGAAAGAAATAATATGCAAAAGGAAACGATATGCAAAAAGGCAGAGTCATAGCTCTGCCTTTTAAAGTATTACTGTGTTACTACGGGTTTTCCTTCTCCATTGAGCAATGGAGTTAAACCTCCTGCATATCCATCTTTGCGAAACACATAGTTTACACCTGTTTCTGTATCCACCCAGATTTCAACTACATCAATTGTGCCCTGCTTGTAAATTTTTTTAAAACGATTCATAAACATTTTTCCTTTCTTATTCATCTTTATAAAAAATATGTCTTGTCTGGTAGATTCCTATCAGCATTAGAATAATTGCGATAATTTGAACAGAATGCTTTATATAGGGAGAAATACCGTCAT
>CAZDRM010000220.1:0-3686 GCA_964507745.1 uncultured Lachnospiraceae bacterium
GTGCCAGTAGTGTTTTGTATTCTTCGATTGCAGTGTGACGGAGTAGCATCCGGTGTGTATGACTTTGAAATATGTATGGTCGATATTCTTTAGTTCTTCGATGGTAAACATAGCGCCTCCTTAATCTTAATACGTGTAGTTAGTATATACTGATAATATATTAGTATATACTAACATATTTGTAAATAGTATTTTGAGTATTTCCTAATAATATTTTATTTGACATTAATAAAATATTTTAATAAGCTAATATTATCAGATGAAAGAAAGGAATACCTGTGGTATGATGATATATAATAAATTGTTTGCACTTTTAGCTCTGCGTGGCATGAAAAAAACTGACCTTTTGGAAGTTATATCGCCTCCGACGCTTGCAAAACTATCGAAAGGTGCGTCGGTAACAACAGACGTATTATGTAAAATCTGCGAATACCTTGACTGCCAGCCATCAGATATTATGGAATATAAGAAAGAATAAAATAGGAAACTAAAATAATAAAATCCGATGTTTTCAAGATAGAATACATCGGATTTTAATAATGTTTTCAATAATTATTTTATGTTTTAACTTTCTTCAGGCAGAAGTTCAATCATGAGCTGCATTTGAAAATCTTTATCTTTGGTGGCGCGTTTTAAATCCTCTAACCTGTTCAAATCTATAAGTATAGAGTTGAGGGTATTAATGCGCTCCGTACTTTCAGCTACTATTTTTTCCATTATTTCACACATAACTTTCTGTCCCTCCTCTGGTTCTTTATACCGGCGTTTGCTGCCGGAGGTAATGGGGAATTTACTATTGTATGCATTGTCGTCAACAAATACTTCCATCAGTTCTGACACTTCGGAGCCATCCCTTACGTTGGCATTGACGTAAACCTCTTCAAATCCATTATCGGCTTTTCCCCTGTTTCCCTTATAACACGGTCCACATGATATAAAGGAAGATTGCCATTAAAGATATCAAATCTGGAAATGAATACCACACAGACATCAGGTACATCCTTGAATTTTTCGCTGGGATCAGTCAGGTTCGTTGTGAGGATTGCACCATTATATCGGACACGCCGCTGGTGGTCATCATCGTTAGCTTTCTGAACCTCTATGTCGATTTTACGTCCGGCGCCAAGCGCGCATTTCGCATCAAGGATAACGGAACGTCCCTGCGGATTTGTACCGGCATATTGGGGAACGGCTTCTAATACTGTTAATTCTAAATCAGAAAGAATCACCCGAAGGATTTCTTCGCAGAATTTCTTATCTTCTGCCATTGTCAAGGTTATGCCGATATCGGCATAACCTGAACATACAGGTCATCGATCGGATTTAGTTTTTTTGCTTCCTCGCGGATTTTTGCTTTATTGCTCATGTATTATCCTCATTTGGTGTTTACAACAGAATTATTGCTGTTAAATATAGTATATCATGATTTTTCTGATACTCAACAAAATTATAAAATAAAGAAATACTGATAAAGGTAGAAATATATGGAAAATACGAAAGACATAAACGGATAATTATTGTAAAAGGATGAAAAAATGTATATACTTCGAGTAGAAGTGATAGTAGTGATTTAAGAGAAAAGAAGAATTGTATGAGGTGCATGATAGGAGATAAATACTGGCATTACAGGGATGGAAATGCGGGACGGGGGAGAGTTATGAAGAAAAAAATAGTTAAATATATATGGATCGCTTTAGGAATTTGTATTATTGTGTATCATATATTTTGGATTTACAATTACTTACTTTTTACAAAATACGTTGATGGGTTAAATGAATTTGAAAAATTTCAGTCATATTCGGTGCTTGAAAATGATTTTATTTATCATGTGAAGTTTCCTTATTATCTTTATTTTACTGGTAATTTGGCAGTTTCCACTAAAGATTCTAAATATACGCTTATTATATGGCCTTCTCGATTTAGAGATACCAGATACGGGGTTAGGATTCCCTTTGAAAACAATGGGTTTACAGAAATCATGCTAAATCAAGAACTGAAATCTGAATATGCGGAGGATCAAATCTATATAGATGAAAATAAGGAGCAGATTGAGGAATTGTTTTACAGAGCTTATGAAAGATGGATAATTAAATAAGTCGATTATAAAAAATAGAGCAGCGGATGAGGTCTACGGCATGTCGGACGGAGCGCTCTCGGTGGTGCGGAAAGTGCGTAAACTTAGTTACTGGTAACTTACACACTTTATATTACACTCTCTGGTGTAGTAAATAGGGGGCTGTTGCAAAAGTAGATAAATAATCTACTGGAGCAATGGCTCCCTTTTTGTGTCCGGAAACAGAAAAGCAGACTCCGAAGAGCCTGCCATTCATGGTATAATAAGTTATGACGAGTAACTTAAAATACACTAAAAATTATACTGGACTTGGTGAAACTTATCAACTGGTTTTACCATTAAGTCTGGAAGGTCTGATCCCGGAAGATGAATCAGTCAGACTGCTGAGCCACGAACTGGAGGAACTGGATTATACTTTGTTATATCAGGCTTACTCTGCCAAAGGAAGAAATCCGGCAGTTGACTGGGAGACCATGTTCAAGATCCTGACCTATGCGTATTCCCAGAACATCTATTCATCCAGAAAGACCGAAACAGCCTGCCGCAGGGATATCAACTTTATGTGGCTGCTTGCAGGACACAAGGCGCCTGACCGCAGCACGGTCGCCCGTTTCAGGACAGGTTTTCTTGCAGATGCATGTGAGGATCTGTTTTACCAGATGGTGCGCCGTCTTGCACAAATGGGCGAACTGTCAAAAGAAACAGTATTTATAGATGGCACAAAGCTGGAAGCCTGTGCCAATAAGTACACTTTTGTCTGGAAGAGCTCCGTAGGGAAATGGGAAGAAAAAATGTATGTAAAAATAGAAGAAGCGGTACAGATGGTGAACCGGGAGTATCTGCAGTCGTTCCGGATCTGCAAAGAGACCAGGACTGCTGACCTTCAAAGGATCGTGGATCATCTGAAGGAATACTGCCATGAGAATGAGATTGTGTTTGTATATTGCCGCGGAAAAAGAAAAAGCGTGCATCATCGGTATCTTGAACTGTTTGAAAGATTTCTCGGCAGACAGCTTCTTTATGACCTGCATAAATCGCGTTTCGGCAGCCGTAACAGTTATTCCAAAACAGATGTGGATGCCACGTTTATGCATATGAAGGATGACCATATGCGCAATGCCCAGCTGAAACCGGGATATAACATCCAGATCGGGGTTGACAGTGAATACATAGTTGCAGCAGACATCTTTCAGGACAGAAATGACGTATGGACGCTTGTCCCATTCCTTAAACATATGGAAGAGCATCAGGGTTTCAGGTATCCAGGTGTGACAGCTGATTCCGGCTATGAAAGCGAAGAAGCCTATGACTATCTGGAAAGCCGGCACCAGAAACCATACATCAAACCCCAGACCTATGAAAAGTGGAAGAAGCGCAGTTTCAGGAAGGACATAAGCAAACGGGAAAACATGGAGTATGATACAGAAAACGATACTTATACCTGTCACGCAGGAAAAAGACTGCTACCCCTGTATATAAAGAAACAGAAAAGCAGAAACGGCTTTGAATCCGATGCAACTGTATATGAATGCAAAGACTGCAGCGGATGTACCTGCTAAGATAAATGCACAAGGGCAAAGGGGAACAAACGGCTGTATGTGTCCAAAAACTT
>CAZDRM010000221.1:0-3669 GCA_964507745.1 uncultured Lachnospiraceae bacterium
CGTTATGATGTAGAATGTATGGAAGAGACGGAATCTTTGTGTATTATCCGGCTGCAGGAAGACAGATGATAAGGATACTCATAAGTCATAGGTTGTTACGGGAGATATTGAGATATGAGAAAAGCAATTATTTTTGATTTGGATGGTACTCTATGGGATTCTACAGGGTGCGCCTGCGATATTTGGAATCGTGTGCTCCCTAAGCACAAGGAAGTACAATTTTGTATGACCCAGGAAATGACAGAGAAATTAATGGGAAAGACAATGCCGGAAATAGGAGAAATGTTGTTCCCTGAAATGCCTAAGGAAAATCGTCAAAGAATTGTTGATGATTTTGGTAATGAGGAGGTCGAATATTTATTTGAGAATGGGGCTGTTCTTTATGATGGAATTGAAGAAACCCTGGATTTATTAAATGCGGAATATGATTTATATATTGTGAGCAACTGCCAGAATGGATATGTTCCTGCATTTTTACATGCCCACAAGCTGGAAGCGTATTTTAAAGATATCGAAATGTCAGGCAGAACCGGATTTGAGAAAGGGAAGAATATCGAAATTCTTATGAAAAGAAACAATATTCAGACAGCTGTTTATGTAGGCGATACGGAAGGCGATGAAAAAGCTTCCCGATTAGCAGGTATTCCGTTTATTTATGCGGCATATGGTTTTGGAAATGCTGTAAGTCCGGATGCAGTTATTGAGAGCATAAGGGATTTGCCCCAATGTATGAAACGGTTTTGATGAAGTAAAAGAGAAACTGGGTAAGCCTGTTATCGACTGCGATAATGGGCAGGTAAATTATGATTCTCGCTTTGTCGGGAGGTGGAATAAAGTGACAAATCGGGATTTGGAGGAAGGTCTATGGAATATATATGGTATATTCTTGCAGCACTTGGGGCAGGGATAGGAACCGGTCTTGCGGGACTGTCAGCAGCAACCGTAATGGTGCCGATACTAATTGTGCTTTGTCCAAGCTTTAGTGGAGAAAACGGTGCTTATCAGGCTACTGCCATTGCCCTTGCATCAGATATTCTTGGATCAGCAGTGACAACAATTACATATACAAAGCATAAAAATATTGATTTAAAGCGTGGCTGGATTATGCTGACATGTATCCTCACTATGAGTACAGTGGGCAGTTATGCTGCGTGGCTTGCAGGAAATGTAGTCCTAGGCGGTTTTACATTGTTTCTGACATTTTTTATCGGTATCCGTTTTCTGATAAAACCGGACACGTCACGGGAAAATACAGCGGGTAAGGGCGAGAGTCTTGACCTAAAAGGTATAGCCATATCCCTTTTTTTCGGTTTGACCATTGGATTCGGTACCGGTTTTGTAGGGACAGGCGGTGGTATGATGATGCTTGTCGTTTTTACCGCATTCTTAAGCATGGAACTGAAGACTGCTGTGGGAACAAGCACTTTTATTATGACTTTTACGGCGCTTATTGCATCAGTCAGTCACATTTTTATCCACCCTGCAATTATTCTGGAGCGCTGGAATGTCCTGCTGATATGCATTATTGTTGCGACTGCGGCATCTTTAATCTCCGCGCAGTTTGCCAACCGGGTAAAAAACCGCACCATTGGACTTGTGACAGGAGTGGTGCTTACAGTGCTTGGCGCCGCCATGCTGATACTGAATTATTGGCCGATCATATCGGAAATTGCTATTGCTGCCGCGACACTGCGGTGCCTTGGGAAATTTATCATGTATATAGTTCCCTGTATAGCAATCCTTTTGGCAATCAAGATTTTTACTAAGGTTCCGCAATTTGTGTTTAGAAAACTTCTGCACCTGGTAGCCTTCAGCTGTACCACATTTATGATCATTGTTGCCGAAAACTGGCAGGCGGCAGCCTTAACATCCTGCCTGATTGCCGTACTTCTTTATCCGCTGCTTGCCATTCTTGAAAAGGAAAGCTGGTTTAATAACCTGCTTGTACAAAAGAAGCCCGGAGAGATTAAAAACAGTCTTTTGATGCTGTTCTTTATGTTTGCTGTTGTTACAACTGTGTCATGGGGAATCTTTGGCAAGCCCTATAATGCAGTCACAGCTATTCTCATGTGGGGAACGGGGGATGCTGCAGCTGCTCTGGTTGGCATTCCATTCGGAAAACATAAGGTACATCTAAAACCTGCCGATGGAAAAAAGTCGTGGGAAGGAACCGCTGCAATGTTTCTGGTATCCCTTATATGTGGTCTTACGGTTTTTATCTTGTACCTCGATTTCCCATTTTGGAGGTCGTTGCTTCCGATTTTTGCCGGGGCAGTCGTTGGGGCAGTAACAGAATTATGCTCTCCAAGCGAATATGATACAGTGACAGTGCCTGCCGCTATTCTTGTGGTGTTACTTTTGCTTTCGGCATAAAAGGTATTGATAAATAATCATAAATTAAACAGATAGGAGAATGAAAAAATGAGTTGGGAAGATAAAGTACGGAAGGTCGTGCCCTATACGCCGGGCGAGCAGCCGGACCGGAAGAACATGATTAAGTTAAATACCAATGAATGCCCTTATCCGCCGGCGCCGCAGGTGGAGAGAGCATTAAAGGAAATGGGTGGGGAACAGTTAAGGCTGTATCCTGACCCCGGGGCAGCTGTTTTGGTAGACGCTCTGGCAGAGTATTACGGCTTGAAAAGCAGTGAGGTCTTTGTGGGAGTAGGTTCCGATGATGTGCTTGCCATGATTTTTATGACCTTTTTTAACGGGAAGGAGCCCATTCTTTTTCCCGATATTACCTATTCTTTTTATGATGTATGGGCGGATTTGCTGAAAATTCCTTATGAGCAGATTCCTCTGGATGATGATTTCCACATGGTAAAGGAAGATTATTTGGGAGGCAAAGAGGGAAAAGGGCGTAAAAACGGCGGCATTATTTTCCCCAATCCCAATGCGCCCACAGGTGTGCTGGTGGATTTGGATTTCATTGAGGAGATTGTCCGTGCCAATCCTGATGTCATTGTGGTGGCGGACGAAGCATATATTGATTTTGGCGGACAAAGCGCCCTGCCCCTGATACATAAATACGATAACCTGCTGGTGGTTCAGACTTTTTCCAAGTCCAGAGCCATGGCGGGAATGAGAATCGGCTATGCCATGGGGAATGAGAAGCTGATCAAGTATTTAAATGATGTGAAATTCTCTTTTAATTCCTATACCATGAACAGGCCTGCACTGACAGCCGGTGTGGAAGCGGTCAGAGCCGATGATTATTTTAAAGAAATCGTGGCAAAGATCGTGGCCACCAGGGAGCGGGTAAAAGTAGAATTAAAGAAGCTGGGCTTTTCATTCCAGGATTCCATGAGCAATTTTGTTTTTGCCACACATCCTGAACTGGATATGACAAAGCTGTTTGAGGATTTGCGGGAAAAGGATATTTATGTCCGGCATTTTAACAGCGAAAGAATCAGGGATTATTTGAGAATTACCATAGGAACCGACGAAGAAATGGATACTTTGCTGGAATTTTTGAGAGACTATATAAAATAAGAAAAGGTGGAAAAGAAAGTGAAAGATGCAATTAAAAACATTTTAAAAGGCGCGGTAATCGGCGTCGCCAATATTATTCCCGGCGTCAGCGGTGGAACCATGGCTGTTTCCATGGGAATTTATGATAAGCTGATTCATTGTGTGACCCATATTCTTAAGGAATTTAAAAAGAGC
>CAZDRM010000222.1:0-3639 GCA_964507745.1 uncultured Lachnospiraceae bacterium
ATTCTGGTTTATCTGGTTATGGTTGCCCAGTTCCAGTCCTTGAAATCTCCTTTTATTGTCCTCTTTACCATTCCGCTGGCATTTACGGGAGGTTTCCTGGGACTATTCATAGCAGGTATGGAAATCAGCGTTGTTTCCATGATGGGATTTGTCATGCTTTGCGGTATTATTGTAAATAACGGTATTGTGCTGGTTGATTTTGTTAATCAGTTAAGAGAAGAGGGTGTAGAAAAGAGAGAAGCGTTGATTGAAGCGGGCAAGACCCGTATGAGGCCTATTCTTATGACTACCATTACCACGATTCTGGGTCTGATCGTTATGGCTCTTGGAACGGAGCAGGGAAGTGAAATGATGCAGCCCGTTGCCATTGTCTGCATCGGCGGTTTGACCTATGCGACTTTGATGACCTTGTTTGTAGTACCGGTTATGTATGATATTCTGAACAGGAAAGAAATGAGGATTATTAAGGACGAGGATTTGATTGTTGAAGAATAGGACGACTTAAAATGAAATAGAGCATTTAAAGAAAAAATAGTGTAATGAAAACAGGAACGGGTTATTGTTAGTGTACCCGTTCCTGCTGCTTTTTTTCTAATCAGAATAAATGGTTTATTCTTTTTAGTATTGTGTGCTTGTTAAAAACAAACTATAATTACAATTACAAATGGCAGCTATTGAAAGGGGTTATTAAATGAATATTTTAGAAAATTTAAATGAAAGAATACAATATATTGATGAAGAACCTTGTTATGGGGGAGAAGATGCCGTTAAACAGGTAGTAGAAACTTCCCCAATACAGTTACCGGATGATTATATAGAATTTCTTGTGTCAATTTCGGGTCAGGCAAATGATTTAGAGGAAAATTCCGGAATAGAGTTTGAAGTAAAAGTAGAGGATTATACATTGTCCCTTTGGGTTTTTTCTGCACAACATGCAATAGAAACCTACAAAGAGTATAAAATATATTCGGCTCCCATTTATGATGATATTATTGATCAGATTTGGTTGATTGGAAATGATCTGGGTGACCTGCTTTATTTTTATGGAAAAGGAAAAGATGGTTTTGGGCTGTATGTAGCAGAAGCCGGTTCTTTAGGTTTTGAACATGCAGATAAAATTGCCGATACATTAACCGATTTTCTTGTTAAAGGTATAGGAATAGATACTGCTTTTTTTATAAATTAAAATCGGTTATATTTTAATGGTTATTAATAATTTATTACCTTTGACCAATATAAAAAAGACGGGAAGTGGAAACGATGGAAACCAGAGAAATTTTGGAGCAGGTAAAAGCAGGAAAAATCAGCATAGAAGATGCGGAAAAGTTTTTTAAGAAACAGCCCTTTGAGGAGTTAGGCTATGCAAAGCTGGATTCCCACAGGGAGATTCGTTCCGGCTTTCCGGAGGTTATTTTCTGCAGCGGCAAACCGGATGAATATCTGGTGTCCATTTACAAAAAGATGTATGAGGCAAACGGAGAAGCCTTCGGGACCAGGGCCAGTATCCACCAGTATGAACTGGTAAAGGAAGTTATTCCCCAAATATCATATGATGAAATTTCCCATATTTTGAAAGTTGAAAAGGAAAATAAGGAAAGAAGCGGAAAAATAGCAGTCTGCACAGCAGGAACGGCGGATATTCCTGTAGCGGAAGAAGCAGCCCAGACGGCGGAGTTTTTCGGTGCGGCGGTAGAGCGGATTTATGATGTGGGAGTCAGCGGAATCCACAGGCTTTTTAACCGGCTGGATACCATACAGGAAGCAAACTGCGTTGTGGCGGTTGCAGGAATGGAGGGGGCTTTGGCAAGCGTAATTGGAGGTCTTGTAAGCAATCCGGTCATTGCGGTCCCTACTTCCATAGGATACGGAGCCAGCATGAAAGGATTATCGGCGCTTTTAACCATGGTTAATTCCTGTGCCAACGGCATTGCGGTTGTTAATATTGATAACGGCTACGGCGCGGGATATATGGCGACCCAGATAAACAGACTTGCTGTAAAGGGGCAAAAGTAAATGGGACAATATGAAGAAAAATGCGAAAGGCTTTTTCATATTTTAGATAAAATCACACAGGAAAATACGGCGGTTGCCTTTTCTGGAGGAGTGGACAGCAGTCTTTTATTAAAGCTGGCATGTCTCAGGGCAGGAAAACATGGGACTTCCGTTTATGCCATTGCCGCCCATACGGAGCTTCATCCCTCGGGGGATCTGGAAATTGCAGAAAAAGTGGCAAAAGAATTGGGAGCGGCATTTATTGTGCTAAAGCTGCGGGAATTGGAAGAAGCGGATATTGCCAATAATCCCGTTGACCGTTGTTATCGCTGTAAAAAGCTTTTATTTAAGGAGATAAAAAGAAAAGCAACGGAGCTGGGTGCCAAAGTATTGATTGAAGGCACCAATCTGGATGATACAAAGGTATATCGTCCGGGACTGAAAGCCATTGAGGAACTGGGCGTAAAAAGTCCTTTAAAGGAAGCGGGCTTTACGTAAGAAGAAGTGCGGAAGTTAGCGGTGGAATACGGTATATCCGTGGCGGACCGTCCCTCTACACCTTGTCTTGCCACCCGTTTTCCTTATGGAGCTGCTTTGAGTGGGGAAAAAATGAAAAAGGTGGAACAGGGAGAGACCTTTTTAAAAGAGCTGGGGCTGTACAATGTGAGACTGCGGGTACATGAGGAAACAGCACGTATTGAAGTGGATGAAAAGGATATTTCAAAGCTTTTGGAGAACAGGAAAGAGGTTGTGGAATTCTTAAAAGGTTTGGGATATTGGTACATAACGCTGGATTTGGAAGGATTTCGCTCGGGAAGCATGGATATAGGAATAGAAAGGGAATAGATATGGCAAACACATTATATATGGAATGTAATACAGGAATCAGCGGGGATATGAGCGTTGCCGCCCTTCTGGATTTAGGCGCGGATAAGGACGTCCTTATGAAAGTATTGGGTAGCATTCCGGCAAAAGGCTTTGAAGTAAAAATCAGCCGGGTAAAAAAAGCGGGAATTGACTGCTGTGATTTTGCGGTTTTGCTGGATAAAGAACATGAGAATCACGATCATGATATGGAATATCTTTATGGAAAGGCGGAAAATTGCGGATGCAGCCACGAGCATGTTCATAGCCATGAGGAGAATCATGTGCATGCACATCACGAAGAAGATCATGTACATAGTCATGATGGGGAACATGAACATACTCATCATGGAGAGGGCACGGAACACAGCCATGAACATAGTCACACCCACCACCATGAGCATAGGGGAATGAAAGAAATCAGGGAGATTTTATCAGCCTGTGCCATGACGGAAAAGGCGAGGGGACTTGCTTTAAAAATCTTTGAGGTTTTAGCGGAAGCAGAAGCAAAGGCCCATGGAGTTTCTCTTGATGAGGTTCATTTTCATGAAGTGGGAGCCATAGACTCCATTGTAGACATTGTGGCGGCAGCAGTATGTCTGGATAATCTGGATATTACAAAGGTTATTGTTCCGAAACTGTGTGAGGGGACAGGCAGTGTAAGGTGCCAGCATGGAATATTGCCCGTGCCGGTTCCTGCAGTGGCAAATATTATAGAGGCTCATAGCCTGCCGGTACAGTTTACTGATAGACAAGGAGAACTGATAACGCCTACGGGGGCAG
>CAZDRM010000223.1:0-3634 GCA_964507745.1 uncultured Lachnospiraceae bacterium
GATTACGACCCCTTATTTAAGTGCGCCCCAAATCTACTCTATTTTTCACTCTTTTCTCTCCTGTACAAATTATCTATTACTAATTTTAGAAAAATGAAATGATTTGGTATAGTAAAATATTGATTTAACGTAGAACAATATTGACTGTCACCAGAGTCTGCCCCCTGTGATTGCAGCAGTAGGATTGAAATGACATATTATTTTAAAATGGAAAATCAGGTTTTTTATGCAACGAAACAATCAGGAAATTTATCTAATAAGTGTAGATTGTAAGTACTTCAACTATTTGAAATCCCGGCCGGGTGTTAGTACGGAGGATACAAAATGAGCATATTAGTGAAGAAAGCGCAGCGAGGAGATGCAGAAGCCTTTATTGCGCTGATGGAGGAAAACAAAATGACCCTGAGGCGGGTCGCATACGGTTATCTTCAAAATGAAGAGGATGTGGCGGATGCTATACAGGATACAATTCTGGATGCCTTTGAGCACATGAGGGATTTGCAGAAAGCGGAGTATTTTAAAACATGGCTGGTGCGGATTCTGATTAATAATTGTACCAGAATATACCGGCAGAAGCAGAAGATTGTCAGCATAAACAAAGAGTATGACACAGGGGTTTATGAAAATTCTGACAGCAATCTTGAGTTTAAAGAAATGATAAAAAGTTTGCCGGAGGACAGCAGGGTAATTTTTCAGCTGTATTTTGGAGAACAGTTTACCACAAGAGAAATTTCCGAAATTCTTCATATCAAGGAAAATACCGTAAAAAGCCGTATCCATCGGGGCAAGGAACAGCTTCGCATAGAGATGCAGATTGTTTAGGAGGAGATGCTATGAGTCAGAATGTTTTTGAACAGGAATTGATAAATATTTTAGGCAGTGATTTGGAAGAAAGCCAAATTATAGATGATAAAATGGAAGCAGCATATGCAAAAATCAGGGAGATGAAAGGGAAGAATGAAAAAACCGGCAAGAAGGGGCAGATAGGTCTTTTAAGAAGGATAATGCTTGGCATTTCCACTGTAGCAGCGGCAGTTGTAGTGGCGTTTACTTTCTGTGCTGTCAATCCGGCTTTGGCTGAAAAGATTCCTTTTATAGGAGATTTGTTTACCAGAGTACAGGATGCCTTTCCTTTCGGTCAGGTGCCGCAGGAAGAAGTAACCCCATTATATTCCGGTGCGGTATTAGAGGACGGCAGCCAGGATGCCGGGGATAATGCAGGATACGTTTCCGGCGGGGAAGAGGAATCTCCCTACAGACAGAAGGTAGGGGATCTGACCATTACATTGACGGATATTTATGCTTCCAATCAGGCAATCTTTGTGGGTGTATGCGTGGAAAATGAACAGGAGTTCCCGCAGCTGGCCGGTTTCGGAGAGAATGAGCAGCAGATGCTGCAGGTAAAAACGACGGAAAGCTATTCTTTCCGTGATGACGAAATTAAGCTCGGTTTTAGGAATATAGAGGGGAAATTTGAAGATTCTCATACTTTTATCGGTATTATGCGTATTGACTATTCTGACATCAATGTAGACAGTAGAAAGTATGATAAAGCGCTGGAGGAAGCAGAAGCTAGCAATGAGCCGCTTCCCGTAGTGGATGCTGAAATTTACGACAAATGGTTTGATGAATATGAAATTCCGGAAACTTTCCGGATGGATTTGCAGATTAATACTGTTATAGGATATCTGGCTGAGCCTACAAAGCCTGAAGGGATGAAGAGTGGGGAAGAATTGGAACAGATGAGTGATGAGGAATTTAGTGCCTATATGAATAGTCTGCCTGTGGAATGGAATCGTTTCCCAAATTCTTATGAGAACTGGTTTAAGGAAGGCAGCTGGAAATATACGTTGACCGTTAATCAGAGTACTGCCAACGTAAAAACCATTGCCATCAATGAGATAAATGAAGAAGGAATCGGAATGGAAAGCATTGAACTTTCCCCTGTGGAGATGACCTTAAATCCGATTCAACCGGCTGACCGCTTAACATTTGCGATAGCTCTGGATAAGAACGGGGAGAAAATTGACTTCGGAAGTTCAAATCCCTACGAACTGGCAATTTCCAGACACGATATTTCCACAGTCTATATTTATATCTTTGATTATGATGAGTATATGGATGACATTAAAGGCTATTTCTTTGGTAAAGATGCCGGCGGGAGAAGTGTCCGGGAAATCCTGGAAGAGAGAGCGCTTTTTAAAACGACAGTTAATACAGAACAATAAAAGACCGGAAAAACCGGTAAAAATAATTCGGTAAAAATTCAATCATATCCGACTCCCTTTTCGTTGCAGGATATTAAAAAAGGGTGTAAAATAAACGAGAAAGAGTTTGGACTTGAAAACCTGAACGTAAGAGGGAGACGGACATTTGGATAAGGGAAATATTTTAAAGGACTTCGTGGCGTTTATATCAAAGGATACAAATGCAAAGAATGAATCTAAAAAGACAATTGTAGTTATTAGAATCATTCTTATTTCCGTTATTATTTATTTTACAATAAATATTTCAGTGGGAAAAGTGGTAAGCGATCTGGCAAGCGCAATCTTTTTCTTTTCCTTTTTGGCGTGTTTTGTAGGTTTTTTTGCCTGTACCTATCGTTTTAAGACTATTACTGTGCTGTGGATGTTCAATGTTGGAATGATGGCCTTTATTATTGCGAACCTTCAGCTTTTCGGATGGAATATCGGCGTACAGCATTTTCTTATGGTCATGCTTATTTTGTATTTTTTCTCCAGCTATAAACGGAATAAAGAAAAATTTATCTATGCGGCGGCGCTTTGTGCCATCAGGTTGATTCTTTTTCACATTTATTATATGAGGACTCCGTTATTAATTCTATTAAATACGGAAAATGGAATTTTACAGACCATTAATACAATTGCAATCTTCTGGTGCATTTCCATTATTGCTTATATTTTCAGCAAGGATTCCCAGGAACTGGAAGGCAAGCTGGTTGATTATAATACACAGCTTCAAAAGCAGGCAAATACCGATACCCTTACCGGATTGTGCAACAGACGAGGCGCATGGGATTATCTGGAGCGGTTGATAAAGGGCGTAGACGATACAAAAACCTTTAGTCTCTGTATTTGCGATATTGATTTTTTTAAGAAAGTCAACGATACTTACGGACATGATTTTGGCGATGAAGTTTTGAAGGGAATTGGCGAAATATTCAAAGAAGAAGTTAAAGGGAGTAATCTTGCGGCCAGATGGGGAGGAGAAGAGTTTCTGCTTTTATTTTCCGGCTGTAACGGCGATGAGGCATGCATTGATTTAGAGCGTATAAAAAGAAAAATAAAAGCTATGCGGATTAAAAAGGACGGACACGAAGTGGGAGTTACCATGACCTACGGTCTGGCGGAATATGATTTTTCCGGGGATGTGGAATCCACATTGAAGGAAGCGGATACAAAGCTTTACCAGGGAAAAGAAGCGGGCAGGGACAGAATCGTATATTAGGAATGGCGCAAACCCAAAATGACAATAGATGCAAAAATATTTACAAAAATATAAGAACCCTTCGAAGCTTTTGGTTATATAAAAGTTCCGAGGGGTTCTTTTGAGGTATTTTTTTAGCGGAGACGGCGGGATTCGAACCCGCGTGCCGGCAAAACCGGCAAACTGA
>CAZDRM010000224.1:0-3603 GCA_964507745.1 uncultured Lachnospiraceae bacterium
TGCAACGACAATAACGGATGCGGAAGCTTAATCTGGCTGATTCTCTTATTAGCTATCTGCGGTAACGGCAACGGATGTGGATGCGGATGCAACGGCACCAGCTTATTTGGCGGCAACGGCAACGGCAGCTGCTGCGAAAGCCTTATTTTCATCTTACTTATTTTAAGCTGCTGCGGCAACAACTAATGCTGCTAAGGAAATCTTTTGAAAGGGGCGCATAAGCCCCTTTCTTTCTTTAGGCAGGCATATTCCTCAAAAGGCTAAAATAAGATAATAAAAAACAAAGGAGGACAGTATGTATGGATCAGGATCAAAATGCTATTTATGCATTCGATACTTTATATACCAACCAGCAAATCCAGATGTTAAAGCTGGCAATGCCTCTTCTGCCTCCGGTTTACCGCTCTTTTCTGGCAGTTTATATAAAATTTCTGGAGCTCAGGTATACCATGAGTTCCGCAGGGAAGCTGAATTTTTCCGGCAGTTCCTATGAAAGGGATAACAATTATTCCCTGGATGCCAAATCCTTAGACCAGTATTTTCAGAGCATTTCGCCTTATATAAATGAAAATGACAAGGCAAATCTGCAGAAAATCAAAAATATGATGCAGACCATGGAACAGTTTAAGCAGATGCGCCCCATTCTGGAAATGATGTCGCAAAATGCGGGCACAGAACAGTCGGAGGACAATTATATGGATATCTTAAAGGGCTTCTTAAGCGAGGACCAGCTTTTTATGTTTGATATGTTTAATTCCCAGGTCAATAATTCCACTGAAACCTAAGGAGGCGCTATGGCAAATCAGGACTGGATGCAGGACGCATCCTTAAAAAATATTGATTCTTCCAAACTGGATTTTCTTCAAAAACTGGTATTTGAAATGAACAGCTTAAAGGATAAGGAAAAACTGCCTTTTCTGCTGGCGCTGGCAAATCGTGCGCGGAAGGAAAACATTTCATTTTCCGGCGAGGAAATGGAAACGATCATTGCCGCTTTGAAAAAATACAGCACTCCGGAGGAAGTCCGGAGAATGGATATGATGCTGCAGAAATTCAAATCGGGAACCGGTAAATGAACAAAACAGAAGGACATGTGTTTTTCTTACGGGCACATGCGCCTTCTGCTTTGTTTGTTCTCCTTTATCAGCCACAGCCGGACCGACTTTCGCCCGGCTCTCTTTAACTGCTGCTCTTTTATTTTACTACAATATTGATGATTCTTCCGGGAACATAGATTTCCTTTACCACATTGCCGGAAAGCTTATCTCCCAAGGCTTCCTTTCCTTGGGCAATGGCGTCTTCTTTAGCAATGTCCCTTGCAACGGCAATGACCGTTTTGGTCTTTCCGTTAATCTGTACAGCTACTTCTACCGTATCTTCCACAGTTTTAGCCTCATCGTACTCAGGCCATACAGTCTGATAAATTCTTCCTTCATAGCCGCAGGCATCCCACAGTTCTTCCGTAATATGAGGTGCTACAGGATTTAATAAAATCAGGAAAGTCTTAAATTCTGCCCTGTTGATGGAGCCTTTCTTTGCCACATCATTCAGCAAAGTCATAAGCGCTGCAATGGCAGTGTTATATTTTAAACTTTCATAGTCTCCCGATACTTTCTTGATTGTCTGGTGCATCTTTGTCATCAAATCATCGGAATACGCATCTCCGTCCACCAGAATATCCTGCAGTTTCCATACACGCTCCAAAAATCTCCGGCAGCCTTTTACGCCGTTTTCAGACCATGCCGCACTTAAATCAAAAGCGCCGATAAACATTTCATAGGTACGCAGGGTGTCTGCACCGTAATCCCTTACAATATCATCGGGATTTACCACATTACCCCTGGACTTGCTCATCTTCTCGCCGTTTTCTCCCAGAATCATGCCGTGGGAGGTTCTCTTCTGGTAAGGCTCCGGTGTGTTGACCACGTTCTGGTCATAAAGGAACCTGTGCCAGAATCTGGAGTAAAGCAGATGCAGCGTGGTATGCTCCATACCGCCGTTATACCAGTCTACGGGCATCCAGTAATCAAGGGCTTCCTTGCTTGCCAGAGCCTCTTTATTATGAGGGTCGGTATATCTTAAGAAATACCATGAGGATCCTGCCCACTGGGGCATGGTATCCGTTTCCCTTTTGGCCGGTCCGCCACAGCAGGGACAGGTGGTATTTACCCATTCCGTCATGGCTGCCAGCGGGGATTCTCCCGTATCCGTAGGCATATAGCTTTCCACCTCGGGAAGCTCTAAGGGCAGTTCGCTTTCGGAAATCGCCACATAGCCGCATTTATCACAATGTACAATAGGTATGGGCTCTCCCCAGTAACGCTGTCTGGAAAATACCCAGTCCCTCAATTTGTAATTTACCTTTGCAGTGCCGATGCCTTTTTCTTCCAGATATTCGATAATCTTTTTCTTGGCATCCGCAACCTCTAAACCGTTTAAGAAATCGGAATTGACTAGCTTACCTGTAGCAACATCCGTAAATACCTCTTCCTGTACGTTGCCGCCACCTGCAACAACCTCAATAATGGGCAGGTTGAACTTTTTGGCAAATTCCCAGTCCCTTTCATCATGGGCAGGAACCGCCATAATAGCGCCGGTTCCGTAGCTCATCAATACATAATCGGAAACATAAACGGGAATCTTCGTATTGTTTACAGGATTGATTGCCATCAATCCGTCAATGCAGACGCCGGTCTTTTCTTTTGCAAGCTCGCTTCTTTCAAAGTCGGATTTCTTAGCCGCCTGCTCCCTGTATGCCGTAATATCATCCCAGTTTTTGATTCTGTCCTTATACTTATCCAGAAGGGGATGCTCCGGGGAAACAACCATATAGGTAACGCCGAATAAGGTATCCGCTCTTGTGGTATAGATTTTTAATTTTTCATCTGTATCCGCTAAAGTAAAATCAACCTCTGCACCTTGGCTTTTTCCGATCCAGTTTTTCTGGGAAACCTTAACCCGTTCGATATAGTCAACCGTATCAAGTCCCTCTATTAATTTATCAGCATATTCGGTAATCTTTAACATCCACTGGCTTTTTACCTTACGGATTACTTCAGAACCGCATCTTTCACAGACGCCGTTTACCACTTCCTCATTTGCAAGGCCTACCTTACAGGAGGTACACCAGTTAATGGGCATCTCCGACTTATAAGCCAACCCCGCATTAAACAATTTTAAGAAAATCCACTGGGTCCATTTATAATATTCCGGGTCGGTGGTATTGACCTCTCTGTCCCAGTCAAAAGAATAGCCTAAGGCATGAAGCTGTCCCTTGAAATGCTTAATATTATTTTCCGTAACTGTTTTAGGGTGGATTTTATTCTGGATGGCGTAATTTTCCGTGGGAAGGCCAAAGGCATCAAAGCCCATGGGATATAACACGTTATAGCCCTGCATCCTTCTCTTTCTGGCTACGATATCCAAAGCGGTATAGGGTCTGGGATGTCCTACATGAAGTCCCTGTCCCGAAGGGTATGGAAACTCAACAAGAGCATAGTATTTGGGTTTGGAGCGGTCCTCTCCTACCTTAAACGCTTTTTCATCGTCCCATATTTTCTGCCATTTTGATTCTACTTCTTTGTGATTGTAAGGTACTGACAT
>CAZDRM010000225.1:0-3511 GCA_964507745.1 uncultured Lachnospiraceae bacterium
AAAGAAGGTAAATAGAAATGAATATTTTGGTTATTAACTGTGGAAGCTCTTCCTTGAAGTATCAGTTAATTGACAGCGATAGCGAAAAGGTATTGGCAAAGGGGCTTTGCGAGCGTATCGGCATCAGCGGCAGCGCTATTACTCATCAGCCTGCGGGGGGAGAAAAGATAACTACAGAGGTTGAAATGCCCAACCATACTGCTGCCGTAAAATATGTAATTGAAAAGCTGGTTGATAAAGAAGTAGGAGTAGTGTCTTCCCTGGAGGAAATCGGAGCGGTAGGACACCGTATTGTACACGGAGGAGAGAAATTTTCCGGCAGTGTTGTAATTGATGATGAAGTCATAAAAGCGGTAGAGGAATGCAACGATCTGGCGCCTCTTCACAATCCTGCAAATCTGATTGGCATTAATTCCTGCAAAGAGATTATGCCGGGCGTGCCTATGGTGGCTGTTTTTGATACGGCATTTCATCAGACGATGCCGAAGAAAGCTTATTTATACGGGCTTCCTTATGAATATTATGAGGATTACAAAATCCGCCGTTACGGCTTCCACGGAACAAGCCACGATTTTGTAAGTAACCGTGCTGCCGAAATTCTGGGCAAAAAACGGGAAGATTTAAAGATTATTGTCTGTCATTTAGGTAACGGGGCTTCCGTATCAGCGGTACAGAACGGAAAATGCGTGGACACCTCCATGGGATTAACGCCCTTAGAGGGTCTGATCATGGGAACCAGAAGCGGAGATTTAGACCCTGCCATTATCAGTTTTATTGCGGATAAAAAGGGAATCAGCGCAGATGATGTGATTAACGTATGTAACAAAAAATCCGGTGTCTTAGGTTTATCCGGCGGACTTTCCAGCGATTTCCGTGATTTGGGAAGTGCGGCAGAAGAAGGAAATGAAAAAGCAAAAACCGCTTTAGAGACATGGAGCTATCGTGTGGCAAAATATGTGGGAGCTTACGCTGCGGCAATGAACGGGGTTGACGTCATTGCATTTACAGCCGGTGTAGGCGAAAATAACTTTGCGGCAAGGGAAACGGTCTGCGAATATTTTGGTTATCTTGGGGTAACGATTGATAAAGAATCCAACAAAAAGCGAGGGGAAGAAGTGATTATTTCCACGCCGGACAGCAGGACCACCGTTATGGTAGTGCCTACTGATGAAGAGCTTGCCATTGCAAGGGAAACGGTGCGCCTTGTAAAATAGAAATGTCACAAAGGATAGGTTTTATAAATAGCCGGATTCAGGCGAAAGGGTTCATATGCGCTTTGAATTGTCTGGCGTGTTAGGTTATTGTTCAGCAAACATTTAAGAAGAAAGTATAGAGAAAAAATATGGTAGATAATTTTTTACGGGGACTTGTAAATAAGGAGTGGAAAATCGGCAGGATTACCATTGGTTTTCTGGATATTCTGCTGGTGGTCTTTGCCACGGTATTCGGCTGTGCAATCAGGTTTTCTTTAAGAAATGTGGTGGCCGGGGATTACAAAATGTTTTTTGAGCCATGGGTTGCCACTTTGCGGGAAGCCGGCGGCGGCTTTAAAGGACTGGCGGCAGAGTTTGAATATGTGGATTATACCACGCCGTATTTGTTGATTTTGTCTTTTATCAGCATCTGCCCTTTTTATAATACGCTGTATCTGATGAAGATGGTTTCCATATTCTTTGATTTTGTGGCGGCCATAGCGGTTGCATTTATTGTTTTAGAGGAAACCGAAAGCAGAAAGAAGGCGCTTATGGCATACGGTGTTATGCTTTTTCTGCCCACTATTGTGGCAAACGGCGCCATGTGGGCGCAGTGCGACATTATTTTTACCAGCTTTGTAATGCTTTCTTTGCTGTATATGTTAAAGGACAAGCCAAGGGCTTCTTTGATATTTTATGGAATTGCTTTTGCCTTTAAGCTCCAGACTTTCTTTATTCTGCCTTTATATGTGCTTCTTTGGGTAAAGAAAAAAATGAAAATCCAGCATTTTTTGTGGATTCCCATTATGTACTTTATCGGAGTGATTCCTTCCTGGATTGCGGGAAAGAATCTGTGGGAGCTTTTGACGGTATATATCTTTCAGGCAAACGGGGAAATGGATATTTACGCCTTGTCCCATAAGTTCCCCAATATTTACCAGATTATCGGAACGGACAGCTTCCTTCGGGAATATGCGGATGCGGGTATTTATTTCACTCTGGCGGTGCTGATGGTTCTGATGTATTACTTTGCAGGAAAGAAATTTGTGTTTACAAAAGATCTGATAATTCGAATGGGCATGTTTTTCGTTATGGTGGTGGTATATTTCCTGCCCCATATGCATGAGAGATACGGCATTTTGGCGGATGTGCTTTCCGTTGCGGTTGCCTTCTATAACCCGAAGAAATTTTACGTGCCCCTTATTGCGGTTATCTGCTCCTTCGGTGGTTATACCCTGTATCTGGCGCAGAGTACCGTGGTTCCCATGTGGGTTTATGCCGTACTGTATCTGGGGCTTATGATTGATTTGGGTATCGGAATATATAAAGATATTAACGGAATAGGGGATAAAAACTGTATTGAAGCCGCTTAGAGATAAATTAATCCGTTATGCCGGTTGTATTTGTGGTATTGCCTGCATCCATGGCATTGGCTGTATCGGAGGCGCTGTTTGTATTCAGGATATCCGGTGTCAAATCTTTACCGTTTTTCCTTAGCCATATCCGGCATTCCTTGTAATCTGGCATAAGGGATTCTACCAAAGCCCAGAACTCCTTGGAATGGTTCATTTCCTTTCGGTGGCAGAGCTCGTGGATAACCACGTAGTCCAGCACATCAGGGGGTGCAAGGATAAGCCGCCAGTTAAAGGAAAGGTTTCCCTCGCTGCTACAGCTCCCCCAGCGGGTTTTCTGGTCCCGGATGGATATTTTTCCATAGGTTACGCCCAGCATATGGGCATAATGAGAGACTCTTTTGGGGAAATATTCCCTGGCAGCCTTTCGGTAAATAGCTTCCAGACGCTTTTCAGAAGGCGTCTTTTCTTTTTGAATGGGAATATTCCGTAATTTGAGGACACAGGAAGCAATCCAGTTCTTTTTGGACTCCGCAAAAGATATGGCAAATTTTTCACTGCCCCGAAGAGGAATGCGGACAGATACTTTTCCTCCCGGGGCAATATTGATACCGTAGGTCTTACGTTTGCTTCGGATAATTTCATATGGAATTGTCATTTCTTCTACAATTAAAGTATACTGAGACATACCATTATTTCCTGCCTATACTATTTAAAATCCTGTGACAGCTGCAAACTACCGGTGTAAGTATGTGAAAAAGCTTTTCAGTTATTGCTGCGGGAATAAAAATTAATAGTTCTCAGCTTTAATCTGAAAATAGGACTGGGGATGCGCGCAAACGGGACATTCCTCGGGTGCTTTTTTACCGACGCAGATGTGTCCGCAGTTAGAGCACTGCCAGATAACGTCTCCGTCTTTGGAAAATACCAAATCTCCTTGAATGTTGGCAAGCAGCTTACGATATC
>CAZDRM010000226.1:0-3471 GCA_964507745.1 uncultured Lachnospiraceae bacterium
CCGTAAGCCAGCCAATGCAGATTCCTAAAAAGTGCTGGACAGATTCCGGAGAATAATCAGATTCTATCATATCTTTCTCCAGAGCGGGAAGTGTCTTTTCCCTCAGTCCGTCGTGCAGACGTTTATGGGCTTCATAGCCTTCGTAATTAATGGATTTCATATAAACCTCTTCATCCGCAAAATGCTTCATGGCATAGCTCTTAAAATACTTAATTCCCTCTGTACAAATCCACTGTCTGTCCTTTTCATCATCTTTGAGTTCCACCATTTTGCGCACAATTGAAAATAACTGCTGATGAGCCTTGTCAATAGAACTGACTCCTATGTTAAATCTGTCATTCCACTTGATTTCCGTCGGCATTCCGCTTCCCCCTTTTTCTGATCATACTATTCAAATTATCCCATATGGAATCTCACAACTACTTGATAATATTATTATCATAAAGGAAAAATTCGCGTTTGTCCATTGTATATTGCTGTGTAAAAAGTTTTTGCCGCATTAAAATTTTAGGGCTCGAATTCTCTCCAGAATATATCCAATTCATTTTGAACATATTTCTCATAAAGCGCATCGAACTCTTCTTTTGTAATGACTTCTTCTGTCCCTTTTTCCAGTCCACCCACATATTGGGAGTATACATCTTCCTCATGTCCCGAAGATTCCCCACCAAACCATACCTGGAAAAAAATGATATCCTCCAGCTCCTTATCATCATTCAGACGGTAAACACTATACTGTTTTCGTCCCGCGTGGCTTTCGTCCACCATGACAACTTCCCTGTTTGTATTAATTATTTCCCCTGTAGCCCCGCTGTAAAAAGGCGGGGTAACCCAATAGACTTTACCACAGTCTATGGTCAATATATCCATAAAAATACCTCTCCGATAAATGAGCAATTCCTGAACATCATCATCATTTAAATCAACATAGGCATAGTCCAAGGAGCCGTATTCATAGTAGAAATCCGGTATCGTTTCTCCGCTATTTGCATCTTCTATCTGTCCGTCCAAGAACCGGTAATATAATATTTTTTCTTCTTCCTGTATAATATCCACTATTTCTTCCATAAAATTAATACCGATTCCCGTATCAGGATTGACTTTAATCCAATCATAGGTAGCTGTATGTGATTCATATTCATTTTTAACTACTTCATACACATGAACGACTGCATTGCCTTCATCGTCATAATGGTCGATATCCACAAGAAAGGGAGGTGCATAGGAAAACTGCTCATATATACTCTCCTCATCCAGATTTAATTTATCCGCATCCGGTATTTCTGCATCATAAGATACCAGTTCTGCAAGAATCCCCTGATTTTGGTCTATATGCAGATAATATTCCGGCACAATATCATTTTCTCCGTAAATATAATATACCTCGCCACTGCCATAGTCAGTCTTAAATTTCTGATGTAACAGCTTTTCATCTTCTCCGTAATAATATTCCGCACTGCTGCGGTATGTACCAAAAACCTGCGGATTATGCCTGTACTCCTTTCTCTGTAATGTTTCATCATTTCTGTATATCCAATCAATTTCAACCAAGGATGAGGGTTTGCCATCTTCAGCTGATTTTACAATCCCCTTTGATGCAAAGCGCTTCATATCATAAGGCCAGTTTTCAAAACATTCCCCGGACTCTTCATATTCAGATACGGCTGTTTTCCCCGTACTTCTTCTGCAGGACAGCGTTGAGTTGCTTGCCAGGTCAACCCATGCTTCCATAATAGAATATTGCGGCTCATCAGAAATTTCGCCTAAAAACCGAAAACCTCCTTCCGGCTTATCTTCTTCCGGATAATACAGGACGCCGCACCCTTCTTTGGATGTTTCATCATAATATAATGCCAACTGCAGATTTCCCTCTTCCGTATGATATTCCCAAAAGGGTTTATCCTCTTCAAACCCGCAGTCCGCAATAAAATCCGATGCACATTTATAATATGCCGTCTCATAAGAATCCCTGTTATCTGTTACGAGAAAAGGCAGTTCTTCCGTCATAAGATTGTTTTCCGATAATTCTTCTGCATGATCCATATCTTCTTCTGCATTACCCGTCACAATATTTTCCCGGTCAGGTTTTCCACAGCCGGTTATAGCAAATACCAGAATGCAGCAGACAAAAAGAGTATTCTTCACAATATTTTCTCCCATTTTATGATGCCTCCCTCAGAATTTCTATTGTATATTCCACTTTTTCATTCCCCCGGAAATCAATCTCCATGATTTCCTCAGCCTTCTCTCCTTCTATCAGAACGCCATATACGATATATCTGCTCAAGCCGTCATAACAAAGCAGGCATACAATCTGTTTATCCGTCTCTTCCACATGCTCCACCCAGAAAGCTAAAGGCACTCCTTCATATTCCAGACCGTAATATGTAATCAGTTCCTCTCTCTCAGAATTCCCATTCAAATACAGACTGTCCACCAGATACATATATGTATAGAGAGTGGACGGATAAAAAATGGACTTTGTATACCATTCCTCTTTTCCGTCATTATTAATGTCCGAGCGGTAATATGCTCCCTTACGGGTATCCTCTAAGCCTTCCGGCGCATCATCCTTTACTTCGCCGTTTCCTATATCAAACAGCCAGTCATAGACATAATCTTTTTTAAAATCGGCATCTTTCATTCCTGCAATTTTGTCTGCTAATTTCTCATAATTACGGTCCGACAGATTGATATCCGTTTCATACCCGTCATTCGTCAATTGGATATAGACTCTTTCACAGCGGGTCCCTTCTTCAAAACAGGAAATCAGAAAACCATCTATACATTTTTTATAATAGTCATAGGTTGTTTCCAAAAGATAGTTCTTCCCTTCAAATTCAATAAAAATCAGGTTCTGGGTAATGTCTTCCCATAAATCCGTCCTGACAAAACTGCCATCTTTTTGTCCCTTCAAAAACACCCTGTAGTTAGCTCCCATGGAACCGCCGTCGGAAATCCATACAAACAGATCCTCTATGCCGTCATTATCCTCATCCACACGCAAAAATATACCTTCGCCTATGCTGCCGCATTCATCTATCCATTCTATACATTCCGCCACTGCCGGGTCATCCTTATATTCTTTCATTTCCTCTTCATTCAGAATGCTGACATTTATCAAAGGCGTTATATTCTCAACGATTTCTTCACTTTCTTTTACCGTCAGATCCCCAAGAAATTCCAACAGCGTTTCCGGTATGCAGGCAGGGCTTTCGGTCTTAACCCATTCCGTTTCCCTTTCTTCCGATTCTTCCCTCTCTTTGCTCTCCTCTTCCGGCTTCGTAACTACTTTTTCTTTCCGGGATTCCACTTTTTCTTCTACCGATGTTTCTTTTTCGATTTCTATTCTTTCTTCTGTCCCCGGATTCTCTGCTGTCCCGCTTTCTCCTCCTGCTTCCCGGCATCCCGCAAGAAATATACACATACATAAAAAAATCACAGCATAAGTCTTCTTTTTCATCCTTTTTT
>CAZDRM010000227.1:0-3460 GCA_964507745.1 uncultured Lachnospiraceae bacterium
ATCTCATGACCTTTTGCAACATAATTGCCGCTTTCCTTTGCTTCCGCCTCATTGTAGTCCCATGTATGGGTTTCTTCCTTAGTGGAATCGTACAAAAGATAAGGAACTGCATCCGATGTATGGGTCCTTACCCTGATAGGGGTGGGATGGTCAGGCAGAACCAGCATCCTGAAAGCCTCGCCTTTTTCCTTTAATTCCTTTACAAGGGGACCTATTATAAACTCATCAATATTTTCAATGGCCTTTACTTTCTTTTCCACGCTTCCCTGATGCCCCATTTCGTCAGGAGCCTCCACATGGATATAGGCAAAATCAAAACCATCCTCTGTCAGCGCCTTAACTGCCGCATCCTTTTTCCCTGTATAATTGGTATTCAGCCCGCCGTTAGCGCCTTCTACCTTTGCCACTGCCATGTTAGAGCCCACTGCAATACCTTTTAACAGGTCTACTGCCGAAATCATCATGCCGGATTTGCCGGTCTTTTCTTTAAAATCAGCGACCATAGGCTTGGTTCCGGCACCCCAGAACCAACAGCAGTTAGCAGGATTTAATCCCTTTTTCTTTCTCTCTATATTAATAGGATGGTCTTTTAAAATCTCATAGCTCTTTTTCATCATGGAACGAAATACCGGATTTTCGGGAAGATTGGGTCCGATTTTCTGTTCCAGCACATCATGGGGCTGTACCAGTTCTACCACTTCTCCCTTATCCCAGATTAAACAGTGGCGGTAGCTTGTGCCCACATAAAACTTATATTCGTCATTTTCCAGTTCTTTCTTCACTTCATTTAATAAGACCGCACAGTCCTCCGTGCTGATTTCACTGGAGCTGTGGTCTATAATGGTCTTTTCCTCAAAAGGCACATCATCATCAGAAATGGTAACGATGTTGCACCGAAGGGCAACGTCCGTATCCTTCATGGGAACGCCGATGCTGAGGGCTTCCAAAGGGGAACGCCCGGAATAGTATATTTTCGGGTCATATCCCAGCACGGAAAGATTTGCGGTATCCGAACCCGGCTTCATGCCGTCGGGAATCGTATGAACCAGACCGATTTCTCCTTTTTTGCTCAATTCATCCATTGCAGGAGTTTTGGCACAGGCAAGAGGCGTTTTCCCACCCAGACTTTCAATAGGCTCATCCGCCATGCCGTCTCCTAAAACAATTACATATTTCATCTTTAACCCTCCATACGAATCATGCTGATCACATTGAGGGAATCAGCTTTTTCTTTATAGGCTTTCTCGGACATAACCGGTGTCACAAATGCTGTTTCTCCGTCTTTAACGGACTCCAGCATTTTTACTTCTCCAAATGCTTCCCCGATCTTTGCCTCATCCGCTTTGGGCACACGGACAAAGAATTTCCATTCCGCCAGGGCTGCATCCGCCAGGGTCAGTTTTTCAGGCTCCCAGTTGCTGGAAAGATGGATGCCTTTATGGAGTACACACTCTAAAACATCTGCAACAACCGCGCTGGCCGTAGGAAGCTTACCTGCTCCTGCCCCATAATACATAGTATCGCCCAGAGTGTTTCCTGTTACTAAAATTGCATTCATAACATCATCCACATTGTAGAGGGGATTTTCCTTTGTGAGAACAAAGGGTGCAACCATGGCAAAATATTCCCCGTTCACTTCCCTGCTCATGCCTAAAAGCTTAATGGTAGCTTTTAACTGTTTCATGTAAGCAAAGTCTTCCATTGTGATTTTGGTAATGCCTTCTGTATATACATCTTTATAATAAACGGTTTTTCCGAATCCCAAAGAAGAAAGGATGGCAATCTTGCGGCAGGCGTCATGTCCTTCTACATCCGCTTCCGGGTTAGCCTCTGCGTATCCCAATGCCTGGGCATCCTTTAATACGGAATCAAAGTCCGCCCCTTCCCGCTCCATTCTGGTCAGAATATAGTTGGTGGTTCCGTTTAAAATACCTTTAATGGCAACAATCTTCTCAGGCGAAAGAGAGGTGCGAAGGGGTCTGATAATGGGAATACCGCCGCCGCAGCTGGCCTCAAAAAGATAATTGCACTTATTAGCCTTTGCCAACTCAATCAGCTCTGTGCCATATTCCGCCACCAGAGCCTTGTTGGAAGTACAGACGCTTTTTCCATTGGATAAAGCCGTCTTTGTAAAAGCGTATGCCGCTCCGGTTCCGCCCATTGCCTCACAGACGATTTCCACTTCCGGGTCGTTCATAATCACATCTACATCATGAACAACCAGATTTTCATAAGGGTCTCCGGGGAAATCCCGAAGGTCCAGAATATATTTCACTTCCACAGGACACCCGACCCTTTTGGCGATAAGCTCCTGATTGGTATTGATTACTTCAACGATTCCGCTTCCTACTGTTCCGTATCCTAAAACTGCTACCTTTGCCATGTCTTTTACTCCTTAGCTATAATTTTTACATAATGTACACCCTTTTGTGCTTCCATCCGCCCTATCATTCCCGAAAGGTCACACTCGCTGGAAAGAATCTGGATGCTGATGGAAAGGGATGCAACCCCGTTAATGGGAATACTCTGATGGATTGTCAAAATGTTAGCGCCGTATTCCGCCACAATTTTCAACAGATCCGAAAGCAGCCCCGGCTCATCATCCATCTGAAAGGTCAGGGTAATGGTTGTCCCTTCCGTATTGTCATGGAACGGAAAAATATCATCCTTATATTTATAGAAGGAACTGCGACTGATACCCACCCGCTCCGTCGCCTCCTGCACCGAAGATACTCTTTCCGATTCTATGATGCGCTTTGCCTCGGCCACCTTTAAAAGCACCTCCGGCAGAGCCTTTTGCTTTACCACAAAATATTTGGGTGTTTCTGTCATGAAAAACTCCTCTTTTTAATATCCTGTATTTATTTGGAATCTTGGGGTTTGTGTTTTTCTGTGGCGGACATTTGTTTGTCGCCGAAAGATATTCTAGCATAATAGACAAATTGTGGCAAGAGGTTTTGTGGAAATTCATGAGAAAACTCGTAATGGAGTTTTCTTTTACTGCCGGCGTTGCGCTCCTGTTAAGAATAAACTATAATGGGTACAACAAAATCGGGGTTTCAAAAGGAGAAATATAATGCTTGATAAGCAAAAAGAAACTATTTTATCATTACTGAAATCTGATGAAGAAAATAGGAGCTATGAAAATAAATACTGGTTTCCATATAAAGATTTTCTGGACCCGGCAGATGCTTTTACAGATTTCGCATGCGAAAATCTTGACGGGAAACAAGGATATCTTACTTTAATTGAAAACCTGCTTCATGCAGATGAAACTGCAAAGGTTTTTGTGGAAGTTTACGGATATGAGGAAGATAATGATGAACAATTCATTTATGCTGAAACTTTGATTATTTATAGCAAATTATCACTTCCCGAGATAGAACAAATCTTTAATGAACCGGAAGATATATTCCCAAGCGAAGTAGGGGAAGAGACTGATTTTTCACGGCCGACTTTT
>CAZDRM010000228.1:0-3435 GCA_964507745.1 uncultured Lachnospiraceae bacterium
GCCATCAATACAATAATCATACCTAAAAGAACATCAAAAATCAGAATATTTAAATTCATGCTGTCCTTCATGATATCAAAAAACGCCACAAAGGCATTCCAGGGATGAAACCCCGTATACATTAAAGCACCTACCGCCACGCCGATAAACAATGAACTGTACACTTCCTTTGTAATCAGTGCCAGTATGATTGCCAGAAGCGGCGGAACCAGGGACCACCATGTCCCCACAAAAAATGAACCATCCATCATATCTTCCTTACCTCATTTCATATTAATTAATTACTAATTTACTATTTTAACGTTTTAAATACAAATATACAATAAAAAACAGATATTTTATGAAAAAACATTCTCTTTTGCATATAATCTCCGGCAGTTTTCGGTAAATCCCGTCATTTTATTTCGTATTCCGCCGGATGATTTTATATAATTTTTATGGAGAATGAAAAGAGAACATGCTATAATTGTTTTTCATATAAATCATCATGTCAACAGACACAATTTTCCTGTGGACATATACAAAGGAGACAGAACACAAAATGCTTTTTAAATTTATTATTTGCTTTATTGCCGGAATCGGCGCAGGACTTGGTACAGGCTTTGCCGGAATGAGCGCTGCGGCTGTCATCAGCCCCATGCTGATTACCTTTTTAGGGATGCCCGCTTATGAAGCCATAGGCATTGCCCTGGCAAGCGACGTTTTAGCCAGTGCAGTCAGCGCATACACCTATGGAAAAAATAAAAATCTGGATATAAAAAACGGTATTGTCATGATGCTTTCCGTTTTATGCTTTACCATGGTGGGCAGCTATATCGCAAGCCTTGTGCCCAGCTCCACCATGGGCGGCTTTTCCGTTGTCATGACCTTCTTTTTAGGTATTAAATTTATTGTAAAGCCTGTCATGACCACAAAGGAAACCATGGCTGCCGCCGATGCCAGAAAGCGGTTTATCCAATCCGTTATCTGCGGCATGGCAATCGGCTTTATCTGCGGCTTTGTAGGCGCAGGCGGCGGCATGATGATGCTTCTGATCCTCACAAGCGTTCTCGGCTATGAGCTGAAAACTGCTGTAGGCACCAGCGTATTTATTATGGCTTTTACCGCCTTTACAGGTTCCGTCAGTCACTTTGCCATTGACGGCATGCCCGATATGTGGTGCCTGATATTCTGCGTCCTCTCCACCCTGCTCTGGGCGCGCATCGCCGCATTATTTGCCAATAAAGCCAGCGCTGTAGTTCTCAACAGAGCTACAGGCGTTGTCCTTGCAGTTCTGGGGGCTGCCATTATGATTGTAAAATATGTTAATCCCGCATAAGCCTGACGGCATTCACGGTGGTAAAAACAAACAGATTATAAAAAGCAGATGTCAGGAAGGTCTTCCCCTTTTGACATCTGCTTTACTAATTTTCCTGTATGGAATCTTTTTTATTTACTGTCACATCATTTTTGCCTGTTTTAGAGTTTTGATTATTGTACCGCTTTAAATGCTTCCTCTAAATCTTCGATGATATCGTCAATATTTTCCGTTCCGATGGATAAACGGATGGTATTGGGCTTCAGTCCCTGATCCGCCAATTCTTCCTCATTGAGCTGGGAATGGGTTGTGGATGCGGGATGAATAACCAGTGATTTTACGTCCGCAACATTTGCCAGAAGGGAGAACAGCTCCAGATTGTCGATAAAGTCTTTTGCTTTCCTGTCATCTCCCTTGATTTCAAAGGTAAAGATAGAACCTCCTCCGTTAGGGAAATATTTTGCATACAACGCCTTCTGGGATGCATCCTCTGTTGCTGCCGGATGATGAACCGCCTCTACCTGAGGATGATTTTTTAAATAATCAACTACTTTAAGGGCATTTTCCACATGTCTTTCCACTCTTAAGGATAAAGTCTCCAGACCCTGTAAGAATATGAATGCATGGAAGGGAGAAAGGGTTGCCCCGGTGTCCCTTAAAAGGATAGCGCGTATTTTGGTCACAAATGCCGCCGGGCCTACCGCTTTGGTAAAGCTTACGCCATGATAGCTGGGGTTAGGCTCTGTTAAGGACGGGAATTTTCCGCTTGCTTCCCAGTCAAACTTCCCGCTGTCAATGATAACACCGCCAATGGTAGTTCCGTGTCCGCCGATAAACTTGGTTGCGGAATGTACCACAATATCTGCGCCGTATTCAATGGGACGGACCAGATAAGGAGTGGCAAAGGTGTTATCAACAACCAGGGGAATCTTATGCGAATGGGCAATCTTTGCAATTTTTTCGATATCTACCACATCCGAATGAGGATTTCCCAGAGTTTCGATAAAAATTGCCTTTGTATTATCTTTTATAGCGTTTTCCACCTCTTCCTCATTGAAAATATCAACAAAGGTAGTAGAGATGCCATAATCTGTAAACGTATGGGCCAACAGATTGTATGTACCGCCATAAATGTTCTTTGCCGCCACGATATGGTCTCCGTTATGAGCCAGGTTCTGGATGGTGTAAGCAATTGCTGCCGCACCGGAAGCAACTGCCAGAGCTGCCACGCCGCCCTCTAAGGCTGCAATTCTTTTTTCAAACACATCCTCTGTAGGATTGGTAAGCCTTCCGTAAATGTTCCCCGCATCGCTTAAGTTGAATCTTGCGGCAGCATGGTCGCTGTTTTTAAATACATAAGAGGATGTCTGGTAAATCGGCACCGCTCTTGCATCCGTAACCGGATCGGGCTGTTCCTGTCCTACATGTAACTGCAATGTTTCAAATTTTAAATTTCTTTCTTCATATGTTTTCTTACTCATTTTATACCTCTTTCCCGCAGCTTGTCAGCCGCTGTTTTATAATTCCTATCTGTTTACAATGAAATCATATCATGGTTTTTAAATACTGTCTAATACATAAAGCCAAGACCTTGTTATAGTTTGAAACTATAACTGTTGTTTCCAATTTTAGTACTGTATCAAAACAATTTACCTGTTCTTTTATTCTTTTGTCCTTTTATTCTTTTATTCTTTTCTTCTTTTCTTATTTTAATATTCCTCTTCAATACCTTCTTCTTTCTCCCCGATATCGTTTACCGGCTTTTCCAGCCCCTCGATTTTTATATGATGCTTTTCAGCATAATCCCAAAGGGCCGCATGAATGGCCTCTTCCGCCAGCAGGGAACAATGTACTTTTACGGGAGGCAGGCCGTCCAAGGCTTCCAAAACCGCTTTATTGGTTACCTGCAAAGCCTCCTCCACAGTTTTTCCTTTTACTAATTCCGTTGCCATACTGCTGGTAGCAACTGCTGCACCGCAGCCAAAGGTTTTAAACTTTGCCTCCTGTATCACGCCCTTTTCATCTATATCCAGATACATACGCATAATATCGCCGCATTTGGCATTTCCCACAGTACCCACGCCGCTGGGATTCTCTATTTCCCCCACATTGCGGGGATTGGTAAAATGATCCATAAC
>CAZDRM010000229.1:0-3417 GCA_964507745.1 uncultured Lachnospiraceae bacterium
AACCGGAGAAGGTAGAGGCTATCCTTTTAGGGGAAGATATGACGGCTGTGGAATTACGGTAAGCAAAATATTCTGCCATAAGCGAAAAACAATAAACTTGTATCAAATGAATAGGATTTACGCAGTTTTTTAATTCTTCGGCAAAAACAGTCCTGAGGGAAAGTGCAGAAAAAAACTGCGTAAATCCTTTGTTTTAAGGGGGATATTTAAGAACTGCAACGCATCCTTTTTCTTCGAAGAAACAATCCGGCTCCGGCTATTATGACAATAGAAAAAATTCCTGTTACCGGGTCAAAAAGTGTCTGTCCCAGGCCGCTATATTTGACAAAAGTGCCGGTGGCAACAAGAACGGCAGGAATTGTCTCTTCCATGGAGTGAAGTATAACACAAGGCCACACGCTATCGGTTATACGGTATATTTCGACAAACAGAACGGACCATATGACCATAATCAGACATCCAGATATAAGCGTTTCCGGCCTTGAAGATGTCAAAAAGTATTCATCCCCCAGAAAAACCATGTAATATGCCGTATGCCACAATCCCCAGATTAAGCCTGAACTTCCGTATATCAGCCAGTCATTGAGATTGCATTTTAACAGCCTGGGGGTAAGATAGCCCCGCCAGGTAAATTCTTCAAAAATATTTTTCAGAAAACTTCCGGTTAGAGAAGGTGCTGCGGCCGATAAAAAAGCAGACCAGGAAGCATGGGAGATGTCAACGACTCCGAAACATAGAGCGAGCATCAGGGTAATGATTGCAATTGCAGGATACATAAAAACTGCAATTACATAGCCCTTCCATCCTGCTTTTAGATTCAGGGACAAGCCGAAACCTTTCCAATCCTTTTCCTTGATTCTGAATACGACCCCGCATAAAAAAGGAAGCACAAGCCAGATACCCATTCCAAGACTGTTCCCTTCAGGCTGTTCCGTCAGTATCCGGTCAATAAGAACTCCGATCCAGCCGCTTATAAGCGTTATGATAATAAAATAAAGTAAGTTGCGTTTCGGATTTTTCAGCATGACGGAATATCCTCCTCAATCAGCTTCATAAGCCAGCTTATTTCTGGTAAAGGCGTCCCGGGAATGCGTACCTTTTCCTGAGCGATACCTTGAACGGCTCCAAATAGTGCCACGCACATTGCATGGGCATTTCCAGAATGAAAGCATTTTAATTCCTGCCCTTTTTCGATAACCGGAACCCATTGCTTTGCAATATCCGCTTTGTCAAGTAATATGCGGACTTCCTCCATTTCCACATGGACATGCTGCGCCTGGTCCATAAAAACAAACATCTTTCCGAAAAAAGTATTATGTTCCAGATGTTCAAATATTTCCTGTAAAGTATGGAATAAATATTCCTTTGGAGCCTTCAGGGCTTCGGCGGTATCTATGCACATTCTTTCAACTCCGATTTTAATCAGTTCAAGATAAATACTTTCCTTATTAGGAAAATAATGAAAAAGCAAACCGGAGCTGATGCCCGCCCTGCGGCAGATTTCCCGCGTGCTTGTGCCATAAAAACCTTTTGTAATGAATTCATCTAAAGCTACTGTTAAAAGCTGTTTTCGTCTTTCCTTCCCTTTTTCCAAAGTATAACCTCCATAATGTTATAAAATTGATCAAGTGCTTAATTTTGAATTATAGTTGTTTTTTTCGTTTTGTCAAGGTTAAAACAAGTCATGCTGCTACCAGAGCAAGATGAGGCGAATGATGAAAATATGTCCGGTGCAAAGGCGAGGGAAATAGCTGTGAAATAGTTTTGGAATAAAAATCAGGAAATTCAATAAATATTCCGAAATTGGAATATTTATTGAAAATGTAAATAATTTGTGCTAAAATAGGAATACTTCTAAAAGGAGGTGTTGCTGTTGATACAAAGAAAAGAATATTTAAATAGGTTAATCCAGTGGAAAGATGAGCAGGTAATTAAGGTTGTTACAGGTATACGTCGTTGTGGTAAATCTACATTGCTTTTACAGTATCAGGATTTTTTAAGGGAAGCAGGTATAGAGGATAAGCAGATTGTTGCTGTCAATTTTGAAGAATTGGAATATGAAGAATTATGTGATTACAAGAAATTGTACGCATACATTAAAGAAAGATTATTGCCGGATAAAACGACCTATATTTTTCTTGATGAGATACAAAAAGTGCCGGATTTTGAGAAGGCAGTTGACAGCCTGTACGTAAAGCCTAATACCGATATCTATATCACGGGTTCAAATGCATATATGCTTTCAGGCGACCTTGCAACGCTTCTTACCGGCCGGTATGTTGAAATCTCCATGCTTCCGCTGTCTTTTCAGGAATATCTGGAGCTGAGTCATAAAGAATGTGAAAACGCTTTTGCAGATTATATCAAATATGGCGGATTACCGTTTGTTGCTACAATGGAAAAGACAGATAATAAGATAGACGCTTATTTAGAAGGTATCTATAACACCGTTATTGTCAGGGATATTGAAGACCGTCAGAAAAGGCAGGAAATAAATCAGGAAAAACGGAAGATAAACGATATTGCGTTACTGAAAACCATTGCAAAGTATCTTGCCAGTGTAATAGGCAGTCCGGTATCCGTCAGGGGGATTACCAATTATCTCGTATCAGGCGGGAGAAAAATATCGCCTAATACCGTGAATGATTATGTGGAAGCTTTAACAGAGTCCTTTGTTTTTTATCCTGCGGAGCGTTTTGATATTGTGGGAAAGCAGCTGCTGGCAACAAACAGAAAATATTACATGGTTGACCTTGGAATTCGCAATCACATTTTACCAAGGAGAAGTTATGACTTAGGATTTTCGGTTGAAAATATCGTGTTTTTTGAACTACTCAGACGAGGATATAAGGTAACGATCGGAAAATATCAAGATGCAGAGATTGATTTTGTGGCTGAAAAGCAGGGGATTTTTACTTATATTCAAGTAACGGCTGATATGACTGCAGAAGAGACCTTTGAAAGAGAAATGAAGCCGCTTCGTTCCATTAGGGACAATTATGAAAAGCTGGTGTTAACCTTGGATAAGTTTACCAGTGGTAATTATGAGGGTATCAAGGTAGTCAATGTTTTGGACTGGCTAATGAAAAATGAAATGAAATAATGAGACAGAGAAAGCCGCATTATAATGGAAAAGTAATGCGGCTCTTGTATATTTGGAAAGGATATAGCCAGACAGTTAAAGCTGACAGAAGTAAATCATTGTCTGTCTTTTCTTCTTTCATCAGCAATGAGATATTGAATTTTAATTACGATGTTTATTACAGAAACAATAAAACTTAATCCCACCAGCAATAATAAAAAGAATAACCATCGTCGGGATGTTGTTCAACCGGAACTAAATCGCCATTATTGCCAATCAAAAAAGTCGGCCGTGAAAAATCAGTCTCTTCCCCTACTTCGCTTGGGAATATATCT
>CAZDRM010000230.1:0-3409 GCA_964507745.1 uncultured Lachnospiraceae bacterium
TCTGCAACGGAACCGGGGATACAAAAAGCCTGAAGGCCTTCGCCGATTGCTGCTGCAGCGTCTGCTGCTTTTTTGCACTCTTTTTTGATAGCGATTGCAGCGCCTACAGTGTAAGCCCAGCAAGCATTCTCAAAACAGATAGGCTGGATTTTCTTAACCTGCTCATATACATCCAGACCGGCATCTTTTGTGATTTTTTCAGCCTCTTCCAAGGAAGCGATACCATAGCTGTTTAATACGCTGTTGATTTTATCAATACGTCTTTCATATGATTCAAATAAAGCCATTCTATTGTCCTCCTTCTATTACTCTTTACGTGGATCGATAATCTTAACAGCATCGTCCACACGGCCGTACTGACCACATGCCTTTTCGTATGCTGTATTAGGATCATCGCCTTTTTTGATGAAGTCTGTCATCTTGCCGAGGCTGACAAATTTGTAACCGATAATCTGATCGTCTTTGTCTAAAGCAATGCCTGTTACATAGCCTTCTGCCATTTCCAGATAACGAGGACCTTTTTTGAGGGTACCGTACATAGTACCAACCTGGCTTCTTAAACCTTTTCCCAAATCTTCAAGACCGGCGCCGATAGGAAGACCGTCTTCGGAGAATGCGGACTGTGTACGACCGTATACGATCTGTAAAAACAGCTCTCTCATTGCTGTATTGATAGCATCGCATACAAGGTCGGTATTTAATGCTTCCATTACTGTTAATCCCGGTAAAATTTCAGATGCCATAGCAGCTGAATGGGTCATACCGGAGCATCCGATTGTCTCAACCAGTGCTTCCTGAATGATACCTTCCTTTACGTTCAGGGTCAATTTGCAGGCGCCCTGCTGGGGAGCACACCAGCCCACACCGTGTGTCAAACCGGAAATATCTTCCACTCTTTTTGCCTGAACCCATTTTGCTTCTTCTGGGATTGGAGCACAGCCATGATGAACGCCCTGTGCCACACAAGTCATTTCTTCCACTTCTTTTGAATAAATCATGTGAAATCTCCTTTCAATTATGTAGAAATATATCATAACAAAATATGGCATATTTTGTTAGATTTACCTTAATCATTCTCTCATATTTTATGCAAAAAATCCAGTCATTTATGAACAAACCACTGAATTTTTATACAAGTTTTATGTTTTGTCCTGTTTTGGCATCAAATCAGTCAGAACAATGTGCTGCATCAGTTGAGCATCATGCGGTCATTGGCAAACTCGCCTCCGCTGACCTCTTCAAATTTAGCAAGCAGATCGGAAACATGGAGTTTTTTCTTTTCCTCTCCGCTGACATCATAGATAATGTTACCTTCATGCATCATGATCAGCCTGTTGCCGTGATTGATGGCATCCTTCATGTTGTGGGTTACCATCATGGCAGTCAGCTGGTTCTCTTCGATAATCTTATCGGACAATGCCAAGACCTTGGCTGCCGTCTTGGGGTCAAGGGCTGCCGTATGCTCATCCAAGAGTAAAAGCTGGGGTTTCTCCAGGGAAGCCATAAGCAAGGTTATGGCCTGTCTCTGTCCGCCGGAAAGAAGCCCTACCTTGGATGTCAGTCTGTCTTCTAATCCCAAATCCAGAGAACTCAATAATTTTTTATATTTTTCTTTTTCCTTGCGGGTAATGCTCCAGTTTAAGGTACGATGTTTTCCTCTTCTGGCTGCAATGGCAAGATTTTCGTCAATGCCCATATCCGCCGAGGTTCCCATCATGGGATCCTGGAATACTCTTCCGATATATTTTGCACGTTTGTGCTCGGGAAGCCTTGTAATATCCACCCCTCCTACGGAAATACTGCCGGAATCTATGGGCCACACGCCTGCAATGGCATTCAGCATTGTAGATTTGCCGGCTCCGTTACCGCCGATAATGGTCACAAAATCCCCTTCGTTTAAAGTAATGGACACATTTGTCAATGCCTGTTTCTCATTAACTGTTCCGGGATTGAAAGTTTTACTTAAATTTTTAATTTCCAGCATCGGTCTTTCCTCCCTTCTTTACTTTTGCAGGATGAGTTGCTTTGTACTTACCGCTCCAATAAGGAATTGCCAGGAAAATGGCAACGATCAAAGCACTGAACAGCTTCAGGTCCGTAGTGCTCAGTCCAAGCTGCAGTAC
The DNA here is from genome assembly GCA_964507745.1 of uncultured Lachnospiraceae bacterium. Classification (GTDB taxonomy): domain Bacteria; phylum Bacillota; class Clostridia; order Lachnospirales; family Lachnospiraceae; genus UBA2882. Next base: position 2,124 of record CAZDRM010000230.1, read on the forward strand.
AAGGGCAATGACCGCAAAATAAATCACGCAGCCTATGACTACGGAAAACAGTCTTAAAGCAAAATTGCGGAACACCTTTCCGAATAACACTTCTCCGATAATAACGGATGCCAGTCCGATAACAATGGCGCCTCTTCCCATATTGATATCGGCATTTCCGTTATACTGGGCATATAAAGCGCCGGATAAAGCCACAAGACCGTTAGAAAGGACCAGACCGATAATCTTACCGATGTTGGTATTGATGCCCTGAGCTCTGGCCATATTTTCATTACAGCCCGTGGCACGGACAGCCGAACCGATTTCCGTACCCAGAAACCAGTACAAAATTCCTATTACCACTACTACAAATATAAGCCCCACTGCAATTGCCATGGTAATATATCTTAAGCTCACAACCAGATTATACTTATCCACACTGACAGCCTGGTTGGACTTACCCATAATTCTCATGTTGATAGAATACAGTCCCAGCTGACTTAAAATTCCTGCCAGAATTCCGGGAATGCCCATAACCGTATGGAAAAATCCTGTCAAAAGTCCCGCCAGCATTCCGCTTACAAAAGCAGCCAGCAAAGCAACATAGGGATTGATTCCCTTCATAATCAGCATAACCGCCACCGCACCGCCGGTGCAAAGGCTGCCGTCTACAGTCAGATCCGCAAAATCAAGGACTTTATAGGTTATGTAGACGCCGATTGCCATAATTCCCATCAGCACACCCTGTGCAACGGAACCGGGCAGCGCATTTAACAATGCAACAATATTAAACATATGAAAACCTCCATGTAAATTCAATAGGCGGAAAAGCCCACCCAGCAAATAGTATAACAAAAATATGGAAAAGAAGAAATAAAAAAATCAAAAATAGCTAAAAAAACAGGAAACACAGCAAAAGGATGTGTAAAAACACATCCTTTTACCATATCATTCATCATATCTGCTAAATATATCCGTTTACTTTTTTATTCAACCGGAACTAAATCATCAGGAACAGTCCAGCTGATAGACTCTGCGATTTCAGCATTGTATTTTGCAACAATACCGTCGGAAACAAAACCGATAGGAGTTGTTGCAGGATCAGCGCCGTTTACAAGGATTTCATACGCCATTTCGCCGGCTTTATATCCTAAATCATAGTAGCTGATACTTAATGTTGCAAGGCCGCCGCCTGCACACATATTTTCCTCGCCGCAGATAACAGGAATGCCTGCAGGAACCGTTACGTTCTTAACGATTTCCATATTGTCTGCAAAAGTATTATCTGTAGGAATGTATACACAGTC
>CAZDRM010000231.1:0-1328 GCA_964507745.1 uncultured Lachnospiraceae bacterium
GTCGTCGCAAATGGCTATTCTAAGCATGAGGGGTCCTTTCTGGGTTGGTGGGGGACACGCAGCTTCGGGGCAGGCGGGCTGTAAAGCCCCCGGCACAGGGGAGAAACTATTTCCTTTCCTTATGGGGTATTGCGAACATAAGGTTTTCTAAATGTTCCGGTTTAGATAGATTGTAACGGACGCAAACGGCATATAGCGGCATCCGTGCCGCGATATGCCTTTCTCCAACATCCTGTTGGAGAATTGCTGGTTGTGGAGCGGAACATTAAGAAAACCTAATGTTCTTCATAAGGCATAAGGAAAGGAAATGGTTTTCCCCTGTGCCGGGGGCTTTACAGCCCGCCTGCCCCGAAGCTGCGTGGGTGTGTGGTGCCGTGAGGGTCTGATGCTTCAATGTTTATGATGTGACGAAGCATCGGACTCTCATATTATTTTATATTTTAACTAATCCGCTGAAGTCATACAAGTCTTGGGGATTTTTATTGTTGCAAAACTTTACATGAGGGGTGCAAAAGATGACATTTTCGGCAGATGATGACCAAACTTGGCATGTGAGGTGTTAAAAATGACATGGGAAAAAGTGGTATGTAGTTTTTTCTGTTATGGTGTTTTTATAAAAAAGGGCGGCGAGAACGCGGGCCGGAAAAGAGAGGAAGAGAGAGATGTTAAAGGTAACGGATCTTCATAAATCTTATGAGGTTGGAAAAGAAACCTATCAGGTTTTAAAGGGAATTGATTTGGAGGTTAAAAAGGGAGAATTTGTGGCGGTCATGGGGCCGTCGGGAAGTGGGAAGAGTACGTTGTTGAATTGTATTTCCTGTTATATACCTTTTGATGAGGGGAGTATCAGGCTGGGAGGAGAGGAGCTGAAGGATTTGGATGAAACAGCTCTTGCTAAAGTAAGGAATGAAAGGCTGGGATTTGTTTTTCAGGATTTCATGTTGTTGGATGGGTTGAGTGTAAGGGAAAATATTTTGATGCCACGAATTATTAAGGGAAGCGTGGGAAGGGAAGGAGAGGCTTTGGCGGATAAATTCCTTGAAATGTTTGGGATTACTCATATACAGCATAAATATCCGGCTGATATTTCCGGCGGGGAGAGGCAGCGTACTGCGGTTGCAAGGGCGCTTATGAATTCTCCGTATGTGGTTCTGGCGGATGAACCTACGGGAAATCTGGATTCAAAGTCCAGCAGGGCTGTAATTGAGGCTTTTATCCAGGCAAAGGAAACCTTGGAGGCAACTATTTTTATGGTAACGCATGACAGCTTTTCCGCATCCTTCTGTGACAGGGTGATTCTCTTAAAGGACGGACAGATTCATAAGGTC
>CAZDRM010000231.1:1428-3391 GCA_964507745.1 uncultured Lachnospiraceae bacterium
CCGGAAGGGGGAGACAGCAGAAAGCAGGTTATGGCAATCTTTGTATTGGCGGCAGTGGGTTGTCTTGTATTTGTGATTTACGGAGGAAGCCTTTTTTACCGGATGAAGTCCAAGGAGCTGGGAACTTTGCAGGCATTGGGAACGCCAAAGAGCACGCTGGCAAATCAGCTGCTTAAGGAGATGTCGGCCTTGTGCCTTACGGCGGGCGCTGCAGGCTCTGTGGCCGGTGTGGGCGTGGCATGTGTAATCTGGCAGATATTCAGACTGTGCATTGTGGACAGCAGACAGATGAAGTTAGTATTGGATTACCGTGCGCTGTTGATTTCCCTGGTGTTTCTGCTCTGCGTCCTGCTTTCAGCTTTTATTCAGGGCGTGGTATTTTTAAAGCGCACTAACATTATGGAAGTGATTAATGAAAGCAGAAGGAGTGAACCCATTCGCGAAGTGCCTTCCTGGTATGGCATCGGGGGAATTGCCATGGTCTTTGTGGGAGCTTTTCTGGGATTCGGGCATAGTAACTTTTTTATCAGCGTGTTTCAATGGTATCCGCCGGCAATTTTTAATATTTTATACCTTCCTGTATTCATAGGATTGTATATGCTATTGCTTTTTGTAGTAGTAAGGGGCGGAAGCAAAAGAAAACCTTATAAAGGCATTATCTCCAGAAATATGATGAAATTCCAGGGGAGACAGACCGTCAACAATATGCTGGTGCTGACAGTGCTCCTGGCGGGAGCATCCTTTGGCATCTTTTATATCCCCATGATTGGTTCAGGCCTTTATATGAATGTGGCGTCATGGGAATATGATTATCAGTTTCATTACAGGCAGGACCAGGATATTTTAAACAAGATAGATCTGGAAAAGCTGGCGGGAGAGCACGGGGTAACCATAAAGGATTACAGCGATGTTCCGGTCCTTAATCTTGCCATAGATGGACAGTACTATGTTGATGATGACAACAACAAATTTCATTATGAATACAGGGAGCTGTCAGCAGAAGCTGATTTCATCTCCGAGAGCGGTTATGAAAGGATTACGGGACAGGAGATTTCCATGGAAAAGGGCTGCTTTGGCGTGGTCGCCAATGAAGATACCAGTCCGTGGATTATCAGCAGGGATGTGGAAAAAATAACCAATGTAGAAACAGGGGAAAGCCTGAAGGTTCAGTTTCAAGAGGAATTGGACTATAATATTTTGGCAGGCAAATATTATGTTTTAAACGATGAGGATTTTGAAACCCTTTCCAAAGGGCTCTCCGATGAATGGAGGGAAACTCTTGTAAGCTTCCGGGCGGAGGAGGATAACTATGGGTTTGCCAATGCCCTGTTTAATAAGATTGTGGATAACACGGCAGATGAGTGTGCCATCATAGATTATTATGACAGGGTTGTTAAAATATATGATGAAAAGGAAGGAGGGATTTACTGGGGCGATACGGATGTAATGACCAAAATATCTTTTGATGACAGGGATTCCTCGGACTTCCGTTTGTACTGGAAATATATGCCCCGGTTCAGGGAATTGGAAATGAATGATTTTGTCAGGTCCTTAGCGGTTTTCCTTATGATATTTTTATTCATTGCCATTATCTGTATGGCGGCAGGGATTTTGATTGCCTATACAAGATGCCTTACCATAGCCATTAACAACAAACAGGTCTTTGATGACCTTGCCAGACTGGGAGCAGGGCCTAAGTATCTGTTTGGGGCAGTAAAGCAGCAGCTTGGAAAAATATATCTGGTTCCCTCTGTTGTAGGATTTACGCTGATGTATCTGTTGTATCTTATGATTATGTATGCCAATGACGGAAGTTTTTCAGAAACGGAGCTGGTGGGAGTCAGCCTATGCCTGGTGGCGGTTTTCCTGCTGGCGGCTATTGTATATGCAGGCTATCGCTTTACAAGGAAAAAGGTTCTTGAAATTCTGGGAATCTCCATAAAGACGGGCACAAGAGGGTAAA
>CAZDRM010000232.1:0-3350 GCA_964507745.1 uncultured Lachnospiraceae bacterium
TTTATAAATATACTAAAAGAAGGGGAAAAAGTCAACAAATGTCCACCGGAACCTTCCTCTCTGCAATCAGCTCCAGCATAACATCTACAATATCCGGGTCGAACTGGGTGCCCGCATTATCTTTCAGTTCCTTTACAATGGTATCCTCATCCAGATCCTTGCGGTAACATCTGGTACTGGACATGGCATCATAGGAATCCGCTACACAGATGATTCTGGCAAAAAATGGAATTTCCTCTCCCTTCAGACCTTCGTTATACCCCTTTCCGTCATATCTTTCATGATGATAGCGGGCTCCCTCACTGATTCCCGGCAGAGATGTAAAATCCTTTAAAATCTCTCCGCCGATTGCGGGATGGCTCATAATGACCGCTCTCTCTTCCGGCGTCAGTTTGTCCGGCTTATTCAGGATTTCATCGGCAATTCCGATTTTTCCGATATCATGCATTAATGCAATATAGTAAATCCGTTCCTGCTCTTCCTTGGACAATTTTAGTTTCTTGGCAAGCTCCCTAGAATATACCGCTACCCTCTGGGAGTGTCCGTTGGTATATTTGTCCTTGGCATCAATAGTATTGGCAAAGGTATTTAAGGACTGGTTGATAATATTCTGATACTCCGCCTGCCTCCGTTTCAGCCGCAGAGTCTTTAACCGGATACCAAGCCATATAATAAATGATACAAGAACCAGTCCTAAAACGGCGGCCACAATCCAGAACCACTTATGTTCCCACAATCTGTAATTCTTGTGAATCAAAACACTGTGGGATGCCAGAATGCTTTCTCCATCCGCCGCCAGAATCTCCACCAGAAATTCATAATCGCCGCCGGAAAGATTCGTATAGCTGGCGCTCATGGGCTGGGCATTTGTGATGCTGTGGCTTTCCTCATCAAAGCCCTCTAAACGATATCTTGCATTTATTTCTCTGCCGGAATAGGACAATGCCGCAAACTGAAAAGTCAGACGTGTAACATTTCCGTCCACATTTATGCTTTCAGGCATTTCGTAAATTTCTCCATCCACTTCTATCCGGTTCATTACCACATGGACGCTTTTCTGTTCGACCTCTAACTGTGCCATATCCAGGACGGATATACCGTTATCGGTACACAAATAGAACAGACCATCTTCTTCCACATTCCATGTATTTGCATTTAAGCTTCCTGTCATACCGCCGGAAACGCCGATAATCTTAACTGTCGTCTCTTCCCCCGAAAGCAGCTGTTCCCTGTTTAACACATTGATTCCGTTACTCTGCATCAGCCATAGATTTCCGTCATTTATGTACAAATCGAAAATACTGCCCGGACTCCTATTATAATTTGCCAGTTCCCGAAAGCTTTCAAAGTCCCAGTAATAAAGCCCGTTCCCGGCGCTGATAAACATCCCTTGTCCGTTTTCATCCGGCAGCATCCGAAGCACAACTCCCGCTTCAAGCCCTTCATCAAAGCCGTAATGGGTTACCTGACCGTCCTTTATTGCATAAAATCCCTGTCCGTCACTTCCCGCATACAGGGTTCCGTCTTCTCCTTCACAAAGGCAAAGGATCATGGGATAGGACAGACCGTCCTTTTCCGTATATGTCTCTGTTACCTGACGGTTTTTTAATATGGACACGCCGTTCTGGCTTGCCACTGCAATGCTGCCGTCGGAGCGTTCTAAAACCATCCTGATCTGTTCATTGGATAACCCATCCTCCTGTGTAAAGGCTGTAAGTTTTTCCGTCTTTGGCTCATAAAGCAGAAGTCCGTACTGATAGTAGGTTCCAATCCAGATATTGCCCTTGCTGTCGCACAAAATATTTCTGATTCGCACGCCCGTAAGCATTTCCGTCAAATCATTTTCCACCGGCTCAAACTTTCGGTTCAAAATGATCAGCCCCGTATCCGTTCCCAGATAATAGCCGCTGTCGCAGACTGCCACTGTATTAATTGCCGTCTCGGATATGCCTGCCGCATCATTGGCATTGTAATAAATGCCCTTTACCAGATGAATAACGCCGTGTCCGCTGGAAGCCAGCCAGACATTTCCCTCATAGTCAAATGTAACCGTATTAGCCGCCGTCACATGCTTTGAAGTAATCGGATGCCAGTCATAGTCCGCATCCAGATAACCCGTTCCGCTTAATGCGGCAACCCAGATATTTCCCTCTTCATCCTGCGCGATATAATTGGCGGTAGAAACTTCCCCTGTCTTATATTTGTGAAGCTTAAAGGAATCCCCATTATATTCCCGATCTAAAAACTCCACACGATAAAGCAGATTTTCACTGGTACCCAGATATAAGGCGCCGTCTTTTGCCGTTCCCGCACAGTATAAATCCGCCTCCAAGACATCGGACTGAAAGGTATAAACCAGTTCCCCTTCCCTGTCAAGGAGCAGGGCAATCCCGTCACTGATACATGCCCACAGAACGTCATTTTCATCCACCGCCAGACTGTAGACCGTCATGCCATAAGCCGCATCATTTACAACCGACAGCCTGTTGTCCTCTATCCTAGCCACACCCGAGGTAGTGCCCACATAAAGATTCCCTGCGGAATCCTCGGCAAAAGAGCGGACAGATAAAAACTCCTGTCCGTTCTCATATTCACAATGGATAAACTCCTGGTTTTCATAAAGATAGACGCCTCTGTCGTTGGTGCCGATCCATAAACGTCCTTCCTTATCTTCATAAAGGGCACGGATGCTGGAGGATGGAATGGCATCTTCCGTGGAATAATTACGGAAGGTAGTCCCGTCATAACGTATCAGTCCCCCGTAGCTTCCAATCCACACATACCCGTCACTTGTCTGTAATACCGTATTGGCCTCTCCCGTAGGAAGCCCGTTGGTCTCATTATATTCATATACGACCCAGTTCTGCAGACCGGAGCCTTCCTCTCCATACACATACTTCGAATCTGCAAAAATCAAAGTCCCAAAAAATGCAATCGTACAAATAATACTGAATGCTCTTTTCATCTTTTCTCTCCCGGTTCCCTTTTTTATATAATCATGCAGTGATTTTATCTGCTTTTCACACTGCTCATTTTCTGCACACATATCATATATCGACAAATTATGCTTATTAAATCACTTTCTAATTATAAAAGAAAGTGTGCAAGTTATCAACAACCTACACACTTTTCTGTATCTTTTCATATTTTTTAAAATATCAATCCGAAAAAAACAACAAAAAGACAATTTAATTATTCTACGCTGATGATCTCTCTCTTGTTGTATGCGCCACAGGATTTACATACTCTGTGAGGCACCATTAATGCGCCGCATTTGCTGCACTTTACCAAAGTGGGAGCGCTCATCTTCCAGTTTGCTCTTCTCTTATCTCTTCTACTCTTGGAAGATT
>CAZDRM010000233.1:0-3347 GCA_964507745.1 uncultured Lachnospiraceae bacterium
CCACCTACAAGGATATGGGGCTTTTAAATGAAACCTTTACGCCGGATGTTCTTTCAGGATTAAAAGGAGATATCGGCGTAGGTCATGTGCGGTATTCCACGGCGGGAAGCTCCACAAGGGAAAATGCCCAGCCTCTGGTCTTAAACTATGTAAAGGGAACCCTGGGACTTGCCCACAACGGGAATCTGATCAATGCCCCGGAGCTTCGCAGGGAGCTGGAATATACGGGAGCAATCTTCCAGACAACCATCGATTCCGAGGTCATCGCTTATCATATTGCAAGGGAACGATTGAATTCCAAAACGGTGGAAGAGGCTGTAGGGCGCGCTATGAAGAAAATAAAGGGAGCTTATTCCCTGATCGTCATGAGCCCCAGGAAGTTAATCGGAGCCAGAGACCCTTTCGGTTTCCGTCCCCTGTGTATCGGAAAACGGGATAACTGCTACATATTAGCCAGCGAAACCTGTGCCCTGGATACCATAGGCGCAGAGTTTGTCAGGGATGTGGAGCCGGGAGAAATCGTGACCATCAGCCCCGATAAGGGAATCGAATCGGATAAGAGCCTTTGCATTCCAAGGGAGAAGCATGGCAGATGTGTCTTTGAATACATTTACTTTGCAAGGCCGGACAGCATTCTGGACGGCGTCAGCGTTTACCATTCCCGGATTATGGCAGGGAAATTTCTGGCTATGGATTCCCCGGTGGAAGCGGATATCGTAACCGGTGTGCCGGAATCCGGCAACTGCGCCGCCATGGGATACGCCATGGCATCGGGAATTCCCTATGCCACGGCTTTTGTAAAAAACACCTATGTGGGGCGGACATTCATTAAGCCTAAACAGAAAAACCGGGAAAGCAGCGTACAGGTAAAATTAAATCCCATACGGGAGGTTGTACAGGGCAAGAGAGTGATCATGATCGATGACTCCATCGTCAGGGGAACCACCTCGGACAGGATTGTCAAAATGCTGCGGGACGCAGGAGCAAAGGAAGTGCATGTGCGTATTTCATCCCCGCCTTTTCTGTGGCCATGTTATTTCGGGACGGATGTGCCCGCAAGAGAGCAGCTGATTGCCTATAACCGAACCATAGAAGAAATCCGTGAAGTAATCGGGGCGGACAGTCTGGGATATTTAAAGCTTGAACGGCTTTCAGAGCTTGTAGACGGAAAAGAAATCTGCAGAGGATGCTTTACGGGACAATATCCTATGGAGCCGCCGGCAGAGGATATACGGGGCGAGTTTGAAGCTTAGAAGGATTTGTCTTTTGGCATAGCCATTCTGCGCAAAATTTGATATAATAAAAGGCAAAGCATAAAAGACATGCGGATGCATGGTAATAATACGTGAACAATCTGAAAGGGGTAAAAGATATGCTAGCAACATTGATTCCATTTTTTGATAAGGATATGAAGGTGTCTGCCTATTCACTGTTCTCCCAGAAGGAGAACTACCTGCTGAACCCGGATCTGCAGGGCGGTGCCATGCTGAACGGCGCGGGAAGAATAGACGGACTGGAAGTTATAGAAAATGTCGGTCTTGATACATTGACGCCCGGTACGGATGTTTTTCTGCCTATAGGGCCTATCAATGTATTTGCTGACATTGAATCACAGGTTGATGCTAAGACGCGCAGACGGCTTGTTCTTTTATTTGACAATTCCATTACGAATACGGAGGATTACCGGAAACGTCTTAATGAATTAAGAGAGGGCGGATTCAAGCTGGCAATCTATAAAGTTCCCATAGCGGAGTTTGAGAATAAAAAAGAGATTCTTAACCAGATGACCTATATTATTCTTGACAGCAAAAAGATAAATCTGGATAAGGCAAAAATATATTTTTCACACCAGTACCCGCAGATTAAAATCTGCGTCGGGAATGTGACCAACCAGGAGACCTTTGATAAACTGAAGGATGATGAGGCGTTTCCTCTTTTTGAGGGCGCATTCTACCGTCTTCCGGTCACAAAGGGAGATACAAAGATTGAGCCCCTGAAGGTCAATTATCTTGAGTTGATGAATACTGTCAACGACGACGATTATGAATTGACGAAAGCAGCTGATATCATTGGTCATGATACGGCATTGGTGGTTTCCCTGCTTGATATGGTAAACCGTATTGCCATCAATTCAAAGGTAACCTCTATCCGACATGCGGCAGCGATTCTCGGACAGAAGGAACTGAAGAAATGGATCAATACGGTCATTACCAAAGAGTTATGTGCTGACAGACCCAACGAGATTACCAGAGTTTCTCTTCTCAGGGCAAAGTTCGCGGAATCTTTGGCGCCGTCCTTTGAATTGGCAATGCATGCTTCGGAATTATTCCTGATGGGGCTGTTTTCGGTATTGGATATTATTTTGGAAGTGCCTATGGAAGAGGCGCTTAACAAGGTTAATGTGTCCAAGAATATCAGAAATGCGATTTTAGAGCAAAAAGGCCCATTTGCAGAATTGTATGATTTTATGAATGCCTACGAGAATGCCGATTGGCAGGAGGTATGCAGACTGATGGTAGTCAAGGACATTGATATTAAAACCGTGTATGAGGCATATACGGAAACGGTAATCTGGTATAAGGAGATGTTTTTCTAAATCTACGATTTATGATATGAGAAGCAGGAAAAATCTCCTTATAAAGACAGCATGGTATGATCGGGATGGGAGGTATGAACCTGTGAATATAACAGATGAAAATATAGACGGCGGGAAAGCCTTCGACTGGGGAAAAACCTCGGCGGACTATGCCAGATTCCGCGATATTTATCCCCGGGAATTTTACGATAAAATCATAAACCGCGGACTGTGTATGGATGGTCAGAAGGTACTTGACATAGGTACGGGAACGGGTGTGCTTCCCAGAAATATGTACCTTTACGGCGCTAAATGGACAGGCACGGATATTTCGGAAAATCAGATCGAGCAGGCGAAAATTCTGTCAAAGGGCATGGATATAGATTATTACTCGTTGGCCACAGAGGACATAGATTTTCCGGATGAATCCTTTGATGTCATTACTGCATGCCAGTGCTTCTGGTATTTTAATCATGAGCAGATTTTACCTGAGTTTTTCCGAATGCTGAAACCGGATGGACGCATCCTCGTATTGTATATGGCATGGCTGCCTTTCGAGGATGATATTGCAGGAGCAAGCGAAAAGCTTGTTTTAAAATACAGCCCTTCATGGAGCGGTGCGGGAGAGACCATGCATCCCATTTTTATACCTGACTGCTATGAAGAGAAGTTTGAACTTGTTTATCACGAGGAATATCCGTTAAAAGTACATTTTACCCGTGAAAGCTGGAACGGCAGAATGAAAGCCTGCCGGGGAATCGGCGCATCCCTT
>CAZDRM010000234.1:0-3347 GCA_964507745.1 uncultured Lachnospiraceae bacterium
GCTTAATATCTTCTGCAAAGTTTCCCTCCTCCACAGTCATCAGATCCCGGTATTTTGCCGCATTGACAACAGGAGAAGACAAAAAGGTGCCGATTGCCAGAATAACCAGCATCACGCCGATTATGCCAAATGCAATTTTAACGGGCAGTCCCGTTCCCAGCCTGAGTTCCGTAAAAATACCTCCCGATTCTCTTCTTCCGGCAGCATTTCCTGTTCTTATTCTTATAACCTTACCATCAGAACTGTAAGCTTCGCCTCTTTTCCCGGCGGCGTTTCCTGTTCTTACAGATAGATAAACGCCCAGAGCCGCAATCAGTACGATTAAAAACCACCATGTTCCTGTGGAATGCAGGTTGAAAGCCGGCAGTGTAATATAATAGTAAATAAAGGCAATCAATAATGCTATGATAACACCTATGATTTTCCAGATTGTTGTTTTTTTCATATTTGCCATTCTCCTTTACATACAAGGCATCAGTCCCCTGATATGCTTTCTCAAATTTTATCCGTAAATCTGTACCGTGTCAAGCTATACAGGGAGGACATCTCCCTAAAAAACACGCCGTAAACAGCAACAATTGACATTCCACTTGCAAACTTATAAAATAAGAATATCTGCAGAACCCGCAATGAAAGGTGTTTTGCAAGTTTTGATTCAAAAAATAATAAACTGTCTGCAAAGGACAGCACAATTTACGGAGGCATCTCAATGACCCCTAATACTTATGGCTTTATCGGTCTCGGACTGATCGGCGGTTCCATCGCAAAGGCAGTCAGGGCGGCACTGCCCCATGCCCGGATCGTGGCTTTTGACGCCAACGCCGCTTCCCTTGCACTTGCTAAAAAAGAACAAATTGTTGATGATATTTTTTCAGAACCGGGTAAGGAAGCTTTTTCCGCGCTGGGAAACTGCGAATTCATTTTTTTATGCGCTCCGGTTTCCGCCAACGATAAAAATCTGGAACTGATCATCCCCCATCTGTCGGAAGGCTCCCTGCTTACCGATGTGGGAAGCGTGAAAAACACCATACACAGCGTGATCGACGCTTTCGGACTGTCCCACCGCTTTATCGGCGGACATCCCATGGCGGGCAGTGAAAAAAGCGGCTATGGAAACGCTGATGAAAAAATACTGGAAAATGCCTATTATATCCTGACTCCGGGACAGGGCGTACCACAGGAACGAGTTGACGCATTAAAAGACCTTGTGTCAAAAATGCGCGCCATTCCCCTTGTTTTGGAAGCGTCACGGCATGACTACATTACCGCAGCGATTTCCCATCTTCCCCATATCATAGCATCCAGCCTTGTAAACCTGGTTCATGACGAAGATGAGAACGGTCTTATGAAAATGATTGCCGCAGGAGGCTTCAAGGATATTACCAGAATTGCCTCTTCTTCGCCTGTTATGTGGCAGTCCATCTGTTTAACCAATACAGATAATATTATACAGCTTTTGAACGATTATATCCGTTCCCTGGAGACCATCCGCAGCAGATTGGAAGAACAGAATGCCGACATTTTGTATGACTTTTTTGATAATGCCAAGGCATACCGGGATTCCTTCAACAACGTAGGAAGCGGCCCCATCAAAAAGGAATATGTTTTATATGTGGATTTAAAGGATCATGTGGGTGCTATCGCAAAAACCGCTACCGTTCTTGCCAATGCACATATCAGCATTAAGAATATCGGCATCATGCACAACAGGGAAGTACAGGACGGAGCTCTGCGGATTGAATTTTATGACGAACCTTCCATGAACCTTGCCGGGACTACCCTGACAGAGGAAGGCTATAAAATTTTTTAACTCCGGAAATAAACATCATCCACTCCGGCACTTTTATTGTATACAGGAGAAAACACATGAATTTTAACAAAGTAAAAACCTTAAAAGGGGAAGTAACCATCCCCGGCGACAAATCTATTTCCCACAGAGCCGTTATGTTCGGCTCCATTGCAAAAGGACTTACGGAAATTACCAACTTTTTACAAGGCGCGGACTGCCTGTCCACTATTTCCTGCTTCGGAAAGCTGGGCATTGAAATTGAAAACGGACCTGACAGAATCTTAGTACACGGCAAAGGACTTCACGGCCTGACTGCTCCCGATTCCGTCTTAGACGCCGGCAACAGCGGCACTACCACCCGCCTCATTTCCGGCATTCTGGCTCCCCAGAGCTTTACTACTACTTTAACCGGCGACGCTTCCATTCAGAAACGTCCCATGAAAAGAATAATGGAACCGCTGTCCATGATGGGCGCGGATATTAAAAGCTTAAATGAAAACGACTGTGCCCCTTTAGAGATTACAGGCAGACCTTTAACAGGAATCCACTATACATCCAAAGTGGCATCCGCCCAGGTCAAATCCGCCATTCTGCTGGCCGGATTGTATGCTTCAGGGGAAACCTCTGTAACAGAGCCTGTTATCAGCCGAAACCATACGGAAATCATGTTAAGCCATTTCGGCGCGCAGATTACCACAAAAGACACTACCGCCTCCATTTTACCGGAACCGGTACTGGAAGGACGCAAAATCGTAGTTCCCGGAGACATATCTTCCGCCGCCTACTTTATTGCGGCAGGTCTGATTGTTCCCGGCGCTGAAATTTTAATTAAAAACGTAGGAATCAACGAAACCCGTGACGGCATATTAAGAGTTGCCAAACAGATGGGTGGAAATATCACTTTATTAAATGAAAACCGCGACAGCGGAGAACCCGTTGCGGACATTCTGGTTTCCTACAGCTCGCTCCACGGAACCGAAATAAAAGGCTCCATCATTCCTACCCTGATCGACGAGCTCCCCGTCATTGCCATAATGGCAGCCTATGCCGAGGGAACCACAGTCATTGCCGATGCCGCAGAGCTTAAAGTAAAGGAGTCCAACCGCATCGACGTCATGGTAAACAACTTAACTGCCATGGGTGCGGACATAACCGGTACAGAAGACGGTATGATCATAAAAGGCGGCAGCCCGCTTCACGGCGCACTGATTCACTCCATGGATGACCACAGAATCGCCATGAGCTTTGCCGTAGCCTCCTTACAGGCAGAAGGCACAACAAATATTGAAGGCGGGGAATGCGTCAATATCTCCTATCCCGGTTTTTACAAAGATTTAGAATCTTTATCCATCACATAAACCTTTTTCCCCTAACCAAAAAGCCGGATTTGACTTTGTATTAGAGCTGTGTAAAGAGGCCTGGCAAAAAAATATATTTAATTGAAGGAACCCTAACAAGAACATCGGCACTTAGATTGCGTTCTTTGCAATCTTATGTGCTGCTATGTTCTTGTCGGAACGCAAGTGTGTTCCTGAAATAAATATATTTTTTTGCCAGG
>CAZDRM010000235.1:0-3331 GCA_964507745.1 uncultured Lachnospiraceae bacterium
TTTAAGCCCGCTTTCAATGCCTTTTTGGAAATTCCTTCCTTCCTAAGGCGATTTAATTCCTCTTCAATGGTCCCGATAAATTCATCCTTCTGCTCTAAATTGGCATTTTTTGCCACGATGGAAAAATAGGGCTGGTAGATACCGTTATCGTAAACGCTGTAAATCTCCGTTCCGATGCCCTTATCCGTCAGAGCCTGCTTGATAGGCGCTCCCGGCGCAGTACAAAGAGCATAGTCCAGAATCTGGAATGCAATGTATTTTTCCTTGTCCAGCACATTGCCTACCACCGCATTATAAGATAAATAGGTATTATCCTGCTCCGATTCGTCTGTAGTAATGGAATATTCCTTTACTACATCCACAGGCTTTGCAAAGGGCTTCTGTTCATTGATTTCAGAATCCACCTCAAGATAGTCAAAATCAGAAAGGTAATGCTTATCCAGCCAGTTCAACCGCTCTTCCATATCCATATTTCCATAGAGGTAAATATAGCTGTTGGAAGGATGATAGTATTTTTTGTGGAATTGTAAATATTCCTCATAGGTCAGTGTCGGAATGTCATCGGGGTCTCCGCCGGATTCAAAGGCATAGGTATTGTCAGGAAACAGAGTATTTAAAACTGCACGGTCCAACACATCGTCGGGAGAAGAAAAGGCTCCCTTCATTTCATTGTAAACCACGCCGTTTATTTTCAGCTCTCCGTCGGGCTTATCCAGTTCATAATGCCAGCCCTCCTGCATAAAAATTTTCTTTTCTTTAAAAATATTGGGGTAAAAGACCGCGTCCAGATAAACGTCCATCAGATTTCTAAAATCCGTGTCGTTGCAGCTTGCCACGGGATATACTGTTTTGTCGGGATAGGTCATAGCATTTAAGAAGGTGTTTAGGGAGCCTTTTACCAGTTCGACAAAAGGGTCCTTGACGGGGAATTTGCGGGAACCGCATAAAACGGTGTGCTCCATGATATGTGCCACTCCCGTACTGTTATCGGGGGTGGTGCGGAATCCGATGTAAAATACTTTGTTGGGGTCGTCATTTTCCATGACTACTACTTTTGCTCCGCTTTTTTTGTGCATGAGCAATGCCCCTTTGGAATTTAAATCGGGGATATCTCTTAATTCTTTTATTTCGTAAGCTTTGCAGGCTTCTAAATTCATGGATGGTTCCTCCTCGTCTTGTCTGTTATCAGTATTCTCAGTATAGCATGAGTTCATTCTAAATACAAAGAAAAGGAGGATGGAATTTAAAATTGTATTTGCATTTTGAATTGCTGCTTATAAGTGCCGGGAAGGCCATTATATTTGTATTCTGTTAAAGCTCCTTTAAAAACTGACATCAATTGTTCTTCTTCAATTTGGTTTGAATTGTTTAAAGTAATATATTTTTTGAATTTCCACGCTTTTTCTTGCTCACTAATATCGCATATTTGAAGTGTGAACAGGAAAATACCGGAATGATAGAGGAAAAGAAATAGTTCTTCTTCCGGCAGGTCATGATAAGCGCCTATATTAATAAGACAAGCATCTTGCTCATGATCTATTGTCCAAAAGTTTGGAGATATTATTTCATGGGGATAACGGGGATCTCTTATTTCTTTCTTTGTAAAATTTTCCTTCTGGATAGAAGAAAGTTTCTCATTTATAAATGCCATAACGGTCTCCTATTTATCATTTTACTGTTCCAGCAGTGCTTTTATTTTATGGGCAAATTCTTCAGGTAATGAGTATTGCAGGTTGTGTCCACAGCCTTCTATGAGTTCCATGCGGATGTCAGGGGCTGAAATGTCTTCTGAATATTTACGGATGGAATCGATTGGGCATATCCAATCGCAGGTTCCGGAAATGAAGTAAACGGGTACTTCATATTGTAATCCGTTTTCATAGGCATCAAAAGAGAATGTATAGTCAAATAATTGCCGGTTTAATTGGAAGTATTCGTCCATATCGCCCAATTGTTTTAAAAACCACCTGAAATCGGAGATTCCAAAATAGGGGGAAGTAACGGCCATCCATGTCGCTTTATCCGAAACGCTGATTGGATGATACTTCGATACCAGTGTTCTGAGCTTCATCATATCCGTAAGATCATTGCTGTCTTGGAATGCTTCAAAGGCTTCTGTCAGTTCCGATGTGTCGTCTCCGGCATCTATGGCCTTGCCAAGTGCATCTTCATAGCTGTATATATCTGCTTTTTCAAGGGAAATAACCTGTGCGGCGCCTATGTATGCGGATACTTTGTCAGGGTGTTCCAAGGCATATTCGCTTCCGAGGATTGTCCCGTAGGAATGTCCCAAAATGATTACTTTGTCTTTTCCAAATCTTTCCAGGGCGTAATTTACTAAATCATCAAGGTCTGCTTTTGCCTGCTGAAAGCTTGCTGCCGTATTTTCGGGGTCGGAATCCGCATTGTGAAAATAGGTTCTTCCACAGCCTCTCTGGTCCCATGCCACTATGGTGTATTCATCTGTCATATAATCTGTAAAGCCATAGGTTGTATAGGTATCGGGAGAAGACGGTCCACCGTGAAGATAAATAATGACAGGGTTTTGGTTGTTCATGCCACGCATCAGCACATATTGTTCCTGCCCTCCCAATGTTATGTAAACTCCTTCGTCCACGCCATTTTTAATCATTTGATAATGATGAAAGTAATTTACATTTCTGCATCCGATTATAAAGACGCTTACGCCGATTATGGCAGTAAAAATAACTCCCGCAATCCATTTTAATATACGAACCGGCAGTTTACTTTTTCGTTTTCCCTGTACCTCATTTTTATGCTGTAAATGTATTCCGATATGGCCTATTCCAAGTATTATGACTGCTGCAAGGAGGAAAACATTGCATCCGTATATTCCCAGCAAAAAGAAAGCAACAACCGGAAGGGTTGCGCCGGCTACGGGTACACCAAGAAAACTGCTGTAAAAGTCTTCCATCCCGTGTTTGCTTTTAAAATATCTTACCCAATATAACTCATAAAAAAGCATAAACAGGAATGAAATTGCCAGCCATATGGCCCAGTAAGTTTTTCTTACATTAAAATCCGAAAACACTAGTACTAATGCACATACAAGAGCTTCTCCGGTTCTCTCAAAAAACAAAAGAAGCTTATTCTCATTCTTTGCATATTCATCATATCCCTCAGGTTTATATTTGGTCCAAATACTGTTGGGAACAAAGAGCATGAGCAAATATAGCAAGCCTACATAAGAAAATCCAAAATGAAACATAATTATCTGCCTTTCCGGTATTTCATATTTTAGAACAAAATTCTTTTATCTCATCTTTTCTGTCTTCCAGCGCTTCTTTGTATTCAATGGAGCAGAGTCCCA
>CAZDRM010000236.1:0-3282 GCA_964507745.1 uncultured Lachnospiraceae bacterium
AGTAAGCGCGCTTTACGGCATACCCCGCCCCGCTCAGCAGCTTTTCCAGCATATCTCCGATATATACGTCATCATCTATTACTGCTATGGTCTTCATTTTACAGCCTCCGGTTTTCCTGAAAATATAAAAGCCTGGTAAATACCAGGCTTCTGATAAGCACGAGACGGGATTCGAACCCGCGACCCTCGCCTTGGCAAGGCGATACTCCACCACTGAGCCACTCGTGCATTTATCCGTATTTCTTACGGACAAGTATTAATATATCAAAGCATTCTCCATTTGTCAATACGAATTTTCCCGCAATTTTCCGCTGCAATTTTTTTCGTAATTTTACATACTCCCCACAATCGCATCATAATTTATCAAATCCCTGTATTTTACCCGATAAATGCGGTAAAGGGATTCGTCAATCCGTTCTTCACTGATTTCGCCTTTTTCAACAGCATTTAAAATGCCATTATATGCTTTCTTAAAATCTCCGGGGCAAAACAGCATATCCGCCCCCGCCTGTATTGCCATAACAGCCGCATCCGCATGCTTGTAGTGCATAACCAGAGAACGGGTATCCATATAATCAGTAATAATAATCCCGTCATACTCCAGTTCTCCCCTTAGCATATCCGTTACCACCGCTGATGAAAAACAGGCTGGAACATCATCGGTAATAGACTTGTATGCAATCTGTGAAACCATGATAAAATCAGCTCCACCGTCAATGGCATCATCATAAATCGGATAATCCTTCTCTACAATATCCTCCTTAGTCCGGTTTGATACCGGTCTTGCGCTTTCGGGACTTTTTTCCACATCTCCGTAGCCCGGGAAAAATTTCACACATGCATGTACATTCTGATCCCCGATTCCTCTGACTGCATTTCTTGTCATATCCTTTACCATCTTGGGATCCCCGCCGAATGCCTGAGCAGACGTATATCCGTTCTGTGAATGCGCTATATCTGCCAGCGGACCGATTACCGTATTTAAACCATATTCATTCATACGGTTTCCGATGGCAATTCCTGCAGTATATGCCCCTGAATTCTCTCCTGACTCTCCAATTGTTCTCTGATCGGTAATAACAGCCTCGCTCAATCCCGAAGCAACAAAAGGACTTTCCTCTCCTCCCGTCTCTTCAACAGCCATAAAAACCTCATTGCCGGTAAAAGATTTTACGCTGAAAACCATTTCCTTGAATTGTTCGGAACTTTCCATATTGCTTTCCGTAAACAGGATACCTCCTACAGGATATTCACTTAAGGCTGCACTCATGGTGCTACCCCCTATAGTCACATTATTAACGCCCGTCAGTCCTTCCGGCGTTACAAAAAATAAGCCGGCAACCTTCTGTTCAATAGTCATATTGGCAAGATAACCGGCAATGGTTTCATCCAGAATTGCCGCTTTTACTTCATCCGTAAGTTCTATGGGTTCCCCGTCTCCCGTCTGGTTTATAGAAACAGAATACACTTTTTCCTCTTCCGGTTCACTTTCAGCAACCTCTTGTTCCGGTTCCGTCGTTTCGGGCTCGGGCTCCACTGTCATCTCCGGTTTCTTTGCAGGTTCTCTATGTAAAAAGGAATAAACGCCAAAACCGATTCCCCCGAGAATCAACAGAAATACCAGAATCAGCAAAACCAAAATCCCAAAAGCCTGCCGCTGTTCTCTTTTCCTCTTTAATTTTCTTAACTCTGCTCTTGATAAGTTATAATTATCTTTTCTCAAATCTATTTTCCTCCACGCAATCTGATACCAAAAAATGCTAAAAGATTACCCGTTATCGATTTTCACAAACAAATATACTCTCCATGCCGGAAACAAAGCGGACATATCCGCATTACCTAATATCCATATATATATTAACACAAAGAAGTAACGGGTATCAATCCTTTTCGACTAATACCCGTTACTAATGTGTAGGCCTCAATTTGCCTGCCTCCTTCTGATCTTCTTCTCTTTCCACTTTTCACTTTGTACCCCTGGTACTGTAGCAGGTGTTCTCTCCAACTTTTATCTTTGGTACCTTGCTCTTTTCTCATATGTACTCGATTCAGATCTTGTCTTTAGTTTCTCTTTCTTTTGTACTTAACATGTCGTCTCTGGTGGACTGTACCTCTCTTTCATTAGGATATCTATATGAAAGTGTATCTTAAGTATGTGTTTATTATAAATAATAGTCTGACATTTGTCAACACTTTTTCTCAAATTTCTTTCAATTTTTTCACTTTTTTTATTTTTTCGCTTTTTAAACAATTTTCACAACAAATTATTGGTTAATTTTACCATATATTTAAATAATCTCACAAAAATTAACAACAACCATGCCCCCCAAAATAACCTTTTCAAAAATCAAAAAACTCTTCAAAAATCAAAACAATCTTTCCAAAAATTAAAGTAGCCCCCCGGAAACTTTTGTATTATACTTCTTTTAAAAGCAATTACATACCAAGTCAGCACCCTTGCGGGAGCCACAATTTAACAGGAGGTTTTATCATGTCAGCAAAACAGGACGCATTTGCAATCACTGCAAAAACAATTATTGGAAATCTGGAAAAAAGAAACATGGAAGGCTTTTACTGCGCCACCAAAGAAGAATTAGTAGAAACAATCATGCCCATGCTGGAAAAAGGCTCTTCCATTGCCTGGGGCGGCTCCGAATCCTTTAAGGAAAGCGGCATGCTCGCAGCATTAGAACAAGACGGAAGCTTCGAATTAATCGACCGTCTGAAAGCCACCACTCCCGAAGAACGCCGCAAAGTATTCGGCCAGACCGCCATGAGCGACTATTTCTTCATGAGCACCAACGCCCTTACCCTAAACGGCGAACTTGTCAACATCGACGGAAACGGCAACCGACTTTCCGCCCTGATCCACGGCCCCGCCCACGTATTCATCATCGCCGGAATGAACAAAATAACAAAAGACATAGAAGAAGGCTTCAAACGCACCAGAGTCCAAGCCTGTCCCCCCAACGGAGTCAGACTAAACAAATCCACTCCCTGCGCCACAATCGGCCGCTGCACCGAATGCATGTCCGAAGAATGCATGTGCAACCAATTCGTAATAACCCGACGAAGCGGCCACAAAGGAAGAATAAAAGTCTTCTTAGTAGGCGAAGAACTAGGCTTCTAACCCCTTAATATAATTTGTATGAAAATACCAAAAAGACAGCCTCCGGCAAAATCTTCCGTCTGTCCCTTAATCCACAATTCTGAAATTGCGAAAGTGCCGGATAAAAGAGCAGGATTTTGCTATAGAGGGCTGTGAATAAAGCTTCTCAGACA
>CAZDRM010000237.1:0-3278 GCA_964507745.1 uncultured Lachnospiraceae bacterium
CAATTCTTATCATCTGCTCAAAAATTTCCGTTACAGAGGTTGTCCTGATTAAAATAACATCCCCTCTGATCATGGTCAGATAGAAACTTAAAAAGTCCGCCAGAGGTTCGCAGCTCCGAAGACCCACCACATATACATGCCTTGCTTCCAGAATAATATCCACGGCAGCTTCAAAGGCCGCCGCATCCACATTTTGCAGGGTGTCCGCTATTTTCTCGATATCGGAATTTAAAACGCTTGTGAGAATTTCCGACTGAGTGCTCTTGCCATACTTCATCCCCACCTTTGCAACGCTGTTCCATTCGTTTTTGATCCAGCCCTCTAAGGCATGTTGAAATTCAGGATAACCTTCAAATCCCAGTCCCGATGCAAAACGCACCACTGTGGATTCGCTGATTTCCACTTCTTTTCCAAGCTGTGCCGCCGTCATAAACACCGCCTGGTCATAATGATCCATAATGTAGCCGGCAATCTTTTTGTGGCTTTTGCTCATTTTGGCATAACGTTCCTTAATAAGCTCTATAATATCCGTATGCTCTCTCTTACCTGTTTCCTCTGTCATTGTAACTCCCTTTGCTTTTTACCCGTTTCCTCTGTCATGGTACTTTTCATTTTTCTTCTATGCTATATTCTTTATTCTCTCTCAGCCATTTTTCTTCCGCCAGAGCAGTTTTTACCTTCTATCTCATAAAAGCTGCATAAGCTTCCTCTAAAAGGCCTCTTGTCTCCTCCATGGAAAGATCATAATCTCCGGTTGTCATCATAGTCGCAGCTCCATGAATAAAAATCCACATCTTCATAAAAATTCCGCTGGGATCTTTTGCTCCCTGTTCCTTTGCTCTTGCTATTTCCTTGTGAAGCGCATTGGTGTTACCGTTCAAAATGCCGAATAAGGATGCGTTGCACCGCTTTTTCTCCATAAATAACATACGGAATAATTGGGGTTCTTTCCCTGCAAACTCAATATATGCCATTCCCAGATTGGTAAAAGGAACCTGACTCTTCTCCGGATATTTTCCGTAATAATCGGAAAAGCAGTCGATTGCCATACCGTAAACCTCATCATACATTTCATCCATGCCGCTGTAGACACGGAATATTGGCTGGGTAGAACAGCCTGCTTTAGCGGCAAGCTTTCTTGCCGTCACTTCCTTAAGACCTTCCTCTTTTGCCATTTCAAAAGCACTGTTTATAAGCATTTCCTTTGTAATACTGATTTTTCTGGCCATAACTTAATCCCTTCTCTTTCGCAGCGGAACCATTTTCCGCACAATAATCGATAACATATGTTATGTTAGTATATTTGGGAGCGTTTGTCAAGTCTGGAAAATTTATCCCTTATATTTTATCCCACATGTTATTTCTCATTCGTTTTCCCCTTCATCCTATTGAGGCTGCACATATTCCATCAGGCTTTGGTAAATATCCGGATGCTCTTTTTTCATACGGATAGGTATCATATCATTTGTTACGAAACAATGGCCGGATTCGCCTGTAGCATGCAGTTTCCCTGTATCTGCATCAGTCACTTCATATAACACACGGAATTTTACTCCCGAAAAAGAGACAATACGCAATGTAATCTGAAACCGTTGTCCAAAGCGCATGGCATTTTTGTATTCGCAGGCAGCGGACAGGACAGGAATCATACTTCCCTCTTCTTCCATCTTGCTGTAAGGAAGTCCGATTTGACTCAAAAAGTCAATCCTGGCTTCTTCAAACCACCTGATATAGTTAGAATGGTGGACAATGCCCATCTGATCCGTTTCATAATAGGCTATCTTTCTTGTATAGGGTATGATTTCTTTCTTCATCTTCCCTTTGCTCCTTTCTGATATAGCGTATATGCAAATTGAAATCCGGTCAGTTATTCCGTGTTTTGTACACAATTACCAGAAAACTCCCTTATAGGAGTCAAAAAGTTGCCACGCATAGCTTCTGTATTCGCCGCCTATTTCTGCAGGTTCCCCCTGTAAAATATAGTAATGCCAGTTTTTTTCGCCATCATAAAGGTCTTCTTTGCCTTGAGCACAGCATATACTCACAGTCACATTACAGGTATATCCACTTTCCTCTTTTAATGCCTCCATCATTTGAAGCACTTTTTCTCTCACTGTTTTCTCGAATTCCGCCTTTTCATTTCCTTTCAGTTCTTCATCGTCAATACTTAAATGGAGGGAAACCTCGACGGGAAAATCCCTAAAAATCTGCTGATAATCCAATTCCCACAGATGAATCATATTTTCCTTATCCTTTAAAGTCTCCAGAAGCTGTTTCCAATATTTGCGGCCTGCCTTTTCTGCTCTGTCATATGCATCTTTTTCCGCACTTGTCCAACTCTTTACCGGATTTCCCATAAATACAAAACAATAAGTTCTTCCGTTTTCTTTTACCGACAAATCCTGAAGAGTTCCTTCTTCAAAATAATCAACCATAAACTGCATTTTATAATGCTGCTCCAGCTGTTCTTCCAGCCACCCGAGCTGTTGATTCTCCAGAGTATTTTTATTATTTAATGTCTGGGTGTATTCCTGTCCTAATTGATCTTCATAAGAAATTTCCCATTGATCATAGATATAAGTATCCGAATGATATCCGCAGCTGCAATCCTCTCCCTCTATGGTAATGGTTTCTTTCTCGCCAATCCGGTAATTTTCGCCAAATATAATCCGAAGTTCCTCTTTGTACAATTCTGCATAGTCTTCCGTATAATAGATTGTTTTAACTGCATGTCTGTTGTAGTATAAAATACCCGTAACAACCGCTGCCACAATGACAAAACCAACAATCGACAATGAAATCAGAATTACCTTTCCCTTTTTGGTAAATATCCCTTTCTTTTTCATATCTTTCTCCTCCTTTGTTATACCAGAAATGTCATCTGATATAGATACGGATGGTTTCAGGAATATTTACGGTATTTATCAATTTTTCCCAAAAATCCTTCTCTGCTTTCGCTTTCATACTTGTCCCTCTGTTATGCGCTTTTCATAAAAATGTTCACTCAATATTAAATATCACATATCATTATATTAACATGTGCATAAGTCACGACACAAGCCGAAGAAGAAAATTTATTTGCTCTCCTGCACATATTATTTTAATAATCTGCTTCTACGAATTGTGAAAAGCTTATGGCATTATGCCCCATGACGGAATAAAAAAGTTCCAGACAATTGCATAAAGCATTGCCTGGAACTCTTTATAATCATCTTATAAATGTTTCATTAAACCGGATAAGCTCCGTTCTTTGTATCAGCCTGTGTCAGATCCACTTT
>CAZDRM010000238.1:0-3277 GCA_964507745.1 uncultured Lachnospiraceae bacterium
TTTGTCCTGAAAAGCTGTCTGATACTGTTTTTAATCATCTGCACCACCTGCCTTTATTACCGGTTTCCCGCTGTCCTCTTCTTTTGTCTGTATGAAGGATTTACCTTCTTTCTCTACTGCAAGTCTACCGTCCCGCATTCTGTAAATGCCGTCTGCTTCCTTTGCCACTTCCGGATTGTGGGTAATGACAATAACCGTATATCCGTCCTCATGGGCCAGCTTCTTTAAAATCTCTACGATATGCTGTTCATTTTCCGTATCCAGATTTCCCGTAGGCTCATCTGCAAGGAGAATTTTCCCGCCTGCCGCCAAAGCTCTGGCAATAGCCACTCTCTGCTGTTCGCCGCCGCTCATCATTAAAGGGAACTGTCTGTATATTTTTTCCGGAAGTCCCACGGAAAGCAGTAATTCTTCCGCCCGTTTTGCTGCTTCCTTTTTCTTCATCTTTTTCATCTCCATGGGATACATGACATTTTCCCTTGCAGTCAGCAGGGGAAAGAGCTGGAAAGACTGGTACACCACCGATGCAACGTCCCTGCGGTAGCGGTCCCTGTTCATTTTGCTAAGGTCCTCCCCCTCTACCAAAATCGCTCCTTCGTCCGCCACATCCAGTCCTGCCAGAAGAGAGAGCAGGGTTGTTTTTCCGCTGCCGGACTCTCCTACGATGGCATACAGCAGTCCCTTCTCAAAGGAACAGCTCACATCCTTTACCGCATGCACCGTCTGGTATTTTGTTTTATAAGAATAATTGACATTTTCTACCTTGATTACTTCCATTTTATTCCCCTCCTTTTAATCGTTCTGGCTTAATACCATCATGACGCTCAACCGTTTCAAGGGCCACAAGGCCGCCGCTTCGCCCAGGAAATAGCAGACCATAAAAGCGCCGGTCACAATAAGCAGCATTACTGCCTCTCCCTTTAAAAATACAGCGCCCAAAATGCTTCCCAGAACACATCCCGCAAGAGCCGTCAGCGCATATTCCAGACAGATAGTCATGAAACAGCTGCCATGTCCCTGTCCCAAGGATCTCATAATGGCATATTCCGGTTTCCGCCCCTTTATCAAAAGACTTGCCGTCACGTAGCCGATGCACAAAACTACTACTCCTAAAAAGGGAAGCATGCCCATAAGCAGATTTTTATTCCGAATCAGCTGTTCCGCCGTCCGAATAAAGGTCTCATCCCTTATGGAAAGCCCATAGCCGTCATACCATGGCTTCGCCCCCGGCAGAACCTCCAAAAACTGCAGTTCCTTCATTTCCTCCTTAAACTCGTTTAACTCATAAGGATCCTTTAACAAAAAGGACGCGGAGCTGGCATAAAACTCAATTTCATTTTCATAGAAAATATTCCTTGCCGTTTCAAATGGTATGATAATATTGGGTTTCATATCGGTTCCCGTATAATTTTCTATGTTCATAAGTCCCACAACCGTGTATTCCCCTATATCCAGAGGTTCCAACACAATGTCATAGTCCGGTCTGTAATTCGTATAATAGGTACTCAGGGTAACGGTCTGTCCGGGGACAATTCCCTGTGCGCCGGCAATCTCCTCGTCTATGACACAGATTCTTTCCTCTGATGAAAAAAATGTCTGTGCATCCATATCCTCCGGAAGCCCCTGGGATTTACCTGCAAATGTGATCTCACTCTCTAAAAATCCCGGAACCGCCGCTGCGTCGTTGATTCCCGCCGCATAATAAGGCAGACGGCTAAGATAATCGTCTCCCTCAATCCTTCCGTTTCCCATTCGCAGCTGTATGGAAAATACCGGGTTGCTGACGTATTCTGAATTTAAAATACCGTCTACATATTTTTCCTGAATTTTCAGTCCTGTGGCAAGGGTCCCTTTCAAATTGTAGACATTTCCCCTTACAGGGAGCACTTCCGGCAGCTCCGCCATCTGTCTGTCCACTCCTGCAATATTTCCCATATAGGCATTTAAAAGAATCACGGTTATCATACAAATCATAAGATTTAAGATTGTTTTCTTTTTATACCGGATGCCGTTTTCCACAGCTCTTCGTAACATAAGCAGTCCCCCTAATCTGTCGTTTTGGCAGGTTGATCATTTTCTATTTTTTCGGATTCGTTTACCAGTTCTGCAAAACATGCATCTCCCTCTTTGCTTAGGATTAACCGGTATCGGCCTATTCTGTTGTCTTCCTCGTCGGCAAGATAAATTATTAACTCCGATTCCATATAATCCGGAAAATCATATTCACTGTCATCATACACATGCCATCGAATGGTATTATTTGAGCAATATATCCAGTCAATTCCGATACAGGTTCCTCCTGACAGGGTATAGAAATAATCCGTATCCTTAGGCAATTCCAGCCTGAATTGATATCCCCATCCTGTCTCAACCGGACCGGACAGCTGCCGCTTTTCCCCTTCAGGCAGTACCAGCCAGTTGTCTCCGTCTAATTCAGAGGCATATACATTCAGCCCGCTCTGACTTTCTTCTCCCTTATAAGAGTTCATGTATATGGCTATTATGCAGATGAAAACCGCCGCTGCGGCTACTGTCGTATATTTTATCAGCTTATTTACTTTTCTTCTTTTTCTGTATATGACGTTTTCCAGAATACGTTCTTTTACATCTTCTGCGGGTTCTATCCGATTAACCAATTCCCTGAAGCGCTCAAATCTGTTTTCATCCATTTTCATGCCCTCCCAGCAATTCATTTAACTTCTCCCGTCCTCTTTCCAGACGTTTTTTGACAGCCGACTCCGACATCTTTAAAATTTCTGATATCTCGCGTATTTTATAGCCTTCCACATAATAGAGGAGAAAAACTTCTTTGTAATTTGCAGGCAGCTTCATAAGCGCCTCCATCAAAATGCAGTCCTCTTCGTCTTTATATACCATGCCCAGCTGTTCTAAGGGGATGGAGGGGTGTCTTTGGTAAAACCGGAGTTTGTTTTTGCAGATATTGATGTTTACACGTAAAAGCCATGCTTTCAGGTGTTCTTTGCTTTGGAATTGTGATTTGTGTTCCATATATTTAATCAGGGTATCCTGGACTGCATCTTCCGCATCGTGCCGGCTTCGCAGCATGACTACGCCGACGCGGTAGAGCATGTTTCCGAATTCCTGAAATATCTCTTCTATTTCCAATGAGGGTCACCGCCTTTATAGTAATACACCTGGGGGTGTTAAAAAGTGACATTTGGGGGAAAAATTTTTGATACATGGGTGGGGAAAAACTTAGGGGGAAGAGGGGGCATATGGGCAGGGAAAGCCGGCGGCGGGAAAAACAATGTATTTC
>CAZDRM010000239.1:0-3270 GCA_964507745.1 uncultured Lachnospiraceae bacterium
CTTTGCACAAAACAATCTGTCCGTTCATCACGATGCCCGCTTCATAAAAAGCATCAACTTTTTTTAAAGCATCTCCGGCAAAACGGTTATTTAACATCATGCAGCGAAGTTCTTTGTTCATGGTCTGAAAAGAAATGTTGATAGGCTCTAAATGATATTTGATAATCCTGTTTACATCATGCTCGGACATATTGGTCAGCGTTACGTAATTTCCCTGTAAAAAAGACAGCCTGGAATCATCATCTTTAAAATACAGGGTGTCCCGCATTCCCTTCGGCATTTGATCGATAAAGCAGAAAATGCATTTATTGTGACAGGAGCGGTATTCGTCCATAAGCCCGTTTTCAAACTCAATGCCCAAGTCCTCCTGCTCGTCCTTATCGATTTCCAAAAGCCATTCTTCTCCGTCCGGCTTTTTAACCAGCACTTCTATATATTCATCTTGAATCAGATACTGATACTCAAATATATCCTCAATATCTTCTCCGTTTATCTGTAAAATTATATCTCCCGGCGCAATCTCCAGTTCCTGGGCAATGCTTTCCGGGTCTACCTTTTTCACAATGTGTTCTACCTTTTTCATAGCTGCTCCTTCTTATTCATTCTACTAGAAATTCCTTGACGTGTCACTAGCAGAATGATAAATTAAGTGAGTAAGAAATTTTTACTTGCCGGTAGGAATCCGGCAGATACGGAGGACAGAATGCCTAATTTATCAGTACTTGAAAACGCTATGCCTGTTGCACCCTTAAAAATCATTGCAACGGAAAGCTGTATTTCTTTTGCCGAAAAGGTAAATGATTATCTGGTGGATTTTCGCGCCAACGTACATAATGAATTAAAGGAAGATCCCGCTTTTCAGGGATATTCCGAGACAAATTATCTGGTGGACGCTGTCTGTCCCCGCTTTGGCACGGGAGAAGGGAAAGCCATTTTAAACGAATCCATCCGCGGTAAAGATTTATTCATAATGGTAGATGTCTGCAACCACAGCCTTACCTATACCGTAAACGGTTATGAAAACCACAAATCTCCTGATGATCATTATCAGGATTTAAAGCGTCTCATTGCAGCCTGCAACGGAAAGGCACACCGCATTACAGTCATTATGCCATTTCTTTATGAGGGCCGTCAGCATAAGAGAACAACAAGGGAATCTTTGGACTGCGCCTATGCGTTAAAGGAACTGAGCCGTATGGGAGTCAGCAATTTTATCACTTTTGACGCCCATGACCCCCGAGTGCAGAATGCAACTCCGCTCTGCGGCTTTGACAACTTTACTCCTCCTTATCAGTTTATTCGTTCTTTACTCCATTTTGAAAAGGATTTGATAATAGATAAAGATCATACTATTGTTATCAGCCCCGATGAAGGCGCACTTGACCGTGCCGTTTATTTCTCCTCTGTTCTGGGTGTGGATACCGGTATGTTTTATAAGCGCAGGGATTATTCCAAAATTGTCAATGGCAAAAACCCTATTGTAGCCCATGAATTTTTAGGAGATAAAATAGAGGGCCGGGATGTGATTATTATTGATGATATGATTGCCTCCGGCGGCAGTATGATTGATACTGCAAAGCAGTTAAAGCAGATGGGCGCTAAAAGAGTGTTTATCTGTTGTACCTTTGGGCTGTTTACGGAAGGTCTGAGAGCCTTTGATGCGGCTTTTGAAAAGGGTTATTTTGACCGGGTGGTTGTTACTAATTTGACTTATCTTCCACCAGAGATTAGAGAGCGTCCTTATTTTGTGGAAGCTGATATGAGTAAATTTACAGCAAGTATTATTGATTTTATGAATCATGATTTGTCTATGGGTAATGTTTTGACGCCTACTTATAAGATTCAGGAATTGCTGGCGAATTATAATATGAGGGATTTTGAGGATTTGTAGGGAACGCAATAGCAATCTGAAAAGGAAGAAAAACAGGAAATAAGTTTTGTATTTTCATTTTTAACAGTAAAGCGGATTTTTCTAACAGCCTGTGTAGGGGGGTTGAATACGTGCGGGTCGCCGTCAATGCGGCTTCCGTGCCGCATGACGGCTAAATTGCCATCCATGGCAATTTCCCCTTTGTTCTGATGCAGGCTGTAAGAAAAATTGCCGCTTTACTGTTGGGTAAATGAAAATACAAAACTTTTTCCTGTTTTTCTTCCTTTTCAGATTGCTATTGCGGCTTCTTGGTTAGTGAAGGTTTTGAGTTAATTAGAAATTTTTGGTTAATTACCGCATATTATTTTTATTTGGAGTAGAAAGCTTCTATGGCTTCTCCAATGAACTTTGTTGCGCCTTGTCCGAATGTTTCATCTGATGCTTTTTGGAAGGTTTCGTCGTTTTTGTACAGTTGGGCTGTTTCCAGCATAAAAGGTCCGGCATCTTTTAGCTGATATAGCTGCTTTGTTACAAAATCTAACTCTCCTACAATTTCCTTTACTTCAAAGGTATTGACATCGCAGTTCATTTTGGAAGCCAGTTTATGAAGGGTGCTTTCATACCGCTTGGAATAGGCATCTATGATTTGGGAATTATCAGGATTTACGGCAGCCTCCATGGCGCTTTCTTTATCTCCGTACCACTCCACTATTTTGGCAAAATTTTTCTGCGCCTTTTCACTTTTAGCATTTTCCTTAAAGTGCTTTTCAAAGGCTTCCATACTGCCATGTTCTTTTATAAATATTTCTTTTTGCTGCTCTGTCATGTTTTGTTCCATGGAACGGTACATTCTGTCAATGTCGTCTTTGTTAAAAACTTTAAAGTCCATTTTATTGTCTCCTTTCAAAATGTCGTCAATGCTGCTAATGATTCGCTCTAAGCGTTGCTTTTTTAGTAACAGCATTTCTCTTTGGCTTTTTAACAAACTGTTTCTGTCAAGTCCGGGGTCTTCCATAATGGATTTGATTTCTTTTAAGGGAATATCAAATTCCTTGAAATACAATATCTGCTGTAACTTTTCCAGAGCTTTATCGTCATAAAGCCGGTATCCTGATTCACTATGCATAGTTGGTTTACATAATCCAATATTGTCGTAATAGTGAAGTGTGCGCACGCTGATACCTGTCAGTTTTGATACATCAGTTACTGTTTTCATGAAAATGTACCTCCCGTTCTTGATAATTCCATCCTATTCCATGACGCAGCGTCAGGGTCAAGACATAAAATTTAAATAATTTTTAATATTCTATTTATGTTATGCTATTTCTTTTACATCCTGCTCCTTTACAAAAAATAGAGCATATAGATTAGTTTCTATACGCTATGACGCAATGTTACTT
>CAZDRM010000240.1:0-3263 GCA_964507745.1 uncultured Lachnospiraceae bacterium
ATTAAATATATTTTTTGCAGAAAAAGCCCCCGAATTGCACCCCCGACGAGGGGGAATATTCTTTTCTTGGGACCTCAATACTCGAACAGTTTTTTTTGTTGGGAATTGGGATTTGTTATAATTAGCTTTTAAGGAATTCCAGATTTTCCACCAGGGCGTTGACTGCTTTGGTTTCGGGAAGGTGGTAGACCAGAAAGTATAGGGATGCAGCCATGACAATTCCAGTTAATACGTCGAAGGCGGAATGCTGTTTTAAGAACATGGTGGACAGGATAATGGATATGCATAAAATGCGGGAGCATATCCGTAATATTTTGTGGTCTTTTAATTGCCGGGATTTATGGATGGCAAAGTCGGCAGCTAAAGAATTGAATACATGGATGCTGGGGAATACATTGGTGCAGGTGTCAGCGGCATAAAGCCCTTTTACAATGTCTAAGAAAATGTTGTGGCGGGCAATGCGGTCAAGGTCGGGCCTTAAGGGCTGCATGTTGGGCATGAGATAGGAGACCAGTAAAAATACGGTCATGCCTACGCCTAAGGTAATGCAAAGCTTGATATAGTCCTTCCGGTTCAAAAAGATAAATAAAGCTACAGTTCCTGCAATATATAAAAACCAGAGCATATAGGGAATGATAAAGTATTCACAAAAAGGAATACGGAAATCAATAGGCATTTTGATAATCTTGTATGAATGCACAGGACGTCTTTCGAGATAAGAAAAAACAGCAACGTAAAATATTCCGTATAATACAGGTATGAGAATACGGAGAGCCAGTTCTGCTTTGGATGAAAGTTTTCTGCTGCTTTTCTGATTTGGTGCGTTCACACAAAAGACTCCTTTATAAAAAATATCTATAAAGGAAAGTATGCTACAAGATCAGGGGTTTGTCTAGATGAATTTTAGACCATTCTTTTGGCAGGAAAGGGCAATTTTTTGTTGTTTTCCACAATATTCCCCGTCTGCATGTACAATCAGGGGGACGTCCGTCTCAATAGTCAGTTGGCGGACTTTGTAAAAGTATACGTTTCGGGCTTTGGTGTGAAGACCGAAAAAGGCAAGGGGAAGCAGGTAGAGTGCCCGCCATTTTTTGAGGCCGGCAACAATCATAACATCGAAAAGGCCGTCGTGGCAGTCTGCCATGGGAGCCATCTTAATTCCGCCGCCCTCGTAGGGCTGAACCATGGAAACGGCAAAAAGCAGCCTGTCAAAATGTTTGGTGGCGCCATCCTCAAAGGTTACGTTACAGCCGCAGGAAGGAGCGGAAATTAACTGTTTCAGAGCAATGCCTGCATAGGTAAGCTTGCCCAGACCGATACGGTTCAGGGCATCTTTTAATTTTGAATCAAGAGCCTCCTTGCAGACTGCCGCATCCAGACCGATGCCGCAGCTGACACAGAACCGGCGTTTTTTTCCGGAGCCTGTCAGGAGTGTTCCTGCATCCGCCGTATGTATGGTTGGCTTTTTGATCTGCCTGATCAACTGGTCGGGAGACGCGACGATGTTTAAAGATCTTGCCAGGTCGTTGCTGGAACCGGTGGGAAGATAGGCCAGCGGAATATCATTTGTGTCCTTAAAGGCGTTGAATACTTCGTTGATGGTGCCGTCTCCGCCGAGAACACATAAAATGTCCGGAGAATCCGGGCGCATTTTCTTGGAAATTTCTTTGGCGCATAGCGCAGCGCCGTTTTGCTTGTCTGTAAAGAAAACTTCATATACGATGGAATTCTGATTCAGTTTTTCTTTGAAGGTTTCCCATTTCCGACGTCCCAGACCGGATTTGGATGCGGGATTGACAATGATATAAAGCATGTGAAGTTCTCCTTGTTTTGGTGGTCGATTACAAAAATTCAAGGCTGGCTGTTTCTACAGTTTTTGCCGCCCGTCTGTCTTAAATTTTCGCAATCGATGGCAGTTTTTTGAATATCGTAATATCTTTTTTAAATTTTAACATACTTTGACAGGAAGAGACAAATTTCTTTTCAGATTTTCCGTTTCCTTTAAAAAAAAAGTATGCTATACTAATTTGGATATTACATAAAAATTCCCCCGTGAGCTTTCAGACAAGGATTTCGTGAAAATGTTATCAATGGCATGGATGGATGCAGGGCATTTCAGCGAGTATGGCGCCGGGGTAATATATCAAGTAAGAAGAGCAGGAGGATAAAGAAATGTATTCTTTAGACGAAGTAAAGAAAGTCGATCCCGAAATCGCACAGGCAATTGTGGATGAGCAGGAGAGGCAGAACAGCCACATTGAGCTCATTGCTTCCGAAAACTGGGTAAGCAAGGCTGTTATGGCTGCAATGGGAAGTCCCTTGACCAACAAATATGCGGAAGGATATCCCGGAAAGAGATATTACGGCGGATGCCAGTGCGTAGACGTTGCAGAGGATCTGGCAAGAGAACGCGCCAAGGAATTGTTCGGCTGCGAATATGCCAACGTACAGCCTCATTCCGGTGCACAGGCGAATCTGGCGGTACAGTTTGCAATCTGCAAGCCCGGCGATACCATTATGGGTATGAATTTAGATCATGGCGGACATCTGACACACGGTAGCCCGGCTAATATTTCCGGTACTTATTTCAATATTGTACCTTATGGTGTTAACGATGAAGGATTTATTGATTATGATAAATTAAGGGAAATCGCATTGGAGAGCAAGCCCAAAATGATCATTGCAGGCGCTTCCGCTTATGCAAGGACCATTGATTTTAAGAAATTCCGTGAAGTGGCTGATGAAGTAGGCGCTGTTTTGATGGTGGATATGGCTCATATTGCGGGACTGGTAGCAGCAGGACTTCATCCGAGCCCCATCCCTTATGCGGATGTTACCACTACTACAACTCACAAAACATTACGCGGACCCCGTGGCGGTCTGATTTTAAGCAGTCAGGAAATGGCTGATAAGTACAACTTCAACAAAGCGGTATTCCCCGGCATTCAGGGCGGTCCCCTGATGCATGTCATTGCGGCAAAGGCAGTCTGCTTTAAAGAAGCATTAAGCGACGATTTCAAAAAATACCAGCAGGGTATTGTGGACAACGCTCAGGCTCTTTGCAAGGGACTTATGGACAGAGGCATCAAAATCGTTTCCGGCGGTACGGACAATCACCTGATGCTTATGGATCTGACGCCCTTTGAACTGACAGGAAAGGCTGTGGAGAAGCTTTTGGATGACGCCCATATTACGGCTAATAAGAATACCATCCCCAACGATCCCAAGTCTCCTTTTGTAACAAGCGGTATCCGTCTCGGTAC
>CAZDRM010000241.1:0-3258 GCA_964507745.1 uncultured Lachnospiraceae bacterium
GTTTCCACCGTATAAAAACGGTCAAAAAGCCTTTCTGCCGCAACGGGATTTAAATTTTTGGCAGAATTTGAAAAAATAATAGTTCCATCTTCCTTTAATTCCACCTTAAAATCCCCGTCGCTGTATTTCATGGCATTATTTATAATATTCCCAAAAATCCGGGTCAGCGCCATAGCATCCAGATTTTTTTCGATACGATGCTCCGTAATGGAAATTTCCGGTTCTATTCCGCTCTGTCTTATGGCTCCGTAAAAGGAAGCTATACTTTCCTCTAAAGCCGCATTCAGACAAACGCTTTCCTTTTTCTCTTCCTCCGCAGATGAAAGGAGGGAATAATCAAACAACTCCTCCGTCAGTTCCCGCATAACCTGTGTGCGATTTTCAATGATATCAAGATACCCGGCAGCCGTTTCACTTTTTTCCTCTTTTTTTAACAAATCCAGATAACCGCAGACTGCCGTCAGGGGCGTCCGAAGGTCGTGGGAAATATTGGTTACCGCATCCTTTAATTCTTTATCTCCCTGTTTAAAGCGCCAGCGTTCCTCCCGAAGCTTACCAAGCTCCGCATTCAGAGTATCAGCCAGCCTTCTCAAATCTTCATCCCGGCTTGAAATGTCTATAAGCGTATTCGTCTCTGTCCGAAGTTTTTCAGAAAGCTTTTCCTCAATTTCCTTTACGGACTTCTTCATCATATAAATCTTGATAAAAAGAGCGCATACCATAACTGCCAGAATGCCGCAAACGACCGGTAACCAGATTTCCATAAATACCTAAATCCCCTTATTTAATATCTTTTTTCTGAAAACAATACATCCCTGCCGCCGAAGAACCGATAATGATCAGAACGGAGTAAGCAGCCATTTCCTTTAGGTGTGACAAATCCCCTGCCATAATCAGAAAGGACTGACCACTTGGAAAGAACTGCATCAGGAATTCATAAACCTCCCGCTGTGTTCCCGATATATAAAAAGGATTGGGCTCTGCAGGCTCTGTTACAAGTTCTCCCGTTTCTTCATCCACATAGACATACTCTTCCCATATTTCCGGCTTGGCCAGTTCACTGAAAATAAAAGCTGAAAAAAACAGCATTACAAAGACCACGATAAGCACAATCACACAATTTTGCGCCTTATTCTGGTTCAGCATACTGAACATGGTAAAAATAGCGCTGAACGCCGCAGTCATCAACATAATCACAAAAAAAGTCTGCAGCACCATTTCCACAATCATTTCCTCGGAAAAGCCAATCAGTATCACACCCG
The DNA here is from genome assembly GCA_964507745.1 of uncultured Lachnospiraceae bacterium. Classification (GTDB taxonomy): domain Bacteria; phylum Bacillota; class Clostridia; order Lachnospirales; family Lachnospiraceae; genus UBA2882. The sequence goes on from CAZDRM010000241.1 coordinate 1,263, forward strand.
GTATCAATACCGCCAGAACGAAACTCAGGCATATAATAAAACCTGCCGTTATGCTGATGATGAGGGATGATAAATAAATATCTCTTCTGGTATGCCCGATTACCAGTTTATTCCTAATGGTTCCTCCACTATACTCGGTTCCAATAAAAAGCCCTGAAAAAGCCGCTGTAAGAATCCCCATACAGAAAACATGCCCGAAGAGTACTCTCTCCAGACCTACGACATAATCGTATTTCTTCATCTCCCGATAGAGTTCGAATACTATATACCATGCCACAACTGCCATAAGTCCCACACATGCCCAGAAAAACTTGTTCTTTTTTAACCGCGCAAATTCCGCCGATAACAATTTATTCATAGCTGCCACCTCCAATCAGATTCATATAATAGCTTTCCAGACTTTCATCCTTCTCATGGACGGAAAGAACCTGGCAATTCTTTGGAAGAAGCATCGTTACCAGCTCCGTAATATTCATTTTTTCAAAAATATCAGCCTCTGTATCCGAAAGGATGCTGTATTCTATCTTCTTTTCATCCAGCACATTGGAAAGAGCCTTGATATCCGTCACTTCTACACGTATGCACTTCCTGCATGCATTTTCCAGTTCCTCTGCGCTGATTTCCTTTACCATGCGCCCGCCGTCCACAAAGCCGTAATGGGTGGCTAACCTGGAAAGCTCATCCAAAATATGACTGGACATCAGCACCGTAATCTGCCTTTCCCGGTTCAGCTTTAAAATCAGTTCCCGCATCTCCACAATTCCCTGAGGGTCCAGTCCGTTTGCCGGCTCGTCCAGCACCAGAAAATCCGGGTCCCCTGCCAGGGCAACGGCAATGCCCAGTCTCTGGCGCATGCCCAATGAAAAGTTTTTTGCTTTTTTCTTTCCCGTATCCTCTAAGCCCACCAGCTCCAGAAGCTGCCGGATTCCCCCAAAGGAAGGCATTCCCAGAATGCGGTACTGCTCCTGTATATTTTCCTCCGCCGTCATATTCATATAAATGGACGGGTTCTCCACAATGGCTCCCATCCTGCGGCGGGATTTTAAAATTTCCTTCTCCTTATTATGAATCCCATAAATGGTATACTCTCCCGATGTGGGCTCCTGTAAGCCGCTGATCAATCGGATCAGCGTTGTTTTGCCCGCGCCGTTCTTCCCTACAAAGCCGTAAATCGCACCCTTGGGGACATGCATGGAAAGACCGTCTAAGGCTTTAAAATTCCGGTACTGTTTACACAGCCCGTCTGTTGTCAAAACATAATCCATCCTGACTTCCTCCTTATTTCCCGAATCTTGTCTTCTGACCCTTCCATCCTAACAGAAGGCAGTTAAGAAAACGGTTAAGAAAAAAGTAAAGATTCGGTTAAGTTTTATTCCTCATCCTCCCGCAGCTTAAATCCGATTCCCCATACCGCCTCGATATAGTCCTTTCCGCCGGCTTCCCTGATTTTCTTCCTGAGGTTGCTGATATGCACTTTCAGGGAACCTTCTACACAATCCGGCGTATCCTCGCTGATTTCATCCAGTATGGCGGACTTGGTAATGACCTGTCCCGCATTTATCATAAGCAGTTTTATAATGGCATATTCCGTTTTGGTCAGCTTTACCGGCACATCCCCTACAGAAAAACTATGGGAAGCGTTATTTAAAGATAAAGATTCAAATGTCAGAACATCCGACTGATTCCTTCCTGCATTCCGAAGCTGCACAGCAACTCTGGCAAGCAGTTCCTCCGAATCAAAGGGCTTGGTCATATAATCCGTCGCCCCGCCCAGCAGCAGTCTGACCTTATTCTGCACGTCCGCCTTGGCGCTCAGCACGATCACAGGTATATCTTTGATCTTGGGCAGGATTTCCTCTCCCGACAATCCCGGAAGCATCAAATCCAGCAATATTAGATCCGGCTGTTTACCCGAAAGCAGATAAACCGCTTCCGTCCCCGAGTAAGCGCGCTTTACGGCATACCCCGCCCCGCTCAGCAGCTTTTCCAGCATATC
>CAZDRM010000242.1:0-3238 GCA_964507745.1 uncultured Lachnospiraceae bacterium
TTACCATACCTATTTTGTAGGGGATGGGGATGTGCTGGTGCATAATACTACGTGTTCGAATTCGAGTGGAAGTGATGGGAAAGCTAAAACAGGGCCAAAACCTAAAGGAACCGGTAAGCATAATTTGAAAATAGAAGAAGTTGCAGAGCAAATTACAGATGGTAAAATAATTGCAGGTGGAGGTAAGCGGCGAGAAAAATTAATCACAACACGAGGAGGGGTAAAAGGGGGAAGAAGACCTGATATTTTGGTACAGAGACCAGACGGTTCCCTATATGGAATTAATGTTGGTAAAACAACAGCAAAAGGCGCACCGATAAAAAGAGAAGTGGAGGCCTTATATGATTTAGAAGATGCTGGAATACCAATGTATTATGTCTCATATGATAAATAGCTTTGTGGCAGTCAAAGCTTTAATAAGATGGATGGTAGATTCGTAGTGCACAAGTAAATATATTAGATAAGAATTATATTATCCGGAAGAGTCCGGAGGAAAGGAAAAATAATCCAATTATCATTTGGTGTAATTGGATTATAGGTAAAAAATGAATTTTCAATTTCATGCCAGAAAAGAAGAAATAGTAAATTATATTCGAGTTATTACGGAACAATATGATTTGAAAGCAATGGGGTTAGTAATTTCTCCCCAGTTTTGTGTAAAAGAAATTACAAATACTTCTAATGCGGAATTGATGAAATACGAATATATATTTCTGAGTAAAGAGCCGTTTAATTGTACAAATGAGGAGCAGTACGATGAATATTTAAACGAAAAAAGAGGAGATTTAGATATTTCTTTAGGAAAGGATGATGGAAAAGAATTAGTTGAAGCCAGTATGGGTTATCTTTCAAACGGGGAAATTAATCCGCTATGGAGAAAAATAATAAATCGTTTCAAAAAAGATTTTTTAAAGGGAGCATACATTGTTTCGCCCAATGGGATGAAAGATTATATCCCGAATCACAGATATTCAATAGGAGCAAAGGAAGCATTTGATAGTGGCGTGATTATAAAACCGATAGCCGGTTGGAATCACTATGAATTAAAAGAACAGGAGTAAATTTTTATAGAAATTGTCATTATATCTATGCCTATACAGTCCTGATGAGAAGTCCGTTTAAGGTTTGCCTACAGCGCCTATGGGGAACTGACGGGTATCACAGACGGTACAGGAAACAACCTTGTACATGAGGAAGACGGGAAAATAACTTCTTCCATGATTTCCGGCGCAGTATCGGAAACAGGAATCCGTTTCCTGTATAACGGACAGCTTGGTGTAACCACAGACGGAAACGGGCTGTACCATATGAGGGCGCGGTATTACAATACGGATATCAGACGGTTTATCAACCGGGATATCCTGACGGGAGACATCACAAACAGCCAGAGCTTAAACCGTTACAGCTACGTGCAGGGAAATCCTGTGAGCAGTACGGACCCGTTCGGGTTGTGTCAGATGGGATTTTTTAACCTTGACTGGTCAACCATAGGACATACCCTTCTGGATATAGCAGGAATCTTCTGGGACGGAGCAGACCTGATCAACGCCATGTGGTATAAGGCGGAAGGCAATGACTTTATGGCGGGGGTATGCCTGCTGTCGGCACTGCCCATGCTGGGAAGCTTTGCAGGCGGAACCATCAAGGCTGTGGCAACAGGGACGAAGTATCTCAATAAAGCGGAGACAGCGGCGAAATACCTGACATTGGGAACTAAGTTTGTATCCCACACCGCCCAGGCGACCATGAGCGGCATTGATACCTACTATGCGGCAGTGGACGCTTATGATGCATACAAGGCGGGAGAGCTTGGAGCAGAGGAGATCATAAATCTGGGACTTGCTGCCACGGGAACGATCCTGTCCACGGGAGCGGCCATAAGCAGCGGAAGAGGCCTGTATAATCTGATGTGCTCCGACGGCGTAGGCTGCAAGGTCCTGACAGGCATAACAGGAGAACCCCACTGCTTTGTGGCAGGAACGCTGGTTTCCACGGAGGATGGACAGAGAGCCATTGAGGAAGTGGAAGCCGGAGACAAGGTCTGGGCTTATGATGAGGAGACAGGAGAGAAAGGATTAAAGGAGGTAGAGGAGGTCTTTGTCAGTGAGACGGATAAGCTTATCCATGTCGAGACTGATAAAGAAGAGATAATTACCACGGAGCTGCATCCGTTTTATGTGGAAGGACTTGGGTTTGTACAGGCGGGATGCCTGCAGGAAGGCTATGAGCTTAAGTGTCTGGATGGCGGTAAGGAAACCATTACAGATGTAAGGGTGGAATGGCTGGAAGAAGCGGTAGAGGTCTATAACTTTAGAGTGGCGGATTACCATACCTATTATGTTGGGGATGGGGATGTGCTGGTGCATAATACTACGTGTGCGAATCCGAGTGGAAGTGATAGTAATACAGAAGTAATAAGAGTAAGGCACTATACAAATACTAAAGGATTAAAGGGAATTCAAGAAAGTGGAATAATTTATGCAAGGGATAACAATAGAGTATATCTTGAACTAGCTGATAAAAAGCCATTGAGCCGTATAGATGCAGAAGAATTGTATCAGTTAGGTAAAGGAAAAGGTAGAAATTATATTGAATTCGATATTAATGCTTCACAACTTGAATGGATAGAAAATCCTAGGTACCACACATTAGAGTTAACTGTGAAAGGAGATGTAAAAATTGAAAATGCCAAGTTTGTCAAGAGAAAAGATTAAATTAAATTTATCTAATCAGAAAATAACATATGATGGCAGAGATATTGCTTTAATTTACAAAGAAATAGATTTTATTTTATGCTCTTTGCATGCTATGGGTAGCTTTTATTATGATAAAGAAAATAGTTTATATGAGAGTGAAACTACTAAATTTATTGATAATAGTCTAATATGTGAGCGTTTAGCAGCAATTAGAGCGAAACTTGATATAAAAATAGATTCTCAAATTGGTAATGATGAGAAGGATGATATGGAACGTATTTGTGAGAGTACACCATACTGGAAAAAGCCTGGAGATTACTGCAAAGAAATTTGGATTAAAGAATTTTAATTAAAGGAATAATAGCCATGGAATGAAGTGCGATTTATGAATGTATTAGGATGAAGATTTTATTCTCACAGAGAGATTAGTCATTTTTTAATGAAATAGTTAAAATGTAGTTTTAATGGTATATTGCACGAAGAAAAAGAAAGAACGGATGGCTTTACTACCACTATGACCACCTTGGTTCCACGGCAGCCCT
>CAZDRM010000243.1:0-3233 GCA_964507745.1 uncultured Lachnospiraceae bacterium
TTTGCCTGCTTGTCAGATATTTAAAAAGTAATTGAAGTATAGCAGAGAAAGGATACGGAGTCAATATACATATGAGCATTATAATCAAATCATATGACAAATCAAATATAAATGAGGCAATTGCCATTTGGAATGAAGTAGTGGAGGAAGGCATTGCTTTTCCCCAAAAGGAGTCCTTGACAGAAGAAAGCGGACATGCATTTTTTGCAGAGCAGTCCTTTACAGGGATTGCGATAGATGAAAGTAATGGAGAAATCGTAGGTCTGTATATTTTACATCCTAATAATGTGGGACGATGTGGACATATCTGCAATGCCAGCTATGCGGTAAAAGGCGGTCTCAGAGGTCAGCGCATAGGAGAAAAGCTAGTTACACATTGTATGGAAAAAGGCAAAGAATTAGGATATAGGATTTTGCAGTTTAATGCGGTGGTAAAATCCAACGAACCGGCGCTGCGCCTTTACAAAAAACTTGGATTTGTACAGCTTGGAACAATTCCCGGAGGATTTTTGATGAGGGACGGAACTTACGAGGATATTATTCCACATTATCATTTATTATAATATAGAAGAATTGACTTATTATAACCATAGTTTTTTAAGCGATTTTTGAAAGAACATAAACATCTCAGAAAATAGATAATATTGCAGGAAAGATATTTCTTTCATTATTTAAAAGAGAATATAGAATGAAAACAAAAATAATTTATGAAGATAAACACATATTAGTTGTATATAAACCGGCGGGAATTGCGGTGCAGGCGGCAAGGTCCATGGAAATGGATGTGGTTTCCGAGCTGAAAAACTATTTAAAGAGTTCTTATGTTGGACTGGTTCACAGGCTTGACCAGCCGGTGGAGGGAATTCTTGTTTTTGCAAAAACATCTCCTGCGGCAGCAGCATTAAGTAAGCAGACTGCGGACGGAACTATGGAAAAGGAATATCTGGCGGCGGTTTTGGCGGCAAAAGAAGTACCAGAAAAAGCAGTCTTAACGAATTACCTGTTAAAGGATGGAAAAACTAATACTTCAAGAGTTGTGGAAGCTTCCGTAAAAAATGCTAAAAAAGCGGTTTTATCTTACGAAATGCAAAAATTAGTTTCTGCTCAGGAGTCGGAAACGGAAAAAATTGCCCTTCTGAAAATACGGCTGGAAACGGGCAGGCATCATCAAATCAGAGTTCAGTTAGCAAATGCTAATTTGCCTTTGCTGGGAGATTTAAAATACGGCTCTGAGGAATCCAAAAAGCTCAGCGGTCAGTTGGAAATTAAAGATGTGGCATTATGTGCCTGCAGACTCGATTTTAAACATCCAAAAACAGGAAAAATTATGGAATTCAGTATTTCTCCCCAAAAGGAAATCTTGCAGAATTTAACAGTATAAAGGAACAGGCTTTCTTTCATACTATCAAAAGGTGATGGTATGGGATGCTTTTATAAGGATGTTCAAAAATACCGTAGAGAGATTTTGTTCGGACTGATTGCTGCGGTATTATTTATTGTGATTAAATATATAATTGTTTATATTCTGCCCTTTTTGTTTGCAGGTATTTTTGTATTTCTCATTCGCAAGCCTATTGAATTTATCCATAAAAAGACAAAAATCGGCAAAGGCTTTCTGGCGGGTATGATTTTGCTGATTGTAATACTTATTCTTGGAGCGGGAATCTGGTATGGCTCCTGCTTTGGAGTTGCGAAATTAAAGCTGTTGATTTCCAATATTAATTTTTATGAAAATCAGTTGTTTTCATTGGTTCACAGCTGCTGTGACAGAGTGGAAAACAATCTGGGGCTCAGTTCCCTGACAATAGAAAATCTGATTGTGGACAGGGTCAATATTTTTATAGATAATTTAAAAATAGATGTGGTACCCAAAATGCTGGATTGGACTGTGGTGTACGGGAAGGCTTTGTTCAGCGGAGTCATGTTTCTTCTGGTAACCTTAATTGCAGTGGTATTGTTAGCCAAAGATTACCAGATGATACTCCAGAAAGCAGAAAAGGTTGCGCTGTTTAAAGAATCTGTCAGGATGTTAAAAAAGCTGATCTGTCTGATCGGAGCCTATCTCCGGGCGCAGATTGAAATTATTCTGGTGGTCAGTCTCATTTGCTTTATAGGATTTGCGATGTGCGGCTATGATTATCCCTATGTATGGGGAATTGTAACGGGGCTTCTGGATGTGCTTCCCTTTATAGGAACGGGAGTGATCTTACTGCCCATAGCGGTTTTGCAGCTGCTTATGGGAAACGGGTGGAGCGCAATTGTTCTGGTAATCACTTTTATCGTCAGCGCACTTTCCAGGGAAATTCTGGAACCAAAATTAATCGGAGCTAAAATGGGTGTGATTCCCATTGCCATATTATTATCGGTATATGTAGGTGCAAAGGTGTTCGGCCCGGCGGGGGTCATATGGGGACCTCTTTATATGCTGATGCTTTATGAAATATATAAAAAATTATACCGGGAAAGCGAAATTCCCGAAGCGGAGAGAACTTGAAGAAAAAAGAATTGCATGCATTAAAGTGAGGAGAATGGGGAAATGCAGGATTATATTCTGATTGTGGAAGACGATAATGAGATTAATCATATGCTGAAGGAGCTGCTTCAGGGAAAGGGCTATGGAGTAACATCGGCATATTCGGGAACGGAGGCGCTTCTTTATCTGGAGAAGCAGGCGCCCCAGGCGGTTATACTGGACTTGATGCTTCCGGGCATGGAGGGGGAGGAACTGCTGTCCGAGATTAAGAAAATGTATCCGGATGTGGCGGTAATCGTTTCTTCGGCAAAAGACGATGTACAAACGAGAGTTGAACTGCTGCGGGCGGGAGCAGACGATTATGTGGTTAAGCCTTTTGATACGGAAGAACTTCTTGCCAGACTGGAAGCAGCGCTGAGGCGGTGTGCAAAGAGCGAAAAACAGGAAGGCCCCAATAAGGTGCTGACCTTTAAGGATATTGTAATGGACACAGACCAGTACAGGGTAACCGTGTCCGGTCAGGAGATTTCCCTGACAAGAAGAGAGTATTTGATCCTTGAATTGCTGATTTCCAATCCCAATAAAGTGTTTACAAAGAATAACATCTATGAATCGGTGTGGAATGAGGAATTTATAGGGGAGGATAACGCTGTAAACGTACATATCAGCAATATTCGCCAGAAGCTGGCCAAAGTAAATGACAGGGAGACATATATACAGACCGTTTGGGGAATCGGATTTAAAATGAAAACTTTATGAT
>CAZDRM010000244.1:0-3225 GCA_964507745.1 uncultured Lachnospiraceae bacterium
AAGCCCTCAATTACAGCCGGAAACCCGCCAAGGCAGGCTCCTTTTTCTTTATACGTACCTCTACAACAATTCCTTCAAAATCTGGTTAACCATCCCCGGATCAGCCTTCCCCTTCATAGCCTTCATAGTCTGACCCACCAAAAATCCAATCGCCTTCTCCTTACCATTATGATAATCCTCCACCGACTGAGGATTTGCCGCCACAATCTCCTCAATAGTCTTCCTAAGGGCCCCTTCATCATTTACCGTCTTCAGCCCCTTCTCCTCAACATAAGCCACCGGATCAACATCCTCATTAAACATAACCTCAAACACTTCCTTGGCAACGGAACTGTTAATCTCCTTCTTCTCCGTCATCTGAATCAAAGCCGCCAGATTCTTCGGCGAAAACCTGATATCCTCAGGATCCATATCCTGCTCCTTCAAAAGCCGCATGGTTTCCACCATCAGCCAATTAGACACCTTCTTCGGCTGATTACAGATAGCAACCGTCTCCTCAAACAAATCCGCCATCCTCTTGGAACCGGTAATAATCTCAATATCATATTCGGGAATATCATATTCCTCTTTATAACGCGCCATTTTCTCCGTACGGAATTCCGGCTGCTTCGCCCTGATGCTCTCAAGCAGCTCATCACTGACAACAATGGGCACCAGATCCGGGTCCGGAAAATAACGGTAATCCTGAGCATCCTCTTTGCTCCTCATTGCATAGGAGGATTCCTTGGTATCATCCCAGCGGCGTGTCTCCTGCACAACCTCTTTCCCATCCTCGATCAAATCAATCTGCCTTGCCTTCTCGCCTTCAATGGCACGGGCAATGGCCTTAAAGGAATTCAGATTCTTCATCTCAGTACGGGTTCCGAACTTCTCCGCTCCCACTTCACGGACGGAAAGATTTACATCCGCCCTCATGGAGCCTTCCTGCAGCTTGCAGTCGGAAGCCCCCAAATACTGGATGATGAGGCGCAGCTTTTCCAGATAAGCAATAACTTCCTCCGCGCTTCTCATATCCGGTTCAGATACGATTTCAATCAAGGGCACGCCGGAACGGTTAAAATCCACTAAGGAGCTGTCTTCCCACTCGTCATGGACCAGCTTTCCCGCATCCTCTTCCATGTGGATTTCATGGATGCCTACCTTCTTGCTGCCTTCCTCCGTCTCTATCTCCACATAGCCGTTGCGGCAGATTGGCAGATAAAGCTGGGAAATCTGATAGTTTTGCGGATTGTCGGGATAAAAATAATTCTTTCTGTCAAATTTACAGTTTCTTGTAATATCGCAGTTGGTAGCAAGTCCCACCCCGATTGCATATTCCAGCACCTGCTTATTTAACACAGGAAGGGAACCGGGCATACCGGTACATACGGGACAGGTATGGGTATTGGGCTCTCCGCCGAATGCGGTGGAACAGCCGCAGAATATTTTGGTTTTGGTGGCAAGCTCTACATGCACTTCCAGACCGATTACGGTTTCATACTGTTTTGCCATTTATTTGCCCTCCTTTGCAAGTGAAAATTTACCTCTTGCCTGCTCATAGGAGTAAGCAGCCTGAATGATTTTCTTTTCCTTAAAGCAGTCCCCGATTAACTGTAAGCCTACGGGCAGACCGTTTTTATCCACCCCGCAGGGTACGCTGATGCCGGGCAGTCCCGCCAGATTGACGGAAATGGTGTAAATGTCCCCCAGATACATTTTGATAGGGTCTGAAAGGGAAGAACCGATTTTCGGCGCCGTAGTGGGCGCACAGGGTCCTAAAATCATATCATATTTTGCAAACGCCTCATCAAAGGCCTTTTTGATCAATGCCTTTACCCGTAAAGCCTTCAGGTAATAAGCGTCATAATAGCCGGAGCTCAATACAAAGGAACCCAGCATAATACGCCGTTTTACTTCCGGTCCGAAGCCCTGGGAACGGCTGCGCTTGTACATCTGGTGCAGTTCGTCGCAGTCCTCCGCACGGAAACCGTATTTCACACCGTCAAAACGCTCCAGGTTAGAGCTGGCTTCCGCCGCCGCAATGGTATAGTAAGTGGGAATGGCATATTCCACTAAGGATAAATCAAATTCCTCTACGATTGCGCCTTTTTCCTTTAATACATCAGCCGCCGCTAACACCTTTTCCTTTACATCAGGGTCAATTCCCTCTCCGAAATAATCTCTTGGAATTCCGATTTTCATCCCCTTTACGTCATCCACAAGGGCAGAGGTAAAATCGGTATCCTCTCTTTCCACACTGGTGGAATCCTTTTTATCATGAGATGCAATAATCTCCATAACAGTGGCACAGTCGGTCACATCCTTGCACAAAGGTCCGATCTGGTCCAGAGAAGAGCCGTATGCAATCAGTCCGTAGCGGGAAACTATGCCGTAGGTAGGCTTCATGCCCACTACGCCGCAGTAGGATGCGGGCTGTCTGATGGAGCCGCCTGTATCGGAGCCTAAAGCATAGAAGCATTCGTTAGCCGCAACTGCCGCCGCAGAACCGCCGGAAGACCCCCCCGGCACATGGTCTGTATTCCATGGGTTTTTGGTTGCCCCGAATGCGGAAGTTTCCGTGGTGGAACCCATGGCAAACTCGTCCATATTGGTTTTTCCCAGAATGACCGCTCCTGCCTTCTGCAGGTTGATAACCGCCTCCGATGTATAGGTGGGTACAAAATTCCCCAGTATTTTGGAAGAACAGGTCGTCAGCATGCCTTCCGTACACATATTGTCCTTAATGGCAACGGGAACGCCTACCAGAGGCCCTGTCAGTTCTCCCGCCTCTATTTTCTTCTGTACCTCTTCCGCCGCCTTTAATGCCCCTTCTTTATCCAGAGTCACATAGCAGTTCAAGGTATCTTCCTTTTGTTCTATCTGGGCAAAAACCGCTTCCACAGCTTCTGTAGCGGTCACTTCTCCTGATTTGATTTTTGCCGAAAGTTCTACGGCAGATAAATCCAGAATATCCATTTTCCGCAAACCTCCTTAAAATGTACTGGGCACAACAAACATGCCGTCTTTTTCTTCCGGAGCATTCTTTATGATGTTGTCCCTGTCATCTCCGTTTGTTACCACATCTTCCCGGAATACATTGTTTACGGGAAACACATGACTCATAGGCTCAACGCCTGACGTATCCAGTTCCCCTAACTTGTCGATATAGTCAAGCATGGAAGCCATGTCCTTTTTCGCCTGTTCCTTTTCCTCGGCGGACAGCTCCAGCTTGGCCAGAATTCCTAC
>CAZDRM010000245.1:0-3219 GCA_964507745.1 uncultured Lachnospiraceae bacterium
TAAATACATTTTTTGACGGCATAGCCTTTTTAATTTATAACCCTGGCTGTTTTTCTTCGCCTCTTCGCTTGTTCTGGGTTGGGTTATATTTGGGTATTTGTTTTATGTAGTCTGGTGTAAGTTTGTCTGCGCCTGGTTTTGGGTGGGTTATTGTTGTAGAATGGTTTTTAGGCGGGTTAAGCCGTCTTGCAGGATTTCGGGGGTGGGAGGGGTTGTTATGGAGATTCTGGCCGTTTTTTCGGGGGGTTTGTTTCCTACGGAGAAGCGTTCGGCTCCGTAGACTTCTACGCCGGCTTGTTTTGCACAGATTTCAAAGCTTTTACCTGTGAAATGGCCGGGTAATTGGATGTATCGAAGGGGAGCTGTGGGATTGCTGGGTATAACAAAGCCATCCAGTATTTCGTTGACCATGAGATTTCGTTCCATGATTCCTTTTTTGCGTTCCGTAAGGATTTCGTCGGCAGCGCCGTCTTCTATTAAGGCGGCAGATACTGTTGCAAGAAGGGGGGAAATGGAAATATTCATGGAATATAGGGCGGTTACCAGTTTTTTATGGAGTTTATCAGGGACATGGATGAATGCGGTTCTGAGTCCCGGAGAAACGGTTTTTGAAAGACTCGATATATATACAACCTGCTCCGGTGCAAAAGAGGCAATGGGCGGCAGAGGATTTACCTCCAAAAGGTTGTTGATGCCGTCTTCTATGATGAGCAGATTTTCTTCTAAAGCCACTCTTGCTATCATTTTTCTTGTTTCAAGGGACATGGTGTGTGCTGTGGGATTCTGATAATCGGGTATGACATAAAGGCCTTTTATCTTTTCGTTCTGCAGCCCATAGCGGATTCCCTTTTCTGTCATTTCATTGTTATGGCTCTTTATAGGTAACAAATGGATTCCAAACAGCTTCGCCGCTGTTTTTACACCGGGATAGGTCATGGGATCTGTGCCGATCTTGTCGTCATTTTGGAAAAACGCTCCTAAGACCGCCGTTAGCGCATTCTGCCCTCCTGCCGCAGTCACAATATGTTCAATATCCGTATGAAATCCCGATTTCTGCAGCCATGTCACGCCGGCCTCACGCTGTCTTTTGGTCCCTTCGGGGGCTCCATAGGAAAATAAATTCAAAGCATCCGGTTTCTTCATCAGACTTTCCGTATATTGCTTAACCTTGAAATTGCTTGTTACGAAAGGAACAATCGCTCCCATCTCAATGATACGCGAATCTTCTTTTCCACAGAGCAGCACCGGCTCGGCATTGGCATCAGAAGAAACGTAAGTACCGTTTCCGACAGATGCCAAAATCAGCCCTTTTTGTTCACACAGCTTGTAAACCTTGGATATTGTACTTAAGTTCAAATCCAAAAAGTCGGCAAGTTCCCTCTGAGGCGGCAGCTTTGCTCCCGGTTTCAGTTTTCCGTTTTTAATATCCTCTTCCAATAATTCTGCCAACGCTATATATTTAGGACCCGTTATTTTACTTAAATCGGGCTTCCAGCTCATAGGATAGTTATCAAATGAATTTACCGGCATAATAATCCTCCCTACTCTTCTTCTGTCTGAAGTGAATTTTAATTTGAAGTACGTTTTAATTTGAAATGTATTCTTAATTTAATTGTATCACATCAATCTTCATAATTGTCTGCCATACAATTTTATCATTGTTTTGTCTTTGCTTCAAGATTACAATAAAATACATGTAATGTTGTAAAATGACTGACTGTCAGTTGTGGAGTAATATTCTTTCTTAATATATGGAACAAGCAGACTTATACAAATATATAATGCAATATTTAAAGCGAATGGAGGTATTAAACTATGAATATAGAGAATTTATTATCTGAAGGCATCAAAGCAACCCCGCCGTCTTTTGTCAGAGGCATTTTAAAAGCTGCTTCCGATCCGGACGTTATTTCCTTTGCAGGCGGTCTCCCCAATCCCGTTTCTTTTCCTCAGGAAGAGCTTCTGGAATCCATGGAGCGCATTGTAAAAACTTACGGAAGCAATGTATTCCAATATTCGATTACGGCCGGGCTGCCGGAGCTCAGACAATACATTGCGGACAGATATAACCGGAATTTCGGCCTCCATCTTACAATCGACAACATCATTATTACAACCGGCTCCCAACAGGCTCTTGACCTTATAGGAAAGGTTCTGCTTAATAAAGGCGATGGCATAATCGTGGAAAAACCCACTTACCTTGCCGCAATACAAGCCTTTTCCATGCAGCAGCCGGTATTTTACCCTGTTGAACTGACAGAAGAAGGCATGAACCTCAAGCACCTTGAGAAAGCATTGGAAAATTCCGTTAAATTCATTTACGCAATCCCAAATTTTCAGAATCCCACCGGTCTTACTTATTCCACCGAAAACCGGAGCCGCATTTATGAAATCTTAAAAGACCGCAACATTATACTGATTGAAGATGACCCCTACGGAGAATTATGCTTTGAGGGAAGCCGTCTGCCCTACATCGGCGCAGGAAAACTCCCCGGCAGCATTCTTCTGGGAACCTTTTCCAAAACCGTTACCCCGGGCATGCGCACAGGCTTCATGATTTCCCAAAACAAAGAATTACTGAAACACATATCAATCGCCAAAGAAGCAAGCGACCTGCACACAAACATCTTTTCCCAATATCTGATCTGGGATTATTTGAAAAACAACGACTTAGATGCACATATTGCCAAAATAACGGCGTTATACAAAAAACAGGCCCAGGCCATGATGGACGCCATGGACAAATATTTTCCACCCACGGTAAAATACACCAAGCCCTCGGGCGGCATGTTTCTATGGGTAACACTCCCCAAAGAAATCAGCGCCATGACTCTATTCCCCAAAGCCCTGGAGAAAAAAGTCGCCTTCGTCCCCGGAGACCCTTTCTACATCGACCCCAAAAACGCCAACACAATGCGCTTAAACTACACCAATGCCGACTGCAAAACCATCGAAGAAGGAATCCGCAGACTGGGCGCCATCCTCTCCACCCTTTCATAACCCCTCCATGGCTTTAAGCTTGGAGTGGCATGGCATGCCGGCTTTGGCATACAGGACAGGGCGCCCGGCTGTAAAAAACTTTCTGTTTTTGGTAATCCCCCTTACTGCAAATGTTGCTTTTTCTTACAGGCCGCCGAAAAACCCAGGGGGAATTGCCATGGATGGCAATTCAGCCGTTTGCGGCATGGATGCCGCATAAACGGCGCCCCCGCAAACTAC
>CAZDRM010000246.1:0-255 GCA_964507745.1 uncultured Lachnospiraceae bacterium
ATATCCTGATAAGCATCTACCATAATTACATCATACTTTTTTTCAATAGCATTTAAATAAGCTCGTCCGTCATAGGTAGTAACAGAGACCTCCTCCGGAAGCTCAAAATATTTTACAGACAGCTTCGTGATTTTCTCGTCAATTTCCACACCCTCCACATGCACATTGTCAAAATAACGCCTGCACTGGGTGGCATATGTGCCCGTTCCCATTCCGAGGATCAGCACTTCAAGTTCTTATTTCTCTTTCAATCCC
>CAZDRM010000246.1:265-3218 GCA_964507745.1 uncultured Lachnospiraceae bacterium
CGCCAAAAAGCACATTGGTAGAAAGCACAACCTCTTCCTCATCCTCATAAACCTGAAGATAGTTATAGACCGATTCTCCTTCATAGGTCAGATCCTCCTGCCAAAAGGCAAAGCTGTTGTCATGACCAAAAATGCAGCACAAAACAAACAGAAAAATCCCGACTACCGCCTTTTTCCCCCGTTTTAGAAGTGCCTTTGAGCTTAAGAAATAGATAACTGCCAGCAGCAGTAATATCCCGGAAAAAATTAAAAATGTAACCGACGTTCCAACCGCAGGAATACTGATAAATGTAGGCACAAAGGTTCCGATAATGCTGCCGATCGTATTCGCCGCATTCAGCTTTCCTACTGTCTTCCCGCTGTCGTCCAGACTACTTACTGTATATTTTACCAAAGAAGGCGTTACTGTACCCAGTAAAAATAAGGGAAATACAAAAATCACCATGCAAGCCGCAAATCCGGCCACAATCAGAAAATTATGGTTTACCGTAAAAACCAGCAACGCAGAAATCCCCAGGATCAGGTATTTACCAACTACGGGAATGGCCCCTATCCAGATTGCTGCAATAATAATCCGCCCGTACAGCTTGTCCGGATTAGGATTCTTATCTGCCGAATGCCCGCCATACAGATTTCCCAGAGCCATAGCAATCATAATCGTTCCAATAATAATCGTCCATACAATCTGGGATGAACTGAAATAAGGTGCGAGCAAACGACTCGCACCTAATTCTACTGCCATTACAGACATACCAGAGAAAAACTCGGTAAGATATAAATAAATGTTCTTTTTTAATAGATTGCGCTCCATGGGAGCAGCCTCATTCTGCAATGCAATACCTCCAATACAACACTTCGGCTCAAAACGCCTGCCTACCTCTGTACGCGTGCGCCTGCACCGCCCATAATTGCCTCAACTTCTTTCTTGCTGGCCATGGTGGTATCACCAGGAGTCGTCATGGCAAGAGCTCCGTGAGCAGCTCCATAATTTACTGCTGTCTCTGCATCTGCCGTCGTCATTAATCCGTAGATGAGTCCGGATGCAAAGGAATCGCCTCCGCCTACACGGTCCATGATCTCCAATCCCTTGTAATCTTTTGCCTTATAAACTTCGCCGTCTGCCCAGCAGATCGCGCTCCAGTCATTTACCGTCGCCGTCTTCACTTCGCGCAGCGTAGTCGCAACTGCTTTGAAATTCGGATAAGCTTTCGCTGCTTCGTTGATCATCTTCTTATAGCCGTCTAAGTTCAGCTCTTTTAAGTTCTCATCGTTTCCTTCGATCTCGAAACCAAGGCATGCTGTAAAGTCTTCCTCATTTCCAATCATAACATCCACATATTTCGCAATTTCCTTATTGACTTCCTGAGCCTTTTCCTTTCCGCCAATAGCGCTCCACATGGAAGGACGGTAATTCAAGTCATAGGAAACAATGGTTCCATATTTCTTTGCCGCCTTAATTGCCGCTAAAACTGTCTCACAGGACTGTTCGGAAAGAGCAGCGTAAATTCCGCCCGTATGCAGCCAACGCACACCCAGTTCGCCAAAGATATGATCAAAGTCAAAATCCTCGGGAGTTGCCTTGGAAATAGCCGTATTCGCACGGTCTGAACAGCCTACAGCACCACGGATTCCAAATCCCCGCTCTGTAAAGTTCAATCCATTTCTGCACACACGTCCGATTCCGTCTGTCTCCATCCACTTAATTAAAGAAGTATCTACTCCACCCTGAAGAATGAAATCCTCCATCAGTTTACCTACTTCATTATCCGCAAAAGCTGTAATCACTGCCGTATTTAAGCCAAAACATCTGCGAAGGCCACGCACCACGTTATATTCTCCGCCGCCTTCCCATGCGCGCAAGCTTCTGGCCGTACGGATCCTTCCCTCTCCGGGATCCAGCCTGAGCATTACCTCGCCAAGTGAAACTGCATCAAATTTACATTCTTCTGCCGGTCTTAAATTTAAGTTCATTGCCTTTCTCCTCCATATCGTTATATTATTTATTAGGATTCGGGTGTCAAAAGGATGCTGCGCACCAACCGAACACAATATGTGGTGTTGCAAGCAGGCTTGCAAACACACATACTTGTGTCGGTTTTGCCCCGAAGGGGCTTTTGACACCCGAATCCTATTAGGTAATTGCATAATCACCTAATTATATTATAATAATTATACAACTACTGGAAATTTTTCGCAAGCACATTACGCATTTCCAAAAAACTTTTCTTACCTCTTGATTTACTCAGATAAAGGGACTATGCTTGTACCTTGAACTATCTGGGATAATTGGATTAAAACGCATATTTTAAGGGCTGTTCCGAGAAACAGCCCCTTTTATTTTTATACTGGAATTATATAAAATTGTCCAAATTGTGCACAATATAAATCATGACAACCCATGTCAGGTTTTAATCTTCCGCGCTTTCATCACTATCTGCCGCAACTGCTCCTGCCACCGATGCAACAACTGCTACAATGACAGCTATAATAATAATCAGAAGTCCGCCTCCCAATATCAACAGCTCCATATCTCTTTTCCTCCTTTATTTCTAATCATTTACCAGTAATTGCTAAATAATTGAATTGTATGAATTTTATGCAGTTTATATATTTTTTAATCAGGTTTTCTGAAATGAAAAGCGTTCTAGCGACCGTCGGCTAAACGCTCCGATGAGCCTTTTAAAACAAAATATGTGTTCAGCAAAAGGCTTCCACATATTTTAAGTCTCATCTTTGCAGCCTCCAAGGCCGCTTAGAACTGTTTTTCATTTCAGAAAATCCATTATAAATTTTATAACTGCATAAAATTCATACATTAAAATAAATTCAATTATTCCTGCAAATTATTACTCTTCCATTAAAAGATAACGTTCTGCGAACTTATCGCCTCCGCAGCAGTGCCGCTCTCCGTTCGCCTCATAAATAATATAATCCCCTTCCTTAATGAAGGTAA
>CAZDRM010000247.1:0-3207 GCA_964507745.1 uncultured Lachnospiraceae bacterium
CGAATATAACCGCAGTCTTCAATACCTCCAGGCTGCTTGCCGGAATCAGTAATTCAGGTTTTTTCATACCTTGCTCCTTTATTTCTTAACTGACACCGCCACTCCGTCTCCTAAAGTCAGAATGGCCGTTTCCAAATGTTCATGATTCTTAAGGGTATAAAGATACTCCCGCATCCGTTTGTGAATGGTCCTGTCCCTTCGAGTAACGGCAAATCTGGACTGAATAATGTCCCCGTCCTGAAGCACATTGTCCGAAAGCAGGACGCCGCCCGTTTCCAGAAGCCGCAAAACTTCAGGAAGAAAATGAATGTACTGTCCCTTTGCCGCATCCATAAAAATAAAATCAAAGGGGCCCTCCAGCTGTTTTAAAATATCCGCCGCATCTCCCTCCAGGAGAGTAATCCTCTTATCCGGGTCAAAGCGTTTAAAATTTTCTTTTGCCAGGGGAATTCTCTTTTCGTACTTTTCAATTGTGGTAATATGGCCGTCTTCCGGCATAAACTCACTCATAAATAACGCAGAAAAACCGATGGCGGTTCCTACCTCCAGAATCCGCTTCGGTTTGTTCATTACCAGCAATGTGCGCATCAGGCTCTGCATCTCTTTTCTGATAATAGGAACCTGAGTCTTTTTGGAATAAGCCTCCAATTCATCCAGATAGGAAGGGTTGCCGTTCTCCAGAGAATTAATGTAGGCAGTAAAGCGTTCGTCCGTAATCATCTGCCTACTCCTTTTCCTCTTCCTCTTCCGAATCTTCGCCTATGATTTTCAGCATCTCTTCCGCATTCATGGAATTATTTAAGACATAAACGCCCGGTTTTATGGTCTCCTTGTATTCGGAGAACTGAATCTGCGTCCAAAAAAGCTTCCAATCCTGAACCAGACCTGCCTCTTCAAAATCTTCTGCAATTTTTTTGCTGTCCATGGATTCCGTAATAGTAACCTCAATATCCCTTCCCGGCGCCAATGCTGCCGGAATATCGGCAAAAACACGGTATCCAAAGTTGTAAGCTCCTATGGCGGCTTCGTAGATAAAATACAAAACACAGAGCGTTACGGACAGCCGGAAAGTCATATTCAGCAAAGCCAGTACAACTTTTTTTATGCTCATAGGCTTTTCTCCTCTTTTTCAGTCTCTATCAATCCAGATAGTCAAATTCCTCCGCAAAGGAAACGGATATTTTCTCGGTAATTTCCTGACACATCCTGCAAAAAGCCAGCTCCGCCGCCAGAAAATCGCTGACAATAGGGTCTTTGCGGAATTCCTCATACTCCCTCTCAAAACGGTCTATTTCATCAAACAAAGCGTCTGAATCCATTTCGCTTTGAATGCGATAATTTGTTTTCCGGAATTCATCAATTCTCTGTTTTAAATCAGGATATTGTTCTACTTTTTCCTTTTGCATGAAATACTCCTGACAGACCTTTGTCTGCCGGATTTTTCCCACAAATTTTTCTGTTTCCCGTTCAATATCAATCATTTGTTCTCCCCTGCTTACTATCCCCTTAAATCACTATACTTCCATAATAATCGGCAGTATCATGGGACGTCTTTTTGTTTTCTTCCAGAGATAATCACTTAAACTGTCTCTGATCGTAGTTTTAATTTTCCCCCAATCGGAAACATTCCTTTCCTGAAACCTGTCCATCAGATCCATAACCAGACTTCTGGCCTCATCTAACAATTCATCAGATTCCCTGACATAGACAAAGCCTCTGGAAACAATATCCGGTCCGGAAACCAGGTAGTTGCTTACGAAATCCAACGCCATTACCACAATTAAAATGCCGTCCTCCGCAAGGTGCTGCCTGTCTCTTATAACAATATTTCCCACATCGCCTACGCCCAGGCCGTCCACATATACGGAGCCTGCCGGAACCTTGCCCACAATCTGGGCGCTTTCTTCATCCAGCTCCAAAACATCTCCCGAGCTTAAGATAAAAATATTATCACTGCTGTATCCAAGTTCCTTGACCAGCGAAGCCTGTGCCTTTAAATGACGGTACTCTCCATGTACCGGAATAGCGTATTTGGGCCTTACCAGCGTATAGAGCAGCTTGATCTCCTCACGGCAGGCATGTCCGGAAACATGAGCATCCTGAAAAATAACATCTGCTCCCTTTGCATAAAGCTCATTGATTACCTTGGATACAGCCTTTTCATTCCCCGGAATAGGGTGGGACGAAAAAATAACCGTATCCTGAGGACCGATGCTGACCTTGCGGTGCATTCCTCCCGCCATTCTGCTTAAAGCCGCCATGCTTTCCCCCTGACTTCCGGTGGTAATGATAACCGTTCTGTCATCAGGATAGTTCTTGATCTGCTCAATATCAATCAACGTGTTTTCAGGAATATTCAGGTAGCCTAAATTCATTGCCGTGTCAATGATGCTTACCATGCTTCGTCCTTCCACCACAACTTTTCTGCCAAACTTATATGCGGAATTGATAATCTGCTGCACCCTGTCTACATTGGAAGCAAAGGTGGCGATAATGATTCTCGTGCTGGTATGCTCCGAAAATATACTGTCAAAGGTTTTTCCCACAGTCTTCTCCGACTGGGTAAAGCCCTCCCGCTCCGCATTGGTACTGTCACACATCAGGGCCAATACGCCCTTTTTGCCGATTTCTCCAAAACGTTGCAAATCAATGGCATCCCCAAAAACAGGGGTGTAATCCACCTTAAAGTCTCCCGTATGGACAACCGTTCCCGCGGGAGAATAAATTGCCAGCGCCGCCGCATCCACAATACTGTGGTTGGTTTTGATAAATTCTATCCGAAGATTGCCAAAATTGATATTCTGGCCGAATTTTACCACTTTTCTTTTAACGGCTCTCTCCAGCCCGTGTTCCTTTAACTTATTTTCTATGATTCCCATGGTCAGCTTAGTAGCATACACGGGAATAGGCAAATCCTTTAATACATAGGGCAGCGCCCCGATATGATCCTCATGCCCGTGGGTAATCATGAAGCCCTTTATCTTGTCCTGATTTTCCTTTAAATAGGTAACATCAGGAATAACCAGATCAATTCCCAGCATATCATCCTCGGGAAATGACAGTCCGCAGTCCACAACAACAATACAGTCTTCGTATTCAAAGGCCGTAATGTTCATACCGATTTGTTCCAAGCCCCCTAAAGGGATGATTTTTAACTTGGAACTAGGATTTTTTTCTTTTTTCAATTAATTTTCCTCCACATTCTTT
>CAZDRM010000248.1:0-3205 GCA_964507745.1 uncultured Lachnospiraceae bacterium
ACAAGTCATTATATGGAAGAAGTGGAAGAAATCTGTACCCGGATCGCCATTATGGATAACGGGAAAATTATTGCATGTGGAACCAGTGGGGAGTTGAAGAAGCTGGTTAACGGCGGAGATGAAAATATTACATTAGAGGAAGTATTCCTGACACTTACAGGTAAGAAACTCAGAGATTATGCGGAATAGTGAGGGAGAGATATGATTCGTTATTTGATAAAAAACAATTTTAAACTCATGTTCCGGAATACCTGGAGCGTGGCTGTTATGCTGTTAGGTCCCATATTGGTCATTATGGTATTATCCAGCGCCTTTTCTGAGTTGATGAAATCCTACGAAAAAGTGGATGAATTTTCAGTGGGATACAGGATTCAGGATGTGGCAGAGTATCAAGGGATGATGGAGGCTGCCAAAACGGCGGGAGAGGAAGCAGGCATTCTTTTTTACGAATATCCGGAAGGCGAAATAGAGGATGTTATGGAGAAAAACGGACTTGCAGGATTTGTGGAGTTTTCCGGGGATGCCTATGTGGTATATAAGAGCGGGGATTACGAGGTAGAAGGGATTACCCTGGAATATTTTATAAACAAAATGATGAATGCAGGTGTGGATGCTTCCCTGCAGATGCAGGAGCAGGAAGAGATTGTTTTGCCGACGGAAGAGCTGGAATTCATGCCCGCAGTGAATGCAAGAGATTATTATGGTATTATTTATATTGCTTATTTCGGCTGGTGTGGAATGATATGTGCAACCGGGGTTCTCAGCAATGAAAAGAAATATGGGATTGTGAGGAGGTTTCAGGTTTCCAATATATCCGAGCCGAAAAATTACCTGGGGAAATTTATTCCCGTTACTTTGACGGTGTCAGTGGGTATGGCGGCAGCAACAGCAATTACTGTATTGCTTTATGATATACATTGGGGCAATCCCCCTTTATCCGCACTCATTGTCTTCATGATGATATCAGCGGGAAATGCATTGGGAATGATGCTTTACAATATTTCAGACAGTCTGGTAATTACGATTATTATGGAATTTTCTATAGTGTGGTTTTTGGGATTCTTTGGCGGCAGCTTTGAAACCTATATGTTTTCACGAATACCGGATGTGATAAAGCATCTATCGCCGATTTATCATGGTAACAGGGCACTGGTAGAACTTTCCTGTATGGGTCAAAGTAATTATACAGCCAGCGCTATATGGTATTCCTTAGGAATTACCGCGGTTTGTTCTGCAATTGCTATATTGGCAGGTAGTATCAGAAAGAGAGGTAGAGCATGATAGAATTAGTGAAAATGAGCCTCAAATTGCTGTTAAGAAATAAAGGATTTTTGTTTTTCCTTATAGCCACACCCGTATTATCAACATTTATTCTGAGTATAAAAATGGATGATCATACAATTTATGTTGATGATTCGGACAAGGAAGTTATTTTGGAATTAAAGGGTTATACGGACAAGGCGGTTTATACGGGGGATACATCGGCATGTATCATAAAAGTATATGATGCATCAAACTCGGAATTATCGGAATATGTATTAAATCAAATGGCAGCAGTGGGTATGTTTTCGGTTTGCCGCGCCGACGTCAGCGGCCTGACAGAGGAAGAGGTAGAGAAAATAGCAAAAAAGGATGCTTTTGATGACAGGGCAGGAATGCTGCTTTATCTGAAAGAAGATTTTGATGAGGCGGTATTAGATGGCGCATGGGAACAGAGTGTGAAACTGTATGTTGTATCAGAGGATGAGCGTCAGGATATTTTTGTGACCGAACTTACGGATTTGCTTGCCAGAATAAAACAGGTGCAAAGCTTTGCAGGCAATGATATAACCGCTATGCTAGAGATGCTTACAGATATTCAAAATCAGCTGCCTGAAAAGCAAGTGGTAAATCTGGCAGGCAGGGAAGAAATTGTGTTGACTAGGCAGCAAACAAATCAACGGACTCAGATTGGTTATGCATTTGCTTTTGTCACTTTAGGATTTTTATTTTGCGGCGTCTGTGTGGCACATTCCGTCATCGAGGAGCAGAATAACAAGGTGTTTACCAGAGTTATGCTGACAAAGCTAAGCAGCAGAGACTATTTTATATCCAAATTTGTGGTAGCGGTTGTCATCTGTGTGATGCAGACCCTGGTGCTTGCAGTATGCTTATCCTTTATTAAGGGGCTGGATGTGGGAATGGGCATCATGAGTTTTCTTGTGCTAATCTTCCTGTTAGGCCTGATATTTGGCACATTAAGTCTTTTGCTGGGAGTAGTTCTCGGAGATGTTATGAGTTCTAATTACGCAGTATTCTCCATTTGGAGTATTTCGGCATTGCTGGCAGGGCTGTACTTCCCGCTGGATGATACGACGAAGGCGCTGAAAACACTTTCTTATCTTATGCCTCAGAAATGGTTTATGGATGCATCGGAATTATTGTTAATAGGGGACAAAAACGCCTATTCCATGTTATTATGTGTTACAGCGGCCTACTTAATTGTTATTATCAGCGTAGGCGGTGTGGGACTTAAGGTCAAATATCACAAGGATAGTATTTGATTCCCGCGGCAGTTGCCGAATATGCATGCAGACATGCCACTTGGCTTAACTCACACTTTTTAGAGCGATGTCCGCAGGAATGAAGATATAGAATAGAAAGGAACGGCGCATGGAAGAACGATTCAGGGAATCCTATTTTGTCCTGCTTCGAATTGCATTATTGCTGATATTGGAAATATATATTGCTTTATCACAGTCTGTATTGACAGGGGCATCTGTAAAGGTGCTCCTGATTCTTGCGTTATTTATCGGAGTGATTGCAGGAAAGGAACTGGTGGAACGCCGGGTGCAGATTTTGCTTTTGGGAGCGGCAGGAGTTCTATTCCTTTTTATCATATTTACACTGGGGACAGCCTTTACTTTGTTGGGTATTTTCTTATGTTATGAAATATTAACCTGCTTCAGGCCCAGGCTGTTATGGTACTTGATTCCTTTGGGATTTGCCTGTATACCCGGCGCTATAGAAGTCCCCATACAGCTGATGATTGCTGTCTTAATGGGAATAATTTACTGCCAGCATGATTTTGTGGTGGAATCCTATCGAAAACAGACGAAAGAAGATACCATTGCGGAACAGGAATTGAAGCACAGTATGAGCCGAAGGGAGCATGAAATGCAGGAGGCGGTTCAAAAGGGCTTGTTGATGGCGGAAAATCAAATGC
>CAZDRM010000249.1:0-3178 GCA_964507745.1 uncultured Lachnospiraceae bacterium
CGATTCTTATGGTGGAACGGGATGCGCTTTCGGTAGGGGATACTTATGAATATGGCGGAGAGACTTATGTGTGTATTTACATCAATGAGGGTAATCAGGATGCTTATTTGAGTAGGGAAAGATGAATAAGAAGCGGAAAGCAAGAGTCCATTTCATTCTATTTCAGGTTCCTCCATTTCTTCCAGTTCAGTTTCTGTAATTCCGAAATGCTTCATAACTTCTGCCGAAGGAATAGTATCTTTTCCTTGATTAGCGGCAAGGCGTTTGTTCGCTTCCAAAAGTAACCGATAATTTTCTTCAATTTCTGCAAGTCGGGCATATTCTTCCGGTGCAAGTATTACCGCAGAGGGTTGATTGTTTTTTAATACAATCAATTGTGGCTCTGAGCGAAGTCTGTCAAAAATTCTGGATGCCTGACCACGATTAAATTGTGTGATTGGTACAAGTCTTTGTAAAAATGTGGCTGTCAATTCCATGATAAAACCTCCTTTTGTATATATTATATACAGATTTTTAAAATTATCAACAGATATAGATAAATATACAATAAATTTATTGATAAATTATAATTATTTTAGAATGTAAAATTATAATTAAGATTAGGAAATAAAGAACAATATTATCAAAAGGGGTTAATCATTTACATATGTAATCCGATATAATATAAAACAGAAGGCCATAGAGAAAAGGATTTCTTATTTCAGTGTCAAGGAGGATAATGTAATGTCAATCAATGTTAATAACGGTTATGAGCGGTTTTACAAGGGAACAGAGCCGATAAAAAAATATGGTTCAGGCGGGAAAGGGAAGGATAAACTTGTCCGCTATGAGTTTAACACAACTGATGAACATGGCAATAAGGTAATGGATAAAATGAGCAGGGAAGAAACATTGCAGGCAATGAAAGCTATTTCTGCACAGTACGGCGATGATACAATCGTGGAGTTTTCAGGTAACGGAATGGCTGCTCTGGTAGAGAGCAAGAAAAGCGGTCATGGTCCCGATCTTGATAAAATTATGGTTAAGACATCGGAACAGCGGGTAATTCCGGATGATATGGTAACGCAGCTTGAAGGTACATATCGCAGGGTTTCTAAAGATGACGAAATCAATACCAATAGAAGCTGGCATGATACTTTAAAGGAAAAAGCTCCTGATGTTTGTAATGAATTAGATGATTTGATGCAGCAGATTCTTGAGCATGGACTTAATCATAATAATGATGGCGAAAAATTTGGTAAAAGGTTTGTAGAGCTGATTGTAAAAGCGGAAAAAGCAATTTCTGCCTATGATGCAAAAACCCAAGGGGTTAAGAATACAACAGCCGCTGGAGCCAAAACAGACAATACTACAAGAAAGACAGCGGCAGATGAATTATCATATCTTTCTAAGAAGTACGGCAATTACAGCATTCTAGCTGCCAATTATTCTAAGGGAATGAAATATGGTTCTAACTCAACCGTAAATGTTGCAATCTCCCCGCAGTTTTTGTCCAAAATGGCAAATGATCCCAAATTAGAGAAAGAGTATGAGAGTTACCTTGCAGATATGCAGAAATTGGATGCACAAGAGGATCGTGCACAAGCTGCCAAAGGCTGGCATGTTGTAGCGCGTGGATGGGTAATTGATAAAGATGGTGGGATTAGTAAATGGGGAATAGTAGAAAAAGATAATAAGAAGTCCCATTTACAAACCATGTCCGAAAATGCAGAGAAAATCCGTAAGCAGAATGAGGAAAAGAAACGGGAAAAAGCAGAGCTTGAAGAAAAGCGTCAGGCAAGCCGGGAAGAAAAGGAAAAATTGCAGGAGAAATTGGACGAAGCAGGCAAGGAGCAGTTTGGCGATAAATGGAAAGGCGTGGCAGTCATTGACAAAGATGATGAAAATGCGGTTGTTCCTAAAACTGATAAGGACAATGCAGGAGTTACGGGCCTGAATATGGATATAAAGGCGTAACAATAAAAGGACTTCAAAATTCAATATCAAGGAGGATGAACACATGGCAGTAAAAGTAGGAAACAGCTGGGTATCGGAGGCAGCATATAACTATGCAAAATCAAAGGTCAATGAAAATACCTGTTCTGACGACAAAAAGGAAAGCTCTATGCTGGACAAATTATCTGAGAAATATCCGGATATTCAGTTTAATACCAGCACAAAACCCTTTTCCGGAACAGGAAAGAATAATATCAGCATTGCGCCTAATATTTTAAAACAAATGGAGAATGACCCGGATAAGAGAATGGAATATGAGGCGTTGATTTATGACTGCAACGAGGCGATTAAAAATATGCCTGATAAGACCTACAACGGAGCCACCATTAAATCTTTCGGCTTTATGATAAATGCTGACGGCAGTCTGGGTGGATGGAGCGTATCCGAAAGCGGAGGAGATACAAACCGCAACAGATATTCTCTGGATAAAAACAAGAAAGACAGCTGGTATGATAAAATTTTAGAGAAAAAGAAACAGAAGAAAATTGAGGAAAAGAAACTCGAAGAGAAACGTCAGGTAAAAAAAGAAGAACAGGCGGAATTGCAGGAAAAGCTGATAGAAGCGGCAGGCAGTGCCAAGAATCCCACAGAGACGGCGGGCAGTATCGTGGATATAAAGGCTTAAGTGAAAAGAGTATAAACCAACTAATTCTGTTTATAAAGAGAAGTGGATGCATTTACAACAATGCCTCCACTTCTTTCCAGTTTCTGGCAACATACACATTTTCACATAATCTGGAAAAGGCACTGAAATAGTCCTCGTAATCGCACTTCTCGTTAAAAGAATCCTCCGCCAAGGGATATAGGAAGATAATGCGGCATTTGCTGTGGAACAACAGTTTTCCTGCCACGCAGGCGGTGGAATAGAAGGAAATTAAAGTCTTTTCCTCCATGGCGCCGGAAGCAATGGCTAACTCAAAGGGACAGGAATCCTCATAAACCGGCAGTGCTCCGTGGAAATCATCATGAACTCCCCGCGGATGAGGCTTGATAATAAAATTCTCTTCTCCTGCAATATCCCTTAATCTGAGAATCAGTTTTTGATAGGTTTCCGGATTTTCGGAGCCGTTTTCCGTTCCCTGCCCTAAGAAGATGATGTTTTGTTTCGGAACCTTAGCCTCAAAGCGGAAAATATCCTTTGCCATTTCTGTAATTTTCTGAATCCTTTCCGGCGTCTGGGGAA
>CAZDRM010000250.1:0-3158 GCA_964507745.1 uncultured Lachnospiraceae bacterium
AAGGCACCGTTTTAAAGGAAGAGGAAAGCGGACAGATTATTGCGGATATGTCCGGCGATAACCGCAGGATGGTGCTCTTAACAGGCGGAAGAGGGGGCAACGGCAACCAGCATTATGCTACAAGCACCATGCAGGCGCCTAAATACGCCCAGCCGGGACAGCCTTCCAAGGAACTGAATATTCTGATGGAATTGAAATGCATTGCCGATGTGGGCCTTGTGGGATTTCCCAATGTAGGAAAATCCACCCTGTTGAGTCGTGTGACCAATGCCAGACCCAAGATTGCAAATTATCATTTTACCACTTTAAATCCCCATTTAGGCGTTGTGGATATGGAAGACGGCGGATTTGTCATTGCGGATATTCCCGGGCTGATTGAAGGGGCTTCTGAAGGGGTAGGCTTAGGTCATGAGTTTTTACGACATATTGAGAGAACCAGAGTCATTATCCATATGGTGGATGTGGCGGGAACCGAAGGAAGAGATCCTATAGAGGATATTTATGCCATTAACAAAGAGCTGGCGGCATATAACGAGGAAATAGCCAAACGGCCTCAGGTCATTGCGGCAAATAAGACCGATGCTATTTATGATGACGGCGACAATGACCCCGTGAAGCGTTTAAAGGATGAATTTGAGCCAAAAGGGATTCAGGTGTATCCAATTTCGGCTGTCAGCGGACAGGGGCTAAATGAGCTTTTATTTGCGGTTAAAAGCATGTTAGAGGAAATCAATGAACCGCCTATTGTATTTGAAGCGGAAATCGTGCCGGACGAAATTCTTCAGTATTCCAACGAGCCCTTTAGCGTTACTTATGACGAAGCGGAAGATGAGTATGTGGTGGAAGGACCACGTATTGAAAAAATGCTGGGCTATACCAATTTAGACAGCGAAAAAGGCTTTGTATTTTTCCAGAAATTCCTTAAGGAAAACGAAATTCTGGATCAGCTGGAGGAACTGGGCATCAAGGAAGGCGATACGGTCCGTATGTATGGGCTGAAATTCGACTATTATAAGTAAATGATTATGAAAAATAAACAAAATTGAAGATTACCGCAGGGGAATATGTTATTTATTCTGCGGCAAAACGGAGAAAAACATGACAAGCAAACAACGAGCATATTTAAAAGGTCTTGCAATGAATATCGAACCGATTTTCCAAATTGGGAAATCCAGCCTGACGCCGGAAGTGACGGAAGCTGTGGGGGAAGCTTTTAATACCAGGGAGTTGATTAAGATTACCGTTTTAAAAAACTGTCTGGATGATCCTAATGCAATTGCCCATGCCCTGGCA
This sequence comes from uncultured Lachnospiraceae bacterium, assembly GCA_964507745.1. Lineage (GTDB taxonomy): Bacteria > Bacillota > Clostridia > Lachnospirales > Lachnospiraceae > UBA2882. The sequence goes on from CAZDRM010000250.1 coordinate 1,294, forward strand.
GAGAGAACACGCTCCCAGGTAGTACAGGTAATCGGTAAAAAGATCGTTCTTTATAAGGAAAGCAAAGACCATAAAAAAATTGAACTGCCTAAGTAAATTACCTGTTCGGTAAATAATAAGAAATTTATGAAGGAAAAAGTTTATGGCAAACGGAGGAATTTATGTCCAAAATCGGCATTATAGGAGGAACCTTTGACCCAATTCATATAGGTCATATGCAGCTGGCGGAACAGGCTCTGACAGAGAAAGAGCTTGATATTGTTTTGTTTGTACCCAATCACACTCCATGGATGAAGCATGATAGGACTGTGACAGAGGCAGAGCGCCGGGCAGCCATGGTAAGGCTTGCCATAGAGGACAATCCCGCGTTTAAGCTTTCTACCATAGAAATTGACACCGGCGGAAATTCGTATACATGGCAGACCTTGGAAACACTGAAGGAGCAGTATCCTGGGGATGAATTCTTTTTTATTCTGGGAGCGGATTCTCTGTTATCCATTGAGAAGTGGGCGCATCCCGAAAAAATATTTAAAGATGCCGTGATTTTGGCCGCAGTAAGGGATGATTGTGATATAGAAAAACTGGAAAAGCAAAAGGAAACGCTGACGGAGAAATATGATGCCCGGATTCAGCTGCTTTCCATGCCTCCCATTGCTGTTTCATCAACTGAGATCAGGCAGGAATTTTATACCGATTCCCGAATAAGGAAGCTGGTCCCGAAAAAAACAGCCGATTACATTCTTCAAAATCATTTATATTGAGGAGGGAACCCCTTTTGTGTACTTTCAGTACGGAAGATGATTATTTAAAGCTATTATCAAAGCAATTATCCGAAGAACTTGATAAAAAACGTTATACCCATACCATTGGCGTTGCCTATACTGCGGTAGGTCTTGCGATGGCACACGGAGCAGATTTGTACAAAGCTTATCTGGCAGGGCTGCTTCATGATAATGCAAAATGTATTTCATCGGAAAAGAAGCATAAGCTATGCAAAAAACATGGCATTATTTTAAATGAGGCCGAGGACCGGAATCCTGATTTGCTTCATGCAAAATTGGGAGCGGTACGGGCTAAGGAAAAATATCAGGTAACGGATGAAGCCGTTTTAAATGCAATCAAATATCATACAACGGGAAAACCGGCCATGACGGAGCTTGAAAAAATCATTTATATTGCGGATTATATTGAACCTAACAGAAAAATGCTTCCGGGACTTTCTGAAATCCGCAGGACAGCTTTTCAGAATCTGGACAAAGCAATGATTTTGATTTTACAGAATACACTTGCCTACTTGAAAGAGAAGGGTGCATCTGTGGATATGTTGACCCGGGAAACCTACGAATATTATAAACAAACTGAAAAACATGAATGAATCCAATGACACAGGAAGGAGAATATATGAGTCAGAAATTTACATCAAAGGAAATTGCCCATGCAGCAATTGAAGCTTTGGAAGATAAAAAAGGAGAAGAAATTAAAGTAATTGATATCAGTGAAGTTTCCATCCTAGCAGATTATTTTATTATTGCATCGGGAAATAACCGCAACCAGGTGCAGGCTTTATGCGACAACGTAGAAGAGAAGCTGGGGCGAATGGGAATCATCAAAAAGCAGATTGAAGGATACGATAACGGAAACTGGATACTGGTAGATTACCGCGATATTGTCATTCACATTTTTGATAAAGAAAACCGTTTATTTTATGATTTGGAAAGAATCTGGAGAGACGGAAAATTTATTGAAAAAGAAGAACTATAAAAGAGATGTAAGAATGATAATTACAAAAGAATGATAATGATAAAAGAATGATAATGATAAAAGAATGATAAAAGGGATGCTGGAAAAAGCAATGTGTTTCATGT